>JBASZG010000073.1:0-2930 GCA_049277875.1 Venatoribacter sp.
CGCCTGGCACTTGGTTAATCTGCACCGACACGTCTTCGCGGGTAAACTCGCTTTCAAACTGGTGGTATTTTTTACGCACTTCGCGGAAATAATCGGCAATTTCCGATAGCAGCTCTAAATCTAGGCCTGTATCAAACTCAGTCCCCTTCAACGCCGCCACTTGCGACTCGGTAGCTGGGTGACTGGTGCCGCCGCCAAAGGCCGAAATGGCGGTATCAATGCGGTCGGCACCGGCTTCAATCGCTTTAAGTTGGCACAAAGGCGCAAGGCCAGCGGTGGAGTGGCTATGAATCACCACAGGCAGGTTTACCGCCTCTTTTAACGCCTTCACTAAATCGTAAGTGGCGTAAGGCGTGAGCAAGCCGGCCATATCTTTAATGCAGATAGAGTCCGCGCCCATCTCGGCCATTTGCTTGGCCATGTCGACAAACTTCTCTAGCGTGTGCACTGGGCTGGTAGTGTAAGAAATGGTGCCCTGCGCGTGCTTGCCCGCTTTTTTCACCGCGCGCATGGCGGTTTCTAAGTTGCGAACATCGTTTAGAGCATCGAACACGCGGAACACATCAATGCCATTCTCGGCGGCCTTGGCCACAAACGCTTCCACCACGTCATCGGCGTAATGGCGATAACCCAGCAGGTTTTGACCGCGTAACAGCATCTGCAAACGAGTGTTAGGCAAAGCCTTACGCAACTGGCGCAAACGCTCCCAAGGGTCTTCCTTTAAAAAACGCACACAGGCATCAAAAGTCGCCCCACCCCACACTTCTAACGACCAATACCCCACCTTATCCAACTTGTCGCAAATAGGCAGCATATCCTCGGTACGCATACGAGTAGCAATCAGCGACTGATGCGCGTCGCGTAAAATAACATCGGTGATTTCAATTTTTTTCATAAGTCTCTCCAATAAGCAGCGGAGGCTGTTGTTTAATTTTGGTGTTTTGATGGCGATGCGCTAAGGAGCTTGTTGCGCAGACCGTGTGCGCCATGGATGGCGCACTCGAGCCTCCAAGGACGGATTTACGGCGAGTCTGCAAGACAAGCACCTTAGATAAGCAACGCATCAAAACGCGCAACCCGTTACCAACCAGCGTGCGCAGCGATAGCCGCCGCTATAGCTAAAGCTATTTCGCTGGGGTGGTGTTTATCCGAATAATCCATAAGCTCTGGGTGCGTAGGCACAAAGCTGGTATCAAAGTTGGCCTTCTGAAAATCGGGGTGGCTTAAAATTTGTTGGTAATAACTGGCGGTGGTTTTAATGCCGTGCAAGCGCATATCGTCGAGCGCACGCTTGCCACGCGCTACCACATCGTCCCAATTCAATGCCCACACAATCAGTTTTAGGCACATCGAATCGTAATAAGGCGGGATTTCATAACCGGTATAAATCGCTGTATCAACGCGCACACCTGGGCCGCCGGGCGCGTAGTAATGCGACACCTTGCCAAAGCTTGGCAAAAAATCGTTTTTAGGGTCTTCGGCGTTAATACGAAACTGCAAGGCAAAACCGCGATACTGAATATCTTCTTGGCGATAGGTCAGCGGCAAGCCAGAAGCCACGCGAATTTGCTCACGCACAATATCCACCCCAGTAATTTGCTCGGTGATGGTGTGCTCCACATGTACACGGGTGTTCATTTCCATAAAGTAGACTTCGTTGCCACTTAACAAAAATTCCACCGTACCAGCGTTTTCATAGCCCACCGCTTGCGCGGCTTTTACCGCCAAACCGCCAACGTACTGACGCTGCTCTGGCGTAAGCTGCGGGCTTGGGGCAATTTCAATCAGCTTTTGGTTGCGACGTTGAATAGAACAATCGCGCTCAAACAAATGAATCACATTACCTTGGCTGTCGGCCAACACCTGCACCTCGATATGGCGCGGGTTAATAATGCACTTTTCCATAAACACTTCGGCGCTGCCAAAGGCTTTGGTGGCCTCGGAAATAACACGAGGGTATTGAATTTTAAGCTCTTGCTCGCTATCGCAGCGGCGAATACCACGGCCACCGCCGCCCGACGTCGCTTTAATCATAATCGGGTAGCCAATTTCCTTGGCAAGCTCAATGGCCTCGTTAATATCGGCTAAGTTGCCCTCCGAGCCAGGAGTAATAGGCACACCCGCCGCACGCATCGCATCACGCGCTTGGGTTTTGTCGCCCATTTTATGAATCACTTCAGATTTAGGCCCGATAAAGGTAATGCCCTTCTCTTCGCAGGCCTTGGCAAAGGTGGCGTTTTCCGACAGAAAGCCATAGCCAGGGTGAATGGCATCACAGCCCACTTCTACGGCAAGGTTTACGATTTTATAAGGGTCTAAATAACCGGCCAGTGGGTCTGCCCCCACCGAATAGGATTCGTCAGCACGTTTAACGTGCAAGGCTAGGCGGTCTGGTTCGGTGTAAATAGCCACCGACCGAATGCCCATCTCGGCGCAGGCGCGGATAATGCGCACTGCAATCTCGCCACGGTTGGCGATCAGCACTTTCTTAATCATCCAGCTCTCCTTGTGGGGGAGTGTTGTTATTGGGTAAACAGTAGCTTAAAAAATGTTCAAACAAAGTAAAAATTGATATTTTAGAATTTATCTATAAGGTATTGGTTATGAATTAGCTTGGCGCTAGAGGCTTGGCGCAGGGCGCAGGGCGCGGATAGGCTGCTTGCGCGAGCGTTTCGGTGCAACCTTGAGCAGACCGTATGCCGCAGGGATGCGGCATTCGAGCCTACATGGATGTATTTACGGCGTGTCTGTGAAGGGTGTGCCGAAAGGTAGCAAGCTAAAGCAGCGGCAACTTATGCGCCCAGCTCTCAGCGCCTAGTCCAATCATAACCAATACCTTATAGATAAATTCTAAAATATCAATTTTTACTTTGTTTGAACATTTTTTAAGCTACTGTTTACCCAATAACAACACTCCCCCACAAGGAGAG
>JBASZG010000074.1:0-6440 GCA_049277875.1 Venatoribacter sp.
AACCAACCCATCGCGTGGCCGTAGTGGGAATTGGTGGTCTTGGCCATTTGGCTTTGCAATTCTTGAATAAGTGGGGTTGTGAAGTTACTGCTTTAAGCAGTAACTTAAGCAAAGCGGAGGAGGCCAAGGCTTTTGGTGCTCATCGAGTCTGTAGTTCTACCGACAAGGCAGAGTTGAAAAAGCTCTATGGTTACTTCGATTTTATTCTTGTCACGGTTAATCAATCGCTGGACTGGCATGCATATACCAAGATGCTGAACAAAAAAGGGCGTTTGCATGTTGTTGGGGCGGTGCTTGAACCCATGCCGGTGAGTGTTATGGCACTGATGGATGCTCAACGCTCGGTTTCCTCTTCCCCGGTTGGCAGTCCTGCGACCTTAGTAACCATGCTTGATTTTGCTGCTCGCCACGGCATTCAACCCTTGGTTGAGGTCTTTCCCATGAGTCAAGTTAATGCCGCCATTGAGCATTTAGAAAGTGGCAAGGCTCGCTATCGAGTGGTGCTAAAAGCCGATGATTTTTAAAATACTTGAAGCCACAAAGTCTTCAATACGTTTTTGTTGAGCTTCGCTGTAGCTGGTCTGGGTGGTAATGGCCAGCACTTGAACAGAGAAATCGACATAATGCTGAGTATTAGCCCAAATAGTGATAATTAGCTGTACAGGGTCGATCTCAGGCATTTTCTTTTGCCATATCCAACTGTTAATGAGATCCGACTTTTCCTTTACCCAAGCCAATAAAGGGCCTTCAAGGTAATCCTTTAAAAACGGAGCACCTTGAATAATCTCCATAGCAAAAATTTTAGATGCATTAGGCTCTGAAAAAGAGAGCCGTACTTTCGAGCGAATATAATGCTCAAGAATATCTTTTGGCTCACCTTCGGTTAGACCATCCAGTAATTTCATCCATTTCTCTAAGATATGCTCTAAGAGCGAACGATAAAGTCCTTCTTTGTTGCCAAAATAATAATGAATATTGGCTTTAGGAAGGCCGGCGCGATCAGCAATAGACTGCATGCTGGTGCCTTTAAAGCCATGCAGAACAAATTCTTGTTCTGCAGCGGCTAGGATGTTCTCGGTGTTTTGAGTGCGAATGCGACTTAGTTTTGCCATGTTTTACAGGTGCCATTTTAGCAAAAGGCTTAAGTTATTTTGGTCGGTGGTGCTTGCAAATTTGTTTTGCCAGTATGCGTATTCAACCCCCACTTTTAATTTGCTTTTTAACCCAAGCGCAGGGCCAATATTGTAGGTAATTTGGGGGGTAAAGTTGAGTTCGGATTCAACCCCACTTTTTTGACTGGGAGTGTAATCTAAGAATCCATCAACGTTGACGTTGCCCTTATGCCAGCCATAACTCAGGGTAAGTTGATCATCTTGTTGGCGTTTGTCGCCAGTGTTCCATGCGTGGTAAATCGTGGTCTTAAAAAAGTCCATGCCAGGGATATTCCAACTTAACCCCACACCGGCTAGGTAGTTATCTTGGCTAAATGTATCGCTCCCCTTGCCTGTAGTGCTGGAACCAAACTCATAAGTAAATTCAGCATTAATACTTTTAATAATGCTGTCATTAAATTGCTTCAGATAGATGGTGGGGGAAAGCTCGCCATAAGTTTCTCGGTATTGGCTACCACCGTTTTGAACGCGATCTATAAATAAAAATACACCACCCCATGAGTGGCCAGACACATGCTCTAGTGTCATCACGGCTGCATCGCTGGTTTGGCCAGCAGGAATCATCTTATAGTCGCTGCCATGCAGTAATGAAATACTGTTGTCTGCCCAATACTGCTCTGCTTGCGCAGTTAAGGGCAGTAATAACGCAATAGAACTTGCAGCTATGATTTTTTTCATATCGATTCTCAATTCGAAAGTGTTAGGAGTTATAAAACAAAATGAATTATTTGCAGCACAATAAGGCCGAAAATACCAGCAATGACGTCGTCGATCATAATACCGAAACCGCCGCTTACTTTTTCATCAAACCAGCGAATAGGCCAAGGTTTTAATATATCGAAAAATCGGAAAGCCACAAAAGCCGCCGCCACCCAGGCTAAATCTGGCCAGAAGCCATTGCCTTGAGGCAGCCACAATAATGTAATCCAGACGCCAATCCATTCATCAAAGACAATGCCACCGTGGTCATGAACGCCTAAATCTTTAGAGGTTTTATCACAAATCACCACGCCAAAAGCAAAGCCAGCAATAATAACAGCCAAATAAGGCAGGGTTGGTACAGAGCTTAATATTAACCACCAAATCGGTAAGGCGGCCAAGGTGCCAAAAGTACCCGGAGCTTTGGGCGCCAAACCTGAGCCTAAGCCAAAGGCCAACAGATGAACTGGGTTTTTTAAATTAGGCTGCATGCTCATTTCTTAAATTGTATCCAAAGGGTCAACATCCAACTGCCAGCGCACTTTATTGTGCTTAGGCTGCTGCTCTAGAAAATCAACTAGAGCATGCAGCAACTGGTGCAAGGTTGGACGCTGCAGTGTATAAAACTGCAAATAATAACGGTAGCGGTTCGCTTTGCGCTCCATTATAGCAGGGCTTGGCCCAAGCAGGCTGATGGGACTGCTGTGTTTTTGGCCTAAATGGTGTTGTAACCAAGATAAGGCATATTGTTGCGCGTTTTGCAGAAACTGCAGAGCAGCGGCTTGGTTCGGACTATCGCAGCGCAACATAGCCAAGTGGCTAAAAGGCGGCAAATTGAGCTGTTGACGTTCCTGCAGCATATCTTGGGCTAGGGCAGGGTAACCGTGCTGAATTAGGCGATTCAGTAGCGGATGCTCGGCATAGAGCGTTTGAATCCACACCTCGCCCGGCGCTTCGGCTCGCCCAGCTCGTCCTGAAACCTGCTCGATTAGCTGGCTGCTGTGCTCCAAACCGCGAAAGTCATAGCTAAATAGCCCAGCATCGGCGTCTAGAATGACCACCAAAGTAACGTTAGGAAAATGATGCCCTTTAGCCAGCATTTGGGTGCCAATTAAAATGCCCTTTTCGCCTTTATTGATTTCATTATAAAGATTATCGAAGGCCGCCTTTGAGCGTACCGTGTCACGATCGACACGGTGAATGGCAATGTTAGGAAATAGTTGTTGTAGTTCATCAGCAATGCGCTCAGTGCCTAAGCCGCTATGGATTAGCGCTTGGCTCTGGCAGCTTGGGCATTGGAAGGGTAAAGCTTGTTGATAATCGCAATGATGACAATGCAGACGAGCTGGCGTTTGGTGCAGTGTTAAGCGCGCATCACAATGTGGGCAAGAAGCCATCCAGCCGCAATTATTGCAAGCAAGCAATGGGGCATAACCACGTCGATTGAGAAACACCAACACCTGTTTGTGGTTATCTAAATGCGCCTGCATGGCGGCCAACGTGGTTTTGGTAAAGCCTGCGACCAATTCTTGGTTGCGCAGGCTAATTAAGCGCATTTTGGGTGGCTGCGCATGGCCTGCACGCTCCGTTAATTTTAAGTGCTGGTATTTGCCTTGTAGAGCGTTATGCAGGCTTTCCAGTGACGGCGTAGCAGAGCCAAGCAATACTGGAATGGCGAGTTTACTGGCTTTGACTATGGCAAAATCGCGAGCGTTATAGCGCAATCCTTCTTGTTGTTTGAAGGAAGCGTCATGCTCCTCGTCGATAACAATTAGGCCAAGTTCAGGAATGGGCGTAAACACCGCCGAGCGAGTGCCAATTAAAATTCTGGCCACGCCTTCTTTCGCTTGACGCCAGCTTTGCAGGCGCTCGGTATCGTTTAAGCCTGAATGTAAAAGCGCCACAGGCACGGCAAAGCGAGCTTGAAAACGTTTGACCGTTTGCGGAGTTAAGCCAATCTCTGGTACTAAAATAAGCGCCTGTTTGCCTTGCTGTAAAATGTGCTCAATCAATTGCAGATAAACTTCAGTTTTCCCCGATCCTGTTACCCCTTCTAATAAGGTGACTTGAAAACGCTGGCAGCTGGCTATTAACGCTTGCAGTGCTTGGCGCTGCTCTAAGTTTAGCTGCAGCGCGGACTGTAACTGAGTGGGAATAACAGGGCAGGGCAGAGCCTGCTGTTCTTCAATTAACTGTTTTTCTTTCAGTGCGCGCAACTGGCTGAGGCTAAAGCCCTGTTGAGTAAGCGCGGCGTGCGACCAAGTTGCTTGGGTTAAAAAACATTGCCATAAGGCTGCCTGTTTAGCACCTTTAAGCTGTGCAGTCGTGGCTAGGCGTCGCCAGGCCAGCTCCTCGGCCTGAGCCAAAGCCTTACCTTGGCGCAAGGCTACTGGCAGAAATGGTTCAAAGGCTTCGCCCCAACTGTGATGATAATAAGTGGCTAACCACTGGCTTAGCTCTATGTCTAGGCTGCTTAGTAATGGCTGTTGATCGAGCCGTGCGGAGATGGGTTTGAGTTTATCTAATGCTACTTCAGTGGTGTTGTCGATTGCGACAATAATGCCAACCATTTTACGGTTGGCAAAAAGCACCTCAACGCGTTGCCCTACTTGATAAGCGGATTGCTCGTAATTGGCTTCAGGCAGGTAATCGAATACGCGCCTAAGCGGTATTGGCAAAGCAACTCGGATAACAAAAAAAGACATAAAAAACTTGCTGCAAGATTCGGCTCTGGTATTATGCGCATCCTTATTGCTCAAGCAAGAGCAAGTTTTTTAATAACCAGTAACGCGGTACTTATAGCTTGGAAACCTCTGTAAGTGGCGGCGTGAAGATTCGAGGTGTCTCATGCAAAAAGATATTCATCCAGAATACGGCGCTCTAGAAGCAAAATGCTCTTGCGGTAACGTAATCAAAACTAACTCTACTCGTCCTGGCACTATGAACCTAGACGTATGCTCAGCTTGCCACCCTTTCTACACTGGTAAGCAAAAAGTTGTGGATACTGGCGGTCGTATCGATCGTTTCAACAAACGTTTCGCCAGCTTCAAAAAATAAGCAACCTAGCGTTTGTGTAAAGAACCGGCTTTTAGGCCGGTTTTTTTATGCTTAGCGTATATACAAAGTTGGTGCAGGCTGCGACTTCAAGCCATGCAATGCGTGCTCATTCCAATGCCTTATTCCCCAATCTAATAGCTCTTTGATGCTGCCTTTTAGTTCGGCTGGGGGATGCTGATTCAGCCAAGTAAAGGCGGTAAATAGCACCTCGGCTTTATTATCCAGCGGTAGAGGCTTAGCTAGGTTTTGCTTGCTCAGTTTTTGCCCATTGTTTTCTGTGGCTACAGGAATATGAGCGTAGCGGGGTAAAGGGGCGGCAAGCGCTTGGTATAACAAGGCTTGGCGGGCCGTGGAATCAAGCAAATCAATGCCGCGTACGATATGCGTTACGCCTTGGTCTATGTCATCACACACCACGGCTAATTGATAGGCCCAAGGGCCATCTTTGCGTTTAAGAACAAAGTCGCCAATGCTCGATAAATCCTCACAGTGCTGCCCTTGAATGCGATCGTTAAAGCAGTATTGCCCGGAACCAGTGAGAAATCGCCAAGCGATATTTAAAGTGCTGTTGCTCTGGCAGTTACCATGATGCGGTCGACCATGCAGATGAGTGCGTGAACACTGGCAGGGAAAGGCAAAACCAAGTTCGATAAGTCGATCTAGGCAAGCTTGATAAGCTTGGCTGCGCTGGCTTTGAAAACGAATCTCACCATCGTGCTCAAAGCCATATTCTTCCAGAGTATGTAGAATTTGAACGCTGGCGCTGGGGTCTTCACGCACAGGGTCAAGGTCTTCGATGCGAATAAGCCATTGGCCTTGGTGGTGTTTCGCGTCTAGGTAGCTGGCTAAGGCGGCCAGAAGTGAACCAAAATGCAGTGGGCCTGTGGGGGTGGGAGCAAAACGACCTACATACGAACCCTTGTTCATTGAAGTCTTTTGCTCCTTAGAGAATCAAACGCCGAGCTGCTTTTCTTTAATTTCAGCTAAGGTTTTGCAGTCGATGCAAAGATCGGCGGTGGGGCGAGCTTCTAAACGACGAATGCCAATTTCGACACCGCAAGCTTCACAATAGCCGTAATCGCCTTCTTCAATCAGCACCAAGGTTTTCTCGATTTTCTTAATCAACTTACGCTCGCGGTCTCGTGTGCGTAGTTCTAAAGAAAACTCTTCTTCTTGGCTGGCACGGTCGTTAGGATCAGCATGATTGTTTAATTCTGCTGCCATGTATTCTTTCGTGCGATCTACCTCTTCCATCAACTCCTGTTTCCAGTTGCTAAGGATGCCAGCGAAGTGTTTTAACTGACCTTCGCTCATGTATTCTTCGTCTTTTCCTAACTCATAAGGTTTGAAATTAGACAGTGCAAATTCTTTATTATCTTGCTGCATTGCGTTACCGCCTTAATAATTAGTTCGCTAAAGGATAGCCCAAAGCCCTAAAATTCCAAGGCGGGGAAATTATCAGAGAACCGCGACAAAGCCAACCATTAATCTAAGGTTTTATTGCTGAATGCG
>JBASZG010000075.1:0-6278 GCA_049277875.1 Venatoribacter sp.
ATACAACAGCGCTACTAAGTCTTATGCTGGTGCGGGCGCAGAGATTCTTGATGCGTTTGTTTGGGGCGATTTTAACCTAGCCGATATGCCAATTAACGTGCGTTTGGGTCGCCAAGTGGTGAACTGGGGGGAAAGCACCTTTATCCAAGGCGGTATTAACAGCGTAAACCCAATGGACGCTTCGGCGTTCCGTCGCCCAGGTGCCGAGATTAAAGAAGGCTTACTGCCAGTAAATATGGCTTATGGCTCGATTGGCTTAACCGCTAATACAACCTTCGAAGCTTTTTACCAAATTGGCTGGGAAAAAACTCGTACTGACCCCTGCGGCACATTCTTCTCTACCGTTGACTTTGTTGCCGACGGTTGCGGCCCAGTTGTGTTAGGTGGTGAAGCCGATGAACGTGACATGCTAGAGTTCCGTGATCAAGAAATCGCCAATGGGGTACCATTAAGCCAGCGTGTTTCTCCCATGACTGAACGTATTGCTGATGATGAGCCTCGTGACGATGGTCAGTTTGGTGTGGCTTTGCGCACCTATACCGATTTGTTTGGCGGCACCGAAGTTGGCTTTTACTATATGAATATTCATAGCCGTGTGCCTTACATTAACGGCGTGATAACCAACCAAGACCGTTTGGGTGTGTTAGGTGGTACACCGGGTAGCACCGCTCCTGTGAATCCTAATGCGAGCTATGATACTTACCGTCCGCTCTATCAAATCGCATACCCAGAAGATATTCAAATTATGGGTGTGAGCTACTCGTTAAGCTTGCCTAACGGTGCTTCGCTAGGTGGTGAATTGAGCTACAAGCCAGATTTACCACTGCAATGGAACGCCTTCGAGCTAATTTTAGCGGGTAACGGCGTGCCTTGGAGCCGCATGTACCAGCATAAAGTCGAGCAAGCTGGGGGCAACGCGAAAAGCCTTTATGGTGAGGTATCACAGGGCTACGACAAGTTTGACGTATGGCAAATTCAGTCTACCTACATTCAGTTCTTTGACCGTGTGTTAGGTGCTGACCAACTGGCCTTGGTAGCTGAGGTGGGTGCGACCTATGTGGCCGACTTACCAAGCACAGACAAAGCTCGTTATGGCCGCAGCGGTGCCTACGGTATTGGTAATAACGAGAACGTCTATGCGGGCAATCCTGCAGGGCTGGATATGTGTTCTTTTGGTACAACTGCCACAAACAGTTCTGCTAATGAAAACCACTCTTACTGTACCGATGAAGGTTATGTAACCGACTGGTCTGGTGGCATTCGTTTACGCGCTGGCTTAACCTTCAATAATGCGTTTGCAGGCATCACTATGACGCCAAATATTAACTTAGGCTACGACATGGGTTACGGCCCAGAGCCAGGTGCGCAGTTTATTGACCAACGTGTAACTTACGGTGTGGGCGCAAACTTTGTTTACATGAACAACACTACCGTAGACGTAACTTATGCAGGCTTTGAAGGCGGTAAATACGACCAGATGGTCGACCGTGATAACTTCTCGCTTTCTGTTAAATATTCATTCTAAAAACGATTCAAGAATTAGGGGCATTTTATTATGTTAAAAGTGAAAACCAAATTGATTGCCAGCGCTATTGCGCTGGCCTTCGCGGCCAGCAGTGCAGTGGCGGCTGTATCTCAGGCCGAGGCGGATAAGCTGGGTACAACCCTTACGCCAATGGGTGCAGAAAAAGCGGGTAATGGCGGTGCTATTCCAGCATGGGACGGCGGTTTAACCACGCCACCTGCTGGTTTTAAAGTGGGTGATAAGCCAGTAAACCCATTTCCTAACGATAAGGTGAAGTTCACTATTACCGCTAAGAATTACAAAGAGTATGCGGCTAATTTAACCGATGGCCAAAAAGCGATGTTTGAAAAATACCCAGACACTTATGTTATGCCTGTGTATGAAACTCGCCGCACTTCGGCTTACCCACAAAAAATTTACGACATTACTAAGAAAAACGCGGTTTCCAGTAAAGCCATTGGTGATAGCGGCCTAGAAAACTTTGTGGAAGGCGTGCCTTTCCCAATCCCTAAATCGGGTGTGGAAGCCATTTGGAACCACATTACTCGTTATCGTGGTGGTAGCGTAAGCCGCGTAGTTGGCCAAGCTACTCCTCAGCCAAACGGTGATTACTCTATCGTGCGTTTGCAAGACGAGTTTACCTTCGCACCTTATTTAACCGACTTCGACGCCTCGCGTGATGCCAACATCTTGTTCTATTTCAAACAAGACGTTCTTTCTCCTGCGCGTTTGGCAGGTAACGTGCTGCTAGTGCACGAAACCATCGACCAAGTAAAAGAGCCGCGTAAAGCTTGGGTGTATAACGCTGGTCAACGTCGTGTGCGCTTGGCGCCTCAGGTTTCTTATGATGGCCCAGGTACCGCCTCTGATGGTATGCGTACTTCGGATAACCTAGATATGTATAACGGTGCGCCCGACCGTTACGACTGGAAATTGGTTGGCAAGCAAGAGGTTTATATTCCCTATAACTCTTACAAGCTAAAAGACCCAGCATTGAAATACGATGATATTGTAAAAGCTGGCCATATTAACCAAGATCTAACTCGTTACGAATTGCACCGTGTATGGAAAGTGGAAGCGACTTTGAAAGAAGGCAAGCGCCATATCTATGCCAAACGTACTTTCTATTTAGATGAAGATACCTGGCAAGCCACTGAGATCGACCACTACGACGGTCGTGGTGAACTGTGGCGTGTGGCCGAAGCGCATAACCTAATGTATTACGATAACTTAGTACCTTGGTATGCGGTTGAAACCTTGTATGATCTAAGCTCTGGCCGTTACTTGGTACTTGGCTTGGACAACGAAGAAAAATCGTCTTACGAATGGAACTTCAAACGTTCTAGTGGCGATTACACGCCTAACGCTCTGCGTCGTGGTGGTGTGCGTTAACCCTTACCACTTTGGTGATAAGGCGGCCTTAGGGTCGCCTTTTTTTATGTGTCAAAACGAGCCAGACTGGAAGCTCGCAATAAAACCTGTGTATTAGACATAATGGGTCAGTTGCTTTATTCCGATATTGATATGAACACGGGCAGTAAAATTACCAGCTCGGATGAACGTTCAACCACGCGGGTGCAGTTCGACCCAGAAAACCAAGTGATTCCTTTCCCTAATAACCTGATGTTCGAGGCCGGATGGGAGCCAAAATTTGACGATTATGGCAACTATCCTGCGCACGACGGCACGCTAAAAGTGCCGCTGCCTAAAAAAGCCAATGGCGAAGTAGACACCAAAGATTCTTCTTATAACGTGGCAAAAGCGTTAAGCGATTTAGATGGTTTTTCCACCGTGGAAAGCTGGCGCTTGGCCTTTACTGGCCCAATTAATAAAAACACGCTTATTGTGGGGCAAACAGTGCGCGTGTTTGAAATGGCACAGGTAGAAGGCAAGCCTGTTTTAGACGACGAGGGCAAGGAAACGGGTGAACGTGAATTTGTAGGTTACCCTGCGCGCATTCGCCCCAAAGCGGTTGAGCGTGAATTAACAGCCGACGATATTCAAATTAATTACGAGGAAAGCGATATTGGCGGCAAAAAAAGCTATGTGATGTATATCGTGCCCAAAAAGCCGCTTAAGCACGACCGCACTTACACAGTGGCGGTGGTAAAAGGCATTGAAGACCTTGAAGGCAAATGGGTGGATGCGCCTTTGGCGGCTTCGGTGGCCAACGGCACAACCAAGCTTGGGCTAACCGATTTGGGCGAACCTACTACCTGTGAGGGTCATAAAGCCGACCAAATTACCATGTTGCAGTGCATTACTTATTACGGCATTCGCCCAGTGCTAAAGGGTAATTATGTGGCGAAAGATGACTTGGTTATTAACTGGTCTATCACTACACAACGTGAAGATGCGCCTTTAATTAAACTGGCCGAAGATATTATTGCAGGCAAGGTGCAGCCAGAGTTTCCAAGTAGTTGGGGCAACGTAAACGGTCAAACCATGAAGTGCCAAAAAGCGTTGTGCTTTTTAGATGTGGGCACTATGAAAGATAGGCCAACATCGTTAACCCCTGGCAAAGAGGCGATAGTATTCCCAGGCACAATTCGTTTACCCGTATTAAGCAAAGGGCAAAAACAAACGCTGGACGAGCTAGACGACCGTAATTTTTATATAGGTACGAATAACGGCCTGATGAACCGTGTTCGAGGCGAGCGTTTTACCTCAGGCACTTGGAGTTGTGGTGAAAAGGGCTTAGGTAAGAAATTAAAAGCTGCAATACCGATGCCGTGCGAAAAAACGGTGAACTACCTAAGATAGAGGGCTGGGTCTATAACCCCGTAGTGCTAGCTATGCCTAAAAAAACCGTATCGGCTAATGGCGGTAAAAAATTTCCATTGGTGATTTTTCAGCACGCTATTCAGCAAGATCGCACCAACGCTCTTGCCTTTGCTGATGCGTTAGCCAAGCAAGGTTTTGCAGTTATCGGTATAGATATGCCAATGCACGGCATGGTGAAAGAGCGTTTGGATATGAGTAATTCAAAAGACGCAAGCCGCTCACAGTTATACGCTCCTGAAATAAACTACAATTTTCAAGCGACCTGTGCCAGTGGTGAAGGCCCTGATCGTTTCGATATTTGCCCAGCTCGTGAATTCATGCCTTATGCATTAGAGCGCACTTACCTTATGGATTTGGTGAGTGACATGGAAGCAGTAGACGACGAGGGCATAACCAAAAGCGATGGCAATATTGATGCTTCAGGTGCGCATTTTTTAAACCCAGCCGTCCCTTTGGCGCAGCGTGATATTTTGCGCCAGTCCACAATTGATTTGGCCTTTTTGTCTTATTACTTGCGCAAGGGTATGTATTCGCAATGCGGCATGAAATCGGGTACAGCAGTTGCTTGCGATGATGTGCGCAATAGACAGAAGACAGGTGACGATGAAGATGTAGCCAAAAAAACCGAGAAGTATTTAAAAGACGCTATCGACTTTAACAACATCCACTTCGTTGGCCATTCGGTGGGTAATATCGTAGCCGCGCCTTGGTTGTCGATGGATAAAAACATCCGCTCTATTACCATGCTGGCGCCAGCGGGTGTGCTACTTCGCACTCTAGAAGGCTCTGAGGTGATTGGCGCTAAATTAGCCGATGGTCTAAATGCCAAAGGTGTGTTGAAAGGTACCGAAAACTACTATCGCTTCTTTGCCTCGGTGCATGCCGCAATCGACGGTGCCGAGCCACTGAATTACTACGAGGGCCTAAAAACTCGCAATCCAGTAGATGGAGAGGTGGCTGATGAAAACGGCTTGGCTTCACGCCCTATCTTAATTACCCAAATCGTCGGCGACGATACCAATTCGCAAGATAAGGTCTTGCCCCCTGTGCTTGCCTATGACGATTACCCGATGGCAGGCAGTAATGCGTTAGCTAATTTTCTTGGCTTGGCTACCAGTGGTGATTATGTGCAACGTGGTCGCGAAGGCGGCGATACTGGCCTAATTCAAAACGGCGATAAAACTGTGTTGCAATTGGCCATGAAGCTAAACCGTGGCGATCATGCTTCTTTCTTGTTGCCTAAAAACGAAGTGCACGCCAAAGCGGTAAAAGAAGCGCGTGAGCTAGATGAAATGTACGATGAACAAATCGAATTTTTAGAGAGCATTGTGGCGTCTGCGCAAGCCGAGCGTGATGCCTTAGACCCAAGCAAAAAGTATTACGCTTTGGAATACGAGCTTGCCACAGATAAGATCAAAGCCCGTCAAGCACGTTTAGACGTGGCGTTGGCAAAGAAAGCCAACCATATAATTCCCGATGCCGACAACCAAGATGAAACCTTCGTTGGCGTTGATATTCACCCAGAAATGCAGCGCCAAGTGGCAAGCTTTTTAAGCAACCAAGGCAAGGCAATAACCGATGTCGATTTAGAAAAAATACGGTAAGAGCCTGAGCCTATGTACTTATCAGTAAATAGGCTCTGTCGAGCGTGCAGCACCACTTTATGATTAGCTGTACTTTAGTACTAGAAAATAAAAACAAAACAGTTACACTCCGCTACACAAAATAACAATAATGACGAAATGGATTAATTCGAATTCGTCACGGAGCACCTATATGAAACGCTTAGTTCAATTCGCTGCCATCGTGATAGCGGCCTCGTTAACCTCTGCTTGCTTAGAAATAGAGTCTGAAGTACAGCAATCGGATTACTCAGAAATCAAAACACTGGCCGGTGCTGACGCTGATAGCGTTATCCCTACTAATGCCAATCGTTCAAACGTTCGCGTGAGTTTTGATCCTGAAAATC
>JBASZG010000076.1:0-3793 GCA_049277875.1 Venatoribacter sp.
TAAGGTGTCGGCGAGTTCTTGCGGCCAGCCCATAAAGGCGCACTGTAAACGTGCCGCCATGGGTTCGGCAAAATCAGCCATCAATTCGGTTTGTGGGCCACTTAGGCTTTGGTAGGCCAGCTCGTCGACAATGGCTTGGCAAACTGGCTTAAACTCGGCCACGCGTTCGCCGCTGAAATAAGGCTCTATGAGTTTTCGATAAGGCGCGTGCTGGGGTAAATCCATGCCATTAGGTACAGAAACGTGCTTAGACACTTGGTTACTAAAGCTTTGGTGGTCAAGCAAGATGCGTTTTACATCGGCATGGCGAAATACCGTCCAGTTTTGTAATTCGCTATAAGCAACAGGACAAGTATTGCGCAGGTGGTCGTAGGCGGCGCGTTGATTTGCCTGCACTTCGGCGGATTGAGGAGACCAATCCTGTTTAGGAATTTGAGGCATGGGAATAACACTAAACAGCGAGACAGAGCAGCTATGTTACGCCGTTCAAGGCATGATTGGCCTATACCCTTGGGGCTAGTTGCTTAGAAGATTGGGGGTATAAATTACCCTAATCCAAACTGTCGCTAAGAAGGCTTTTAAGGCTGGCTATGGTTTGTTTGCCGTGCTCTTTTTTCTCTTCTTTGGTCATTTCGGTTTTGCCCTCCCAACGCACATCGGCAGCGGGAAGTTCATCTAAAAAGCGCGAGTGGGTAGTGTTCACAGTTTCACCATACTGGCGGCGTTTACCCGCGTAGGTAAGGGTTAGGGTTCGCTTGGCACGCGTGATGCCCACATACATTAAGCGTCGTTCTTCTTCGATGGTGTCGGCTTCAATGCTGTTGCGGTGCGGCATGAGCTCTTCTTCCATCCCCATAATGTAAACGTGGGGAAACTCTAAACCCTTAGAAGCGTGCAGGGTTAATAGCTGCACTTGGTCGGTTTCATCGTCTTGCTCTTGTTGTTCGAGCATGTCGCGCAAAATTAGCTTAGAAACGGCGTCTTCAATGGTGCACTCATCACCCAGCTCGTCGGCTTTTTCGATCATGCGTTTAATCGAGTCAACCAAAAACCAAACGTTTTTCATGCGCCGTTCGGCTTGGTGTGGTGTGCTGGAATTTTGCGCCAGCCAGTTTTCATAGTCGATGTCGCTAATCATTTCTTTAATGGCGGCAACCGCGTCGTCGTTGTAGGCGTTGCGAGTGATACCATCAAGCCAGTGTTTAAAGCGGCGCAGGCGGTCGAGCGACTTGGGCGTCATGAGCTGTTCTAGCCCCATTTCGTCAACGGCATCAAGCATGGCCACACCACGCATGTTGGCGTATTCGCCCAGCTTTTCGATGGTGCTTGGGCCTATTTCGCGCCTTGGGGTGTTGATAATGCGCAAGAAGGCGGCGTCGTCGGTGGGGTTAATGAGCAGGCGCAAATAGCCCATGATGTCTTTAATTTCGTTACGGCCAAAGAACGATTGGCCGCCGCTTAGCTTGTAGGGCACTTGATAGCTTTGTAGCTTCATTTCGATAGCACGCGATTGGTGGTTGCCACGATAAAGCACGGCGAAGTCGCTGTATTTAGCACCGTAGCGCAGGCGGCGTTCGATAATTTCAGTGGCCACACGCTCGCTTTCTACTTCGTCGTTGGTGCATTTTAAGATACGAATGGGGTCGCCATAGCCCTTGTCCGACCAAAGCTGTTTAGTAAATTCATGGGGGTTGTTGTCGATAACGCGGTTGGCGGCGTTCAAAATCAAACCAGTGGAGCGGTAGTTTTGTTCCAGCTTGATGATTTTTAGGGTGGGGTAGTCTTTTTTAAGCAGCGATAGGTTTTCAGGCCGTGCGCCACGCCAAGCGTAAATTGATTGGTCATCGTCGCCCACCACTGTTAGGCCCGTTCTGTGGCCAACCAGCATTTTTACCATTTCGTACTGGCTGGTGTTGGTGTCTTGGTATTCATCGACCAGTAAATAGCGAATCTTTTTCTGCCAGCGTGCCAGTGCATCGGGGTTGTCTCGAAACAACAGCGTTGGCACCATAATTAGGTCGTCGAAATCGACCGCGTTATAAGCTTTGAGCATGCGCTGATACACCGCATAGGCTTGTGCCACTAAGCTTTCTTTTGGGCTGGTGGCCATTTCAATGGCTTGCTCTGGGGTTAGCAGGTCGTTTTTCAAATTTGAGATGGTGTTTTTCACCTGCTCTAGCATATCGCCTTCGTCGCCGTGATCGCGAATCATTACGTCGCGCAAAATGCCACGGCAGTCGTCTTGGTCGAGGATGGAAAAGCCTTGCTTATAGCCAGTGGCCACCAGCTCATGGCGAATAATATTCAGCCCAAGGTTGTGGAAGGTGGAAACGGTTAAACCTTTGGCTCCGCCTTTTTCAACCAGTGCCATTACTCGCTCTTTCATTTCGCGGGCGGCTTTATTGGTGAAGGTAACCGCAGCAATATGGTGGGGTTTGATACCACAAGCCTGAATAAGGTAGGCGATTTTTCGGGTAATGACCGAGGTTTTACCAGAGCCTGCGCCAGCCAGCACAAGCAAGGGGCCATCTACGTAAGTAGCGGCCTCTTTTTGACGAGGATTAAGAAGGGATAAATCGACCAAGGTACTGCTCAAGCGGGTAACAAATGGGCCGGCATTCTAGCAGTCTTAGCTTTCCTGTTCATCTGCCCATTTTTTCTGAATTTCTAAATGGGCAGGTAAGTCAGACAAGAAAGCCTCCACCAGCACTGGGTCGAAGTGTTTGCCCTTTTCTTCTGCAATCAGCGCAATAACTTTGTCGATTGGCCAAGGTTCTTTATAAGGGCGCTTGCTAAGCAGGGCATCAAACACGTCAACAATGGCAACTACGCGAGCCTGATGGGGAATGTCTTCGCCTTTAATACCAAACGGATAACCCGAACCATCGTATTTTTCGTGGTGGCACTTGGCCAAAATAGCAGCCAGTTGCAGCAAGCCAGAAGTTTGCTGACCAATAATTTTCGCGCCAATGTTGGTGTGCTGTTTCATGATGGCCCATTCACGATTGTCGAGTTTGCCGGGCTTAAGCAAGATGTCATCGGGGATGCCAATTTTGCCAACATCGTGCATGGGGGCGGCGTTAAACAGCTCTTCAGCCGCTTCACTGTCGTAGCCCACTTGTTCAGCTAGACGTTTGGCGTGATAGCTGATGCGCACAACGTGCATACCAGTTTCGTTGTCTCGATATTCCGCCGCCATGCCTAGGCTTCGAATAATTTGTAAGCGAGTTTCTTTGAGCTCATCGGCACGCACCAAAGACAAATGCGTGCGCACGCGAGCTTTTACAATGCTTGGAGTGAACGGTTTGGTAATGTAATCCACCGCGCCTAGGTTGAAGCCTTTTTCTTCGTCGTTGGCGTCGTTGAGCGCCGTCACAAAAATAACTGGAGTATATTTGGTGTGCTCTTGCTGTTTCAGTGTTGTGCAGACTTGATAGCCCGACATTCTTGGCATCATTACGTCCAGCAAAATAAGATCTGGGCGTTCTTTATCAGCAAGTTTTAGAGCCGTTTCGCCGTCTTTGGCAAAAACCAGCCGATAGTCATCGCCTAGAGTGTGGCGCAAAACTTGAAGGTTGGTTGGCTCGTCATCAACAAGGAGCAGTGTTGGTTTTTTACTAATCATGATGGTTATACCTTATTAAAGCCAATGCGATACTAATGCAGAGGCTTGTTCAAAATCGAAGGCATCCAATGCGCTTTGCAGATGTTGACCATCGGCAGGCTCTAAGCAAGGAAGAATTTGCTCTAACAAAGCATCGTCTAACTCGCAGGTGTCTAGTTTCTCTTTTAG
>JBASZG010000077.1:0-16541 GCA_049277875.1 Venatoribacter sp.
CCCCATACTTGGTTACATACTACGGTTAATGCAGCAGTTAATGTGGTTTTACCATGGTCAACGTGACCGATGGTGCCTACGTTTACGTGGGTTTTGGAACGTTCGAATGTTTCCTTAGCCATAGCACACCTCAATAAAAGTTAAATTTAAGTTCGATTAATAATTGCATTAGTCACATTGTTTGGAGCTTCAGCGTAGCGCTCAAACTCCATTGAATAGGTTGCACGCCCTTGCGAGGCTGAGCGCAAGTCGGTGGCATAGCCAAACATTTCAGCGAGTGGCACACTGGCGTTAACCACTTTGCCTGCCAAGCTTTCGTCCATGCCAGAAATCAAACCACGGCGACGGTTTAAATCACCAACAACATCGCCCATGTATTCTTCCGGGGTTACCACTTCTACCTTCATAACAGGTTCAAGCAATACCGCATTGCCTTTTTCTGACAGCATGCGCGTGGCTTGAGAAGCGGCAATTTTAAACGCCATCTCGTTAGAGTCGACATCATGGTAAGAGCCATCAATTAAGGTGGCCTTTAAGCCAAGCAATGGATAGCCAGCCAACACACCGTTTTTCATTTGGCCGGCAATGCCTTTTTCTACCGCTGGAATATATTCTTTAGGAATCACGCCGCCGACAATTTCATTAATAAACTCAAGCCCTTCGTTCTCGGTTGGCTCGAAACGAATGACAACATGGCCATACTGGCCACGACCACCAGATTGCTTCACAAATTTATTATTAATTTCCACGGTGCTGGTGATTTTTTCACGATAAGCCACTTGCGGCTTACCGATATTGGCATCGACTTTAAATTCACGGCGCAGGCGATCAACAATAATATCTAAGTGCAATTCGCCCATGCCGGAAATAATGGTTTGCCCAGTCTCTTCGTTGGTTTCAACGCGAAAAGATGGGTCTTCTTGAGCTAGACGACCAAGCGCAATACCCATTTTTTCTTGATCGGCCTGAGATTTAGGTTCCACCGCAATGGAAATTACTGGCTCTGGGAAATCCATTTTCTCCAGAATGATTGGGTTGTTCATATCACAAAGGGTATCGCCTGTTGTGACATCTTTTAGGCCAATCAAGGCGGCGATATCACCGGCGCGAACTTCTTTAATTTCATCACGGGCATTGGAGTGCATTTGCACCATGCGCCCAATGCGCTCGCGCTTACCTTTTACCGAGTTAAAAACAGCCTCGCCTGAGTTCAGCACACCGGAATAAACACGGATAAAGGTTAACGTGCCAACAAAGGGGTCGGTGGCAATTTTGAAAGCCAATGCCGAGAATGGCTCGTCGTCGGAAGAATGACGTTCAGCCAAAGTTTCGTCTTCAAGATGCCCTTGAATGGATTTTACTTCGGTTGGCGAGGGTAAATAATCAACCACCGCATCCAACAGAGCTGGCACGCCTTTGTTTTTAAAGGCTGTGCCGCAGCAAACTGGCACAATTTCGTTTGCTAAGGTGCGCTTACGCAGTGCTGCTTTAATTTCTTCGTTAGAAAGCGTTTCACCTTCTAAATATTTATCCATAAGCTCGTCGCTGGCTTCTGCGGCCGCTTCAAGCAGTTTTTCTCGCCATTCTTCTGCAACTGGCAGTAGATCTTCTGGAATATCAGTTTCAGTAAAGGTCATGCCTTGATCTGCTTCATTCCAAATAATGGCTTTCATGGTGACTAGGTCAATTTGACCCAAGAATTTGTCTTCGCTGCCCAAGTTGATTTGAACAGGAACAGGATTGGCTTTAAGACGATCTTTTAATTGCTGCACGACACGAAAAAAATCGGCACCAGTGCGATCCATCTTATTTACGAAGACCATGCGTGGCACTTCGTATTTATTGGCTTGACGCCACACGGTTTCAGTTTGTGGTTGCACGCCTGAAGAGCCACAAAGCACCACAACAGCCGCATCCAACACACGCAAAGAGCGTTCAACTTCAATGGTGAAGTCGACGTGCCCAGGGGTATCAATAAGATTTATACGATGTTCATCGTATTGTTTTTTCATGCCAGACCAAAAGCAAGTGGTGGCAGCCGAAGTAATGGTAATACCACGCTCTTGCTCTTGTTCCATCCAATCCATGGTGGCTGCACCGTCATGCACTTCGCCCAGCTTATGTGACTTGCCTGTATAAAACAGGATTCGTTCTGATGTGGTGGTTTTACCAGCATCCACATGCGCGGCGATACCAATATTACGATAACGCTCAATAGGGGTAGTACGTGACACGATGCAGCCTCTTAATTAAAAGCGATAGTGAGAGAACGCACGGTTCGCTTCAGCCATGCGGTGAACGTCTTCACGTTTTTTAACCGCTGCGCCTTTGCCTTCACAAGCTTCTAACATTTCGTTGGCCAAACGTTGAGCCATGGATTTTTCACCACGCTTACGTGCAGCATCTACCAACCAACGCATAGCCAGTGCTTGACGACGGTTAGGACGTACTTCTACTGGCACTTGGTAGGTAGCACCACCCACACGGCGAGCTTTAACCTCAACCATGGGCTGGATAGCTTCCAACGCTTTTTCGAATAATTCTAATTCGTGACCGCCTTGTTTTTTGGCCATGTTTTCCAATGCGCCATAAACAATGCTTTCAGCAACTGATTTTTTACCACTCACCATTACATGGTTCATGAATTTGGCCAGAGTAACATTCCCAAATTTAGGATCTGGCAGAACTTCGCGCTTCGCAGCGACGCGTCTTCTTGGCATGATAAGCCCTCTTGGTCTTCAGGTCAGTCTGAGCACTGATAACAATAGCCCAGCCTTACTCTTATCTATAAAGCCTAAGAAATTATTTCTTAGGACGTTTTGCACCGTATTTAGAACGGGATTGTTTACGATTCGCAACGCCTGAGGTATCCAGAGCACCACGAACAGTGTGATAACGCACACCAGGTAAGTCTTTAACACGACCACCACGGATTAATACCACGCTATGTTCTTGCAAGTTGTGGCCTTCACCACCGATGTAAGAACTTACTTCAAAGCCATTGGTTAAACGTACACGGCATACTTTACGTAGTGCTGAGTTAGGCTTTTTAGGGGTAGTGGTGTATACACGAGTACATACGCCACGACGTTGAGGACAGGCTTGCAGTGCAGGCACGTCGCTCTTAGCCACTTTACGTTTACGTGGGCTTCGAACCAATTGGTTGATTGTAGCCATTAAGCAAACTCCAACTATTAACAAAACACGTCAGAAACATTCCGACGCAGTAAAAGGGGGCAGAAGGATAAAGCAGAGAAAGGAGCGAGTCAATATAAGTTGACTCGCAGGTGCATCAATCTTCGATACGGAGGTTTTGAGTGGCACCTTCTAAGCGTGCGCTGTTGCTGCCACCCAGTTTAATCATTAAACGCAGATCGTTGGCAGAATCGGCATGAGCCAAGGCTGTTTCATAGCTAATTTCGTTGCGCTGATATAAGGCCAGCAAGGCTTGATCGAAGGTTTGCATACCCAGCTCCGTTGATTTCGCCATCAGCGATTTAATTTCATGCACTTCACCTTTGCGAATCATGTCGGAAACTAAAGGCGAGTTAAGCAGAATTTCAATAACCGCACGGCGCGATTGTCCATCGGGGGTAGCCACTAGCTGCTGAGCCACAATGGCTTTTAAATTCAGTGACAAATCAAGCCAAGCCTGGTCACGCTGCTCTGCAGGAAAAAAGTTAATAACCCGATCAAGAGCTTGGTTGGCGTTATTAGCGTGCAATGTAGCCAAACACAGGTGACCTGTTTCGGCAAAGGCAATGGCTTGTTTCATGCTTTCTGCCGTGCGCAGCTCACCAATCATAATGACATCAGGTGCCTGGCGCAGACTGCTTTTTAACGCCGCATCGAAGCTGGCGGTATCCATTCCTACCTCACGCTGAGTGACAATGCAGCCATCGTGTGAATGAATAAATTCAATAGGATCTTCGATACATAAAATATGCCCACGGCTGTTTTTGTTGCGATGCCCAATCATGGCTGCAAGCGATGTCGACTTACCCGTTCCGGTAGCCCCAACAAAGAGCACCAAGCCGCGCTTGGTCATGGAAATATCATTAAGAATACTTGGCAATCCCAGCTCATCTAGAGTTGGAATGCGCGTTTCAATACGGCGTAGCACTAAACCACTAGTGCCACGCTGAAAGAATGCATTGGCACGAAAACGCCCAATACCTGGTGCCGCCACCGCAAAATTAAGCTCTTTAGTGTCTTCAAACTCTTGCTGTTGTTTTTCTGTCATTAGGCCGTACAAAATCTCTTTTACTTGTGGCGGCTTAAGGATGGCTTTAGTTAACGGCATGAGTTTGCCGTTAATTTTCATAGAAGGCGGCACACCCGTCGTAATAAATAAATCAGACGCGCCCTTATCCACCATTAACTGTAAAAACGTTTCGATTGCCATGGTACGCCTTAGAATAGGTCAGGGTTTTTCGCTTTTTCCTTGGCGGCTTCTCGGCTAATCAATCCTTTGGCAAGCAAGCCTTGCAAGCATTGGTCTAACGTCTGCATGCCATGCTGCGCGCCAGTTTGAATTGATGAATACATTTGCGCTACTTTGTCTTCACGAATAAGGTTACGAATGGCTGGGGTTCCGACCATAATTTCATGAGCCGCAACGCGTCCACCACCGTTTTTCTTTAGCAAAGACTGGGAAACAACCCCTTGTAAAGACTCAGAAAGCATAGAGCGTACAATGGATTTTTCTTCGGCAGGGAACACGTCAACAATACGGTCTATGGTTTTGGCGGCTGAGTTAGTATGCAAGGTGCCAAACACAACGTGTCCAGTTTCCGCAGCCGTTAATGCCAAGCGAATGGTTTCAAGGTCACGCAACTCACCCACCAAAATAACGTCAGGGTCTTCACGCAAAGCCGAGCGCAAGGCTTCATTAAAGCCTAAGGTATCGCGGTGCACTTCACGTTGGTTAATTAATGATTTTTTGGATTCATGCACAAACTCGATAGGATCTTCCACAGTAAGAATGTGTGAATATTGGTTTTCATTAATGTAGTCAACCATGGCAGCAAGCGTGGTCGACTTACCCGAACCCGTTGGCCCAGTTACCAGCACAATGCCGCTTTTAATATTGGCAAGCTTCTTGAACACATCGCCCAAGCCCAGTTGTTCCATGCTCAGCACTTTCGATGGAATGGTACGAAATACCGCACCCGAACCACGATTATGGTTAAACGCGTTAACACGGAAGCGAGCGACACCAGGAACCTCAAAGGAGAAGTCGGTTTCTAAAAATTCTTCGTAATCTTTGCGTTGTTTGTCGTTCATGATGTCATACACCAAACGGTGTACTTCTTTATGATCTAAGGCAGGCAAATTGATACGGCGCACAGCGCCGTCAACACGAATCATGGGGGGCATGCCAGCCGACAAGTGTAAGTCTGATGCTCCTTGTTTTGCACTGAAAGCCAACAGTTCAGTAATGTCCATAATAGCTCCTCTGTTATTAAGCTGATGCGCATCAAAGTTATACAACGCAAATAGGCTTACATATTATTGTTAAAATCGATAGGCTAAGAACGCTTTGCGCCTGTATTCTAAAGCAAACGCAAATTACGTCTACTTTTTACCTGGTTGCCATCTTATATAAGCTTGCAGTGCAAATAAATGGCAACAGCAAGACAACTTTTACTTTAAGGCTCTTTATGACAGGAATTGCATTTATTGGCGGCGGTAATATGGCCAGCAGCATTATTGGCGGACTCATCGAGCAAGGCGAAAGAAGTGCCAAGCTAATTGAAGTGGCAGAGCCAAA
Source organism: Venatoribacter sp. (assembly GCA_049277875.1). Lineage (GTDB taxonomy): Bacteria > Pseudomonadota > Gammaproteobacteria > Pseudomonadales > Oceanobacteraceae > Venatoribacter. The sequence goes on from JBASZG010000077.1 coordinate 5,774, forward strand.
CCCAGCTCAGCGCGATCTGCTTGAGAAACAATTTCAAGTCAACACTCATACCGAGGGCCTGCAGGCCATTGCGCGCGCAGATGTGGTGATCTTAGCGGTTAAGCCTCAGGTTGCTAAAGACGTGTTAATGCCACTGCAAGCAACTCTGCAAAAGAATCAACCCTTATTAATATCCATCGCTGCAGGCATTGATATTGCCAGCTTAAGTCAATGGAGTGGCTGTCGTGCCATTGTGCGTGCCATGCCCAACACTCCTGCCCTGTTACGCGAAGGTGCCACGGGCTTGTACGCCAACAAACAAGTAAGCCAAGAGCAGCGCGACCTAGCTGATAGCCTTCTGCGTGCAGTGGGCTTAACCGTATGGGTGGGCAGTGAAGATAAAATCAATGCGGTTACGGCTTTATCTGGCAGCGGCCCGGCTTATTTCTTCTTATTGATGGAAGCTATGATTGATGCCGCAGTAAACCTTGGTTTAACTCGCCAAGCCGCCACCGACCTATGTTTGCAAACAGCGCAAGGGGCTGGAAAAATGGCGCGCCAAAGCGATGTTGAGGTGGCCGAGCTACGCCGCCGTGTCACCTCTCCAGGTGGCACTACCGAGCAAGCCATTACCAGTTTCGAGCAGGCTAACTTGCGTGGCATAGTTAGCCAAGCCCTGCAAGCGGCGCATCAGCGCGCCATAGAATTAAGCCAAAGCAAAGACTAGAAAACCTTGATTTAAGACCTATATACCTATTCTAAAACCCAAACTTTAGAATTTAACGGAGCCATCATGTCACCCATATCTCAAGCCAGCCTGCTTCTAATCAATACCATTGGCGGCTTTTTCTTACTCGTCGTCATTCTGCGCTTTTTACTGCAACTGGTGCGCGCCGATTTTTACAATCCTCTGTCGCAGTTTATTGTGAAGGCCACCAACCCAGTCCTTATTCCTTTGCGCCGAATCATCCCTGGATTTGCAGGCCTAGATGTTGCCTCGTTAATTTTGGCTTACGCCATTCAAGTGGGCGTTATGGCTGTTATTTTTTGGCTCTCTTTTGCCTTTATTCCTTGGGGCAACATTCTGCTTTGGGCACCACTGGCACTGGTTTCGCTGCTGCTGAAAATTTATTTCTGGGGCTTAATTATTATGGTGGTTGCATCTTGGATTGCGCCAAATTCATATAACCCTGCGCTTATCTTAATCAACCAGATTTTAGAGCCAGTCATGCGTCCTATCCGCAATCTGCTTCCTAACTTGGGCGGCATTGATTTTTCACCTATAGCCATCTTCCTTGCCATTCAAATGATTGAGATTTTGGTGTTAGGCCCAATTGCGCAAGCATTAAACCTGCCACGCGGTTTGGTCATGGGGTTATAGCGCAAAATTTCTGTTATAATCTCGCGCCTTAGATACCCCCTATTAGGCGCGATTTATGCCACGTTCACACCTCTTTTCTCTACGCCTTGGCCACGCATTGCGTGAAACCGTTAAAGACACTCCCTACACTAAAACACGTTTTGCTGGCGATCTTGCAGGCGGCATTACGGTTGGGATTATTGCCATTCCGCTTTCTATGGCGCTGGCTATTGCCAGTGGCGTGCCACCGCAATACGGTTTGTATACCGCGATTGTTGCGGGTTTTATCATCGCCCTAACGGGTGGCTCTCGTTACAGCATCTCTGGGCCAACTGCGGCCTTTGTGGTTATTCTTTTTCCAGTTGCGGAAAAATTTGGTTTAGGTGGCTTGCTGATTGCCACATTCATGTCGGGCATTATTCTTTTGGTGCTCGCTTTTGCGCGGCTGGGGCGTTTAATTGAATACATTCCGCAGTCGGTCACACTTGGCTTTACCACTGGCATTGGCATTGTTATTGGCACCCTGCAGTTAAAAGATTTTCTGGGGCTGAGCATGCAATACCCAGAAAGCTATATCGAGAAAATTCAGCATCTTGCATTGGCCTTACCAAACCTCGATCTAGCCACCTTAGCCGTCGGTATGGCCACTCTAATCACACTAATTTTTTGGAAAAAAATCAGCACCTTACCGCCTCATATACCCGCATTATTGGTTGGCGTGTTGGTGGCTTGGCTCTTGTCTTGGTTTGGCTTTGAAGTGGATACCATTGGCAGCCGCTTTACCTATCTACTGCCTGATGGCAGCCAAGGCTCTGGCATTCCGCCCTTTGCGCCTGAATTTATCTGGCCTTGGCAGCAATTAGGCCCAGACCACCAGCCCATTGGTCTAAGTCTTGGATTAATCGAAAGTTTATTACCGGCGGCTTTTTCGATCGCTATGCTGGGAGCCATCGAATCGTTGCTCTGTGCGGTGGTACTGGATAACATCACCAACACCCATCACAGCGCCAATAGCGAGTTATTAGGCCAAGGCATTGGCAATATTATTGCGCCCTTTTTTGGCGGCATTACGGCAACAGCAGCCATTGCTCGCTCTGGTGCCAACGTTAGAGCCGGCGGCAATAGTCCAATTTCGGCCATGATTCACAGCTTAGTGGTGCTGGCCGGCCTATTAATTCTGGCACCCTTTCTAGCCTATCTTCCCATGGCTTCGATGGCGGCAATTTTGTTAGTTGTTGCATGGAATATCGCCGAGCTAGATAAAGTTATCGCCTTCTTAAAAACCGCCCCCAAAAGCGATTCATTAGTTCTCATCACCTGCCTAAGTTTAACTGTGCTGTTTGATATGGTTATTGCCATTGGTGTTGGCGTAGTACTTGCCGCGCTGATGTTTATGCGTGAAATATCCGAGCTAACCAAGTTCAACAATGTCAGCGATTCTCGCAAACTTATCAGCCAACCCTTACCCGAAGGCTGGGCCGTTTATAAAATCACTGGGCCACTGTTTTTTGCGGCCGCAGAAAGAGTCTTTGCAGAATTAGCCCAAACGACTCAATCGAATAAAGGCGTGGTGCTTTATATGGATGGGGTGAGTTTGCTTGATGCCGGAGGGTTAGCGGCCCTAACAAAGTTTTTAGCTTCAAGCCGTAAGCATCAAACTCAGGTCATTATCTCTGATTTGCAGTTTCAACCATTAAAGACCATTGCCAGAGCCAAACTGCAGCCTGTTGAAAACGAATTGAAATTCACATCAACCTTACAAGAAGCCCTAGAGCTTTTGTCAGAGACGGCCTGCTGACAAACCTCTGGCCTGATTTTTAACGCCGCTTTTGTTTTGCAGCTATCTTTTGGCTTGTCGTTTTTAAACTCACCGTAAATTCAGCACTTGGCACGCCCTTCGGGCATAACGGCATTTAAAAAGATAACAGGCTGCACGCCCACAGAGTTTAAGCGGCAGCCTAAGTGAGAGTTAAAACACTGGGCGGCGCATAATAGGCAAGAGATGGAACACGCCAAAAATAAACACACCTGCCGCATCTAAACGAGGATAATTGCTTTTAGCGCGGTGGAACAACCAGAAGAACGCCACTTCAAGCAAGTGCACGCCAGCCACTACTAATGCAATCTGCGGGATAATGTAAATAGATTCCCAACCTTGCCACCAGATATAAATGGCTAAAACCCAGAAGGCGAGTGTAATTATTTTATAACCTGTGTTTTTCATTCTTATCTCCTTAGTGAAGGGCTACAGAATGAATTACTGGGCTTTTTCTGCAAGGTGCAAATCGGCCTTTGCTTGGCAAGGCGAGGGTCCAGCTACCTTGGTCTGTTTTCTGAACACTTGCTGTAACTGCGACAAGAGCTGCTCCATCTCTGGGGTTTTCTTCAGTTGCAGCTCTAATTTAGTGCAACCAACCAAGAACGAAGACTGGTGAATTGGCACATCGGGCAACAGCATGTCTTGCTTATACCAATCCCAAACATGCTTATTAATTAGCAGCATGCGCTGGCTGGCAACAGGAGCTTGAAATAGCGCATTAATCATCTGCCGTTCAGACAGCCGATCTAAACGCACGACGCGTTTTTCTTGAAAAGCCGATTCTAGCGCAGGGTAGACATAACCCAGATGCGTAATAATTTCGCTGTCGTGAAGATCGTTTAGGCTTTTCGGTGGGTTAGGCAGATCATCACGGTAAATCAGCACATCTTCAAACCACACGCCTAGGTCGAACCAGAGATAGCGCTCAGGATCTCTGACCCAAGCTTTTGAGCGAAAATTGGCATGTACGCCGCCGTCTTCAAACGAAATTTCACCGCGCAAAGTAGGTAGAGGTGCCACTTGCAACGTAATATTTAGCTTTTGCAAAGCCTGAACCAAAGGGTCTATCGCAGTCCCAGTAATTTGGCCATCCTTATTTTGAACGAAGAAAGGTGGATAGGTATCCTGCGGGCTGGCAACTCGAAACACAGCTTCAGCATACAGGTTTAGGCTGGTCAAAATCAGCAAAGGAAAAATCCAGATTAATCTACTCATAACGAGATATATCCCTATGTAACTTGGTCAGACATTAGACAAATCTGGCCAATTGAGCAAGTTTTATCTGTAACAAAATAGACTGAACGCAAGACTTTTAGTTAAGCCACCGCTAAACTACTCGCCTATTTTTAGGCCCAGTCCGGAGAACCTTATGAGCGAAGGAAGAACCACGCATTTTGGTTACAAAACCGTAAACGCTGAAGACAAGCAAGCCTTGGTGGCAAATGTCTTTCACTCGGTAGCCAGCAAATACGACATCATGAATGACCTCATGTCGTTTGGTGTTCACCGCCTATGGAAAAGCATCACCATTGACACCTCAGGCGTTCGCCCTGGCAATCAGGTGCTAGATTTAGCCGGTGGCACGGGGGACCTAACTCGCAAGTTCTCAAAAATTGTTGGCCCACAAGGCAAGGTGGTGCTTGCCGATATCAACTCTTCCATGCTGGAAGTTGGCCGCGAGCGCCTAACCGATCAAGGCTATGTGGGCAACATAGAATATGTGCAAGCCAACGCCGAGTGCCTACCCTTCGCAGACGCAAGCTTTGATGTTATTACCATTGCTTTTGGTCTTCGTAACGTTACCGACAAAGACGCAGCACTGCGCTCCATGACGCGCTGCTTAAAACCCGGCGGTCGCCTCTTGGTGCTGGAATTTTCCAAACCCACCAATCCATTAATGAGCAAAGCCTACGACCTGTATTCTTTTACCGCCTTACCTTTTATGGGCAAAGTGGTTGCTAACGATTCAGAAAGCTACAAATACTTAGCTGAATCCATTCGTATGCACCCAGACCAAGAAACCCTAAAAGGCATGATGGAAAACGCCGGTTTAGTGCGTGTTAGCTACCAAAATTTAACCAGCGGTGTCGTGGCATTACACCGTGGTGTTAAGCCTTAATTGATTAAGTAGGAATAACAGCGTGGCAAGAATCTGGCGTTTGTGGAAAATTCTGTTTGTTTTTACCCGCTATCGTTTGGATAGCCTACTGCCAACTGAACTCTTGCCATTACCGCTGCGCATTTTACTCTGGCTGGCACCTTGGCGTTTAAGCCCGGTGCCAGCCAAGCTAAACCGTGGCGAACGCTTGCGCTTAGCCTTAGAGGCGCTCGGCCCTATCTTTATCAAATTTGGGCAAATTCTATCGACTCGCCCCGATCTGATTCCTGAAGAAATTGCCATCGAGCTAAAACGCCTGCAAGACGACGTCCCACCCTTTGCCAGCAAAATCGCCATTGCTCTTATTGAAGAACAATTGGGCAAACCCATCAAAGAGCTGTTCTACGAGTTTGAAGCCACCCCTATGGCTTCCGCGTCTATTGCTCAGGTGCATGCAGCACGATTATTTGCCGAGGACGGCAGCGCAGGTGCCAATGTCGTGGTAAAAGTAGTGCGCCCTGGCATTGAAAGCACTATCGAGCGCGACTTACAGCTATTAGAAACCATGGCCCGTTTGCTGATGAAATACTCAGCCGATGGCCGCCGTTTGCGCCCTATGGAAATTGTTGAAGACTACCGCAATACCATTTATGGCGAGTTAAACCTGCAAATTGAAGCTTCCAACTGCGCGCAAATTCGCCGCAGCTTTGAAGGTTCTCATCTTATTTACCTGCCTGAAGTGTATTGGGAATACACCCGCAGCAAGGTGATGGTTAGCGAGCGCATCTATGGCATTCCAGTGGCCGACATCAACGCCATCAAAGAACAGGGCACCAACATTAAACTCTTGGCCGAGCGTGGCGTGGAGATTTTCTTTACTCAAGTTTTCCGCGATAGTTTTTTCCATGCCGACATGCACCCAGGTAATATTTTTGTTTCGCGCGAAAACCCAGAAAACCCCAAATACATAGCCATCGACTGCGGCATTGTCGGCAGCCTAACCAAAGAAGATCAAAACTATTTAGCCATGAACATGCTGGCCTTCTTTAACCGCGACTACTACCAAGTAGCACAATTGCATATCGACTCAGGCTGGGTTCCTGCCACCACCAAAGTGCACGAGTTTGCTTCGGCTATTCGCTCGGTGCTTGAACCTATTTTTGAAAAGCCACTGTCTGAAATTTCATTCGGGCAAGTATTAATTCAACTTTTCACCACCGCTCGCCGCTTTCATATGGAAGTGCAACCGCAACTGGTTTTGCTGCAAAAAACCTTGCTTAACATTGAAGGTTTAGGTCGCCAGCTTTACCCAGAATTAGACCTTTGGACCACCGCCAAACCCTTCTTGGAAAAATGGCTGCGTGAACGCTTTGGCCCTAAAGCCGCCTATAAAGAATTAAAACGCCAACTGCCAAGCTGGATAGAAAAAGCCCCACAAATTCCTAACCTTTTGCACGGCAGCCTAACTCGCTTAAACCACCTAGACGAAACACAGTCGGCGCTGCGCCAAGAAATTCGCCAACTGCGCGAAGAACTCAGCGAGTTTCGCCAAGACAAACGCTTTCGCAGCCTAGCCAAAGTAACCCTAGGCAGCGGCTTATTTATTTGGTGGCAAGCCTTCGCCTTAGGCTTGCCCGAAACACTGGGCATAGGTTTGGCCGCAGCCAGTGTGATTTTATTGCTGATTCGCGCTTAACTGCGCTATTCTGCGCCTGTTTTTGAGGAAACTATGAGCAACTGGCTAGAGCAAATTAAGTGGAACGAGCAAGGTTTAATACCTGCCATTGCTCAAGATCATCAAACGGGTGAAATTTTGATGATGGCATGGATGAACAAAGAATCACTCGAACTGAGCATTAAAGAAAGCCGTGCTATTTACTATTCGCGCTCACGTCAAAAACTATGGCGCAAGGGTGAGCAATCTGGGCATGTGCAAAAACTTTATGAAGTGCGTTTAGATTGCGATGCCGATGTGCTGTTGCTTAAAGTTGAACAGTTAGGCCAAATAGCCTGCCACACGGGTCGGCGTAGTTGTTTTTACCGTGTTTGGCAGAATGAAGAATGGGTTAGCGTAGACCCAGTATTAAAAGACCCAAAAGAGATTTATTAAGCATGAGCGACGTTCTTAACGAGTTAGGCCAAATTTTAGAGCAGCGTAAAAACGCCAGCCCCGACAGCTCATATGTAGCCAGTCTCTACCATAAGGGCTTAAACAAAATTTTAGAGAAAGTAGGCGAAGAATCGACCGAGATGATTATCGCCGCCAAAGACGCAGAAATCAGCGGCGATAAAGCCAATGTCATTTATGAAACAGCCGATTTGTGGTTTCACTCGTTAGTGGCATTAGCCAAGCTCGATATTCCCCCACAAGCGGTATTAAACGAACTGGCCCGACGCTTTAATATGTCTGGACTAGAAGAAAAAGCCTCGCGCGCCAAGAAATAATTTTTAACCTTTGAGGAAAAACCTATGTTAAGTGGTATCAGTATTTGGCAATTACTTATTATTTTATTAATTGTGGTGATGATTTTTGGCACCAAAAAACTGCGCAATATGGGTGGCGACTTAGGCGGTGCCGTGCGTAGCTTTAAAAAAGCCATGAACGAAGACGCAAAAATAGATGGCGAGCAAGGCATCCAAAGCAACAAGCCATTAGAGCATCAAAGCGCCGAACAGGCCGATGCCGACTTTACCCAAACCAAAGAGCAAGAAAAGCGTTAATCAACGCTTTTCTTTTTTCGTTTGCACTAAACAGGTATTCGCCTCATGTTCGATATTGGCTTTTCAGAATTAATGCTGATTGCGATTTTGGCATTAATCGTTTTAGGGCCAGAACGCTTACCCCAAGCGGCACGCACCGTTGGCTTAATCGTTGGCAAAATAAAGCGCTCGATGGCAGGCCTACAAGAAGAGTTAGAACGCCAAGTGCGCACCGAAGAACTAAAAGAAAAGTTAAAAGACCCTTACGCTACCTTTATCGACGATGATACTCGTGCCATGTTTGACCCTTCCTTTAAAAAAGAAGAAAAAACAAACAACGACGAATCGAAAGACAGTAAAAAACCATGAGTGATGTTGAACAAACCCAACCACTAATCACCCACTTAGTTGAGTTGCGCAACCGTTTACTAAAAGCCGTGCTGACTGTTTTGGTCATTTTTCTGGGCTTGTTTTACTTTGCTAACGATTTGTACCTTATTTTAGTTAAACCGCTATCCAGCTTGCTTCCACCCGGCGGCGGCATGATTGCCACTGGCGTTATCGCTCCCTTTATGGTGCCCTTCAAGCTGACTTTGGTGCTGGCTGTGCTTTTTGCAGTGCCTGTGATTTTGTATCAAATTTGGGCGTTTATAGCCCCAGGCTTATATCAACACGAGAAGAAGTTTGGCATTCCGCTGTTGGTTTCTAGCATCATCTTGTTTTATACCGGCATCGCCTTTGCGTATTTTGTGGTACTGCCTTTTGCTTTTGCATTTTTTACCGCCGCTGGCCCCACAGGCATTTCCTACATGCCAGACATCAGCAATATTTTAGATTTTATTCTTACCGTCTTTTTTGCCTTTGGTATCGCTTTTGAAATCCCTATTGCCACCTATTTAATGGTGCTAACTGGGCTTACTTCGGTGAAATCATTAACACAAAAGCGCCCTTATATTTTCTTAGGCTGCTTTGTAGTGGGCATGCTGGTTACACCGCCAGATGTGTTTTCACAAACCATTTTAGCGGTGCCCATGTGGCTGTTATTTGAAGCAGGCGTGCTGGCTGCACGCACTATTCGCAAGCCTCAAGACGAATCAGCCGAAGCTGAGCCTAGCCAAGAAGAAGCCAATCCTTAGTAATTCAGGCCAACTGGGGCGCGCTACAGCCCCATTGCTTTCATTACCACCTGCTGTTTAAGCGGCGTTACTCGGTCAAACAAGCGCATTCCTTGGTTACGAGCCAAACGTAAAAGTGGGTTTTGGGCGGCGAAGAGTTGTTTAAATCCTTCCATGCTGGCCATAGTAACTAGGTTATCCACTTGACGGCGGCGTTGGTAAGCCGCTAGTACGTCTTTGCCACCAATATCCAAGCCAGAGTTAGCGCCGCGAACAATCTCTTCGGCCAGCGTTTGCGCATCTTTAAAGCCTAGGTTTACGCCTTGGCCGGCCAGTGGGTGAATGCTGTGAGCGGCGTCGCCTGCCAGCACTACACCGTCTTTCCAATAGGTTTTGGCGTGGCGTTGGCGCAGAGTGATGCTGGCTTTTTTCGAGCTTTCAAGCACTTGGCCTAGCTTGCCTTCAAAGGCGTTGGTAAGTGCTTGGTTAAAGTCTGCATCACTTAAAGCCAACACTTGCTCGGCTTCTTCTGGGCTGGTTGACCAAACAATAGAGCAATGTTGTGAGCTATGAGGCATAGGTAAAAAGGCCAGCGGCCCTTCTGGGCGAAAACGCTGCCAAGCCGTAGCTTGGTTAGGCTGCTCTACTTTTACGGTGGCCACTATCGCTTGGTGGCCATAGTCCCATTCGCGGGTGGCAAAGCCTGCCCATTGGCGCACACGCGAGAGCGCACCGTCGGCACCTATTACTAACTTGGCGTTTAAAAACTCGCCATTTTCCAGTGCGACTGGGGTGTAGCCATCGGCTTGGCGATTGTCGATATAGCGTACTTTTTGGGCAAAGCTACGGATGCTGCTTTGTTCTTTTACCGCTTGGCGCAGTGCCCATTGAGTTTGGTCGTTTTCAACAATAGTGCCCAAAGCAGGAAGGTGTAAATCGCGGGCATCAAACTGCACCACGCCTGTGCCTTGCGCGTCCCACACATACATGCCGGTGTAAGGAGTTAAGCGGTCCTGTGGTATGCGTTGCCAAGCGCCAAGCTGGGTTAAAAACGCTTGTGATTTAGCACTTAGCGCCGACACGCGCAGGCCATAATCGTTAATACCTGTGCCCATATTTGGCTCGCTTTGTTGATAAGCAGGGTCAACAATGGCAACACTTAGCCCAGCGTTCTCCTTAGCGATAGCCAAGGCGATAGACTCGCCCACCATACCTGCGCCAACGATAACCACATCAAAATTGGTAGCCATGAGTTCTCCTTATAATATTTTTGCTGCGCGATGACCCAGCCCCATGGCATGACGAGCAAAGAGTTTGCGGACGGTGGGCATAAAGCTCATGGCAGTTAAACCGGCGTTACGCATTAAAATCATACCTTTGTTTTCAAAGCCAAAAAGCCTAGGTAATAAGTCACTGAGTAAGGTGGTGTTGCGTTGGTCGGCTTGCTGCTGGGCGGCGTAGGCCATTAGGGTGTCTAAATCGCCTGGGGTTTTGCCTTGTGCAATGGCGGTGTTTAGATGCTCAGCCAAAACTGCGGTATCGCGTAAGGATAGGTTGAAGCCCTGCCCTGCTACTGGGTGCAAGCCGTGAGCGGCGTTGCCAAGCAGCACCAGTGAGCGGCGTACTTGCTCTTGCGCTTTAACTAACGACAGTGGATAACTGGCGCGCACGCCCACTTTGGTAAGTTTGCCTAAACG
>JBASZG010000078.1:0-11605 GCA_049277875.1 Venatoribacter sp.
TGCGTATTGGGCTGGTGCATGGGCGCTTAAAAGCCAGTGAAAAAGCCGACATTATGGCGCGCTTTAAGGCCCACGAATTAGACTTACTGGTAGCCACCACCGTTATTGAAGTGGGCGTAAACGTACCTAATGCCAGCCTCATGATTATTGAAAACCCAGAACGGCTGGGCCTTGCCCAACTTCACCAACTGCGTGGCCGAGTAGGGCGTGGCGCAGCAAAAAGCTTCTGTGTGTTGCTGTATAAAGCCCCATTGTCGATGGTAAGTCGTGAGCGCATTCAAGTCATGCGCGATAGCCAAGACGGTTTTTATATCGCTGAACAAGACTTGCGTATTCGTGGCCCCGGCGAGCTGCTAGGCACTAAGCAGACTGGCCTGCAAATGCTGCGTGTCGCCGACCTGCAACGTGATGGCGAGCTGCTACCTATGGTGCGTGATATGGCTCAGCAACTTTGGCAACAACACCCCCAAGCGGTAGAGCCTTTAATTCAACGCTGGTTGGGCGATGCCGAACGCTTTGCTAGTGTGTGAGCGTCTTTGGTCTGGAGTTGGGCGTTGGGAGTTAGTTGATCGTACCGGCGCCCTGTGGACGCCATAAAAAAAGCGGATTTAAATCTATTTCAGCCTAGTTATAATCAAACCTATCAATAATAAAAACGAGCATCAAGCATGACCCTTACCGATGAAGTCGCAGAAAACCAAGAACTAACACGCGCCTTAGCTTTCTTTGAGCACATTCCTTTTAATAAATTATTGGGTCTAAAACCCTTATCGCTATCCGATGACTGCTGCAAGTTCAGCATGAGCATGAAAAACGATTTAGTAGGAAATTGGGTGCGCGGCATTTTGCATGGTGGCGCTATTTCGACGGCGCTCGACGTAACCGGCGGTGCGATGGCTTTTATCGCAGCCTATCGACGCATGGATAAACTTGGTATTCCTATGGCAGAAAAACAAAAAGCGATGTCGCGCATGGGCACCATTGATATGCGTGTTGATTTTTTACAGCCCGGCTTAGGGAAAGAGTTTGTGGCCTCGGCAACCCTACTGCGAGTGGGTAGTAAAGTGGCCGTCACGCGGATGGAATTTCATAATGAAGAAGGTGTGTTGATAGCTGCCGGAACTGGCAGCTATCTGTGCGGCTAACGGTGTTGTTATTTCGCTAAGATTTTTTGCACACCAGTGCGGGAACCTAAAAACAGCACGTCGGCAGGGCGGCGTGCAAACAAACCATTGGTTACTACCCCAGTGATTTGGTTTAAACGGTTTTCAAGGTACATGGCCGAGTCTACAAAGAAGTCGTGCACGTCTAAGATTTGGTTGCCGTAATCGGTGGTAACGCCTTCACGGTAAACAGGATTACCGCCTAAGCGCACTAATTCACGCGCAACGTAAGAACGCGCCATTGGAATAACTTCTACAGGCAATGGGAATGTGCCTAAGCGGTCAACCATTTTGCCTTCATCGGCAATACAAATAAATTGGCGAGCAACCGCAGCAATAATTTTTTCGCCAGTTAATGCGGCGCCACCGCCTTTGATCATTTCAAGGTAACGGTTAATTTCATCGGCACCATCGACATAGAAATAAACGTTATCAACATTGTTTAAATCAAACACTTCAATGCCGTGGCCGCGCAAACGCTCGGCAGACGCCTCAGAGCTCACCACTGTGCCAGCAAACTTGTGTTTGTGTGCGGCTAGGGCATCAATAAAAAAGTTAACGGTCGATCCTGTTCCAATCCCCAGTACGGTGTCGCTTTCTAGGTGGGGTAGGATGTAGGCAACGGCGGCCTCTGCTGCTGCTTTTTTCATTTCATCTTGAGTCATTTAGGAAAATCCTCGAAATACATAGAATCAATTGGTTTGCGTGTAAATTATAGGTGTAGTTGCGCTACAATGCTTGCCTTTAATGCTCAACATTAAATTTTTTTGTAACGTTTGGATACCATTATGTTAACTGATTACCTTAAGAGAACTCTTGCTGCCCGTGTGTACGATGTTGCTATCGAATCACCGCTGCAAATTGCGCCATTTCTATCTGAGCGCTTGGGTAATCGAATTTGGATCAAACGTGAAGACCTGCAGCCTGTTTATTCGTTCAAACTGCGCGGCGCTTACAACAAAATGGTGCAACTGAGCGAAGAAGAAAAAGCCCTCGGTGTGGTTACTGCCTCGGCTGGAAACCATGCTCAGGGTGTGGCCTTGTCTGCGCAAAAACTGGGCATTAAAGCCACCATTGTGATGCCACGCACCACGCCCGATATTAAAGTTAAGGCAGTAAAGGCACGCGGTGCCAAAGTAGTGCTTCAAGGTGATGCCTTTGATGAAGCTTTTGCGTATTCACAAAAGCTGGTTGAAGAAAAGAAAATGACCTATGTGCACCCTTATGACGACCCCGATGTGATTGCCGGCCAAGGCACTGTGGCTATGGAAATATTACGCCAACTCAGCGGCCCACTGGATGCCGTGTTTATTCCTGTTGGCGGTGGCGGTTTAATTGCGGGCATGGCCGCTTACATCAAAGCACTGCGTCCCGAAGTTAAAGTTATTGGCGTGGAAAGTACCGAATCGCCTTGCCTTGCTGCGGCCTTAGCCGCCAAAGAACGTGTGGTTTTGCCCCAAGTAGGAATTTTTGCCGACGGCGTAGCTGTTGCTCAAATTGGCCAAAACACTTGGGAGGTTTGCAAAGACTACGTGGATGAGGTTATTACCTGTACGCCCGATGAAATTTGCGCAGCCATTAAAGATATTTATGACGATATGCGCGCCATTAGCGAACCTGCAGGGGCCTTGGCGCTTGCTGGAGTGAAAAAGTATATCGAGCGTGAAGGCTGTGAAAACCAAAATCTAGTTGCGGTTTTAAGTGGTGCGAACGTTAACTTTGACCGCCTGCGTTATATTTCAGAAGTGGCCGAAATTGGTGAGGGTCGAGAAATTATTTTGGCCGTCACTATTCCTGAGCAACCTGGCAGTTTTCAGCGTTTTTGTAGCCTAATTGGTAAACGCCCTATCACCGAATTTAACTACCGTTATAGCGACGATAGCAGTGCTCAAATTTATGTTGGGGTTAAGGTTGGTGCAGAAGTCGGAGCACGCCAAGCATTGTTAGACGAATTAGCCGCTGAGGAATACCCAGTTTACGATATTACTGATGATGAAATGGCAAAATACCATATCCGTCATATGGTTGGCGGCCATACACCTGCCAATGTAACCGACGAACATGTATACCGTTTTGAGTTTCCAGAACGCCCTGGCGCCTTGTTGAATTTTTTAAAGAAACTGGGAAAGCAGTTTAATATTTCGCTTTTTCACTATCGCAATCACGGTGCTGCTTTCGGGCGAGTATTGGTTGGTTTGCAAGTGCCACAGGATAAAGCCGAATTGCTTGAGAAAACGCTGCAAGAGCTGGGGTATCAATACTGGAACGAGTCGCAAAACATGGCATATCAGCTATTTTTGCGCTAGTTTGAGTTAACACCTAAGCATAAAAATAAATAGAGAGACACTATGCTGCAAGCAATTAGAACCGTGATTGCCACGGGGCATTTTTTAATCATTTGCACCTATGCGTTGATATATTGTTTGTTGTTCCCCCGCCGCCTTGATAGCACTCAACGTCTTGCAAGCATGATGTCTTGGGTGTTGCCTGTTCTGGGTGTGCGATTTAAAGCGAAACGCGAGTTGCCCGTTAGTGACAACCAGCAAGTTGTGTATGTTATTAATCATCAAGACACCCTTGATGTATTTATTTGCTCTGCGATGTTACCACCGAAGATTGCCATGCTAGGTAAAAGCCAACTGAAATACATTCCTGTATTTGGTTTGGCATTTTGGCTGGCAGGAAATATCTATATTGATCGTGGTGATAAAAGCAAGGCCTGGGAGGTTATGGCCTCGGTTGCGCGTAAAATTAAGCGTCGCGGCTGCTCTTTATACATGTTCCCAGAAGGCACTCGCAGCCGTGGTCGTGGCATGCTGCCGTTTAAATCGGGTGCGTTCGCTTTAGCCATTAGTTCGGGCTTGCCCATTGTCCCCATTGTTTTTAGCAGCACGCATAAAAATATTGATCTAAACTGCTGGTACTCAGGTATGTGTTTGGGTGAATACCTTGACCCAATCGCTACCAATGGTCTAACTGAAGCTGATATAAAACCTCTTATGGACGAAGCGCGTAACCGTATGCTGGCAGCCCAAGAGCGATTAGATCGTGAAATTGAAGAAGCTCAGGCTAAGCCGCAAGGTTTTATGGAATACTATAAAGTCCTACGTTAAGGAAAGATCAATGAGGAAGCTGGTTGTATTCGCATTACTGTTAAGTAGTTCAGTTGCTTTCGCTGAATGCAGTTTGCTGTTGGGCAGCAGTAACGCCGAGTATCCTCCTTATCTTTGGCGTTCAGCCGATAGCTCAGCGACTAAGCTAGAAGGCGCAGCGGCTTTGTTTATGCAACGTATCGGTGAAGACATTGGCTTGTCTATTCATACTGTCTATGTTGGCCCTTGGGGGCGCACACAAGAAGAAATATTCAGCGGCAACCTCGATCTTATGACGGGCGGTTTTTTTAATGAAAAGCGTGCTACCCAAGTTGACTACCTTTACCCCGCATTTTTAACCACCCGCTCGGTGGTGTGGATAAACAAAAACAACCCCTTTGTTTTAAACAGCTACAAAGATCTTATTGGGCGCACTGGCGTTACTGTAATTAACAATAGTTTTGGTCAAGAGTTTGATCATTACGCCAAGGCCAATTTGCGCATTTTTGAAGTGGGCAGCATTAGCCAAGGTTTTCGTATGCTAGAAGATGAGCGAGTAGACTATTTGGTCTATGAAGAAGCCCCCGCTGAAGCCTACATAACCCAATACCAGTTTAAAAATCTGAAAAAGTTAGAGCCGCCTGTTTCAAAAGAAAAGCTGTACTTGGCCATTTCCAAGAAATCAAAATGCAATACTCCAGAGCTGCGTCAAAAACTGGAACAAGCCCTGCTTAAGGCACAACAAAACCACTGGGCAGAACAGGCTTTAAAAAAAGCAGAAGCACAGTGGCAAGCACTGCACGCCACCCCCTAAAGCACTCGTCCTTTACGAAAAGTTTCGCGGGCTAATTGTTTCTTGCGTTCACTCTTTCTCAG
The DNA here is from genome assembly GCA_049277875.1 of Venatoribacter sp. Lineage (GTDB taxonomy): Bacteria > Pseudomonadota > Gammaproteobacteria > Pseudomonadales > Oceanobacteraceae > Venatoribacter. Next base: position 5,132 of record JBASZG010000078.1, read on the forward strand.
CAAAACATAAAACGCACCTGCACCGCCATGCTGTGGCTGGGCACTGTGAAAAGCCTGAACTCTGTCATCTTGTTCCAACCAATGCGCCAAGTGGCTTTTTAGTATGCTGGGATCAGCAATATTACGCTCGCCCTTGCCGGGCAAAATTAATACGGTGCGAATATCGTGCTCAAGGCAGTCTTGCAGGAAACGCTCTACTTCTTTTTCTGCTTGCTCCACTCGCATTTGGTGCAAATCGAGGCGTGCTTCGGCTTCATAGCGTCCTAGGCGCAGTTTGCGGTACACACCGTCTTGAATCCCTGGGCGCTTAAAACCAACAATGTCGTGTGGGCTAATGCGCTTTATTTCAATTAGGCTGGGGCCGTAATCTTGTTTTTGCTCTTGCTCTGTTTCTGCCAGCTTGCGGCGAATGGCGGCTGTGGCTTTATCTAAACTGCCTTTGCGCAGCTCGATTTTCTCTTTGGCCTTGATCGGCTTAACGCCTTGCATTTGTTCAAAAAACAGGCTGGTGTTTTCACTGTCTAATTCGTTCATGTACCAATCTCACTGTGGCTTGGTATGATACCGATTCCGACAAAACTTTGCTAAGTACGACACTACTTTGGTTTTGCTCGACCTAAAATAAAATAAATAGAGCCTGCCATGACGAGGTTAATAATGAAACTTAACGCTCTGTTCATTATTTTTATGAGTTTTTGCGTGGCTCAACCCGGCTTGGCTCAAGCTGGAAAAAATCGAGAAATAGATTGGGCGCAAGAGTTACAACTAAGTGCCCAACAGCGCCAGCAGATTTTGCAGGTTGAAGAAACCTATCGCCAAGAATTAAAAGCCCTAGGGGCTACTCGCTGCTACAGCGAAGCCGCACTGCAAGTGCAGCAGCAAAAGCTGCAACAAGCCATGACCAAAGACTTGCAAACCATTTTAAGTGCGGAACAAACCAAACAGGCAGAAGTGATTTTGAATCGTCATCATACCAGCCTGCAAACGCGGGTGGCGCAAGAAATAGCCTATAAACTAGAGATGAGCGACGAACAACGTCATGACTTCTTTGTCGCTCTAGAGCACAACTCAGTTGCCTTCACTTGGCCAATGGATATGCAGCAGCACGAGCGCGATCAAGCACACTTTTTTGCGGCCTTAGAAGCGCATCTTAACGAACAGCAAAAATTGAAGTGGCAAGAAGAAAAGGGCCAACAATGGCAGCGCTTTGATGAGCTAAAGCCCGGCTGCTTATTGCACTAACTGGCCCTTTTTAGGTTGGTGATGACTTAGAAGTTATACACTAGGTTCACACCAAACTCGTTGTCGGTGTTGCGTTCGGCTGCTGTGTGCTCAACGTTTTTCATTTTGTAGTAAATTTTACTGGCTAGGTTGCCAGCGATTTGGCTTTTTAGTGCAGTTTCAGAGGTGTAAATACCGTTTTCACTGCCAGCTTCTGCAACAAATTCTTCGGTCAACTCTACCCCTTCACGAATTTGTAAGAAGTAACTTAAAGCAAAACGGCCCATGCCTTGGTCCACCACATCGCCACCTTTAACGCGGTCGCGGCTATAGCCAGGCGCCACTTCAATATTCAGCTTTTGTGTATCTGAGCTCAGGACACGGTAACCAAGACCAGCGGTAACGGCGCTTTGGTAAGTGAAGCCGCTGAAGCGATCACGTTCGTGCCAGCCTTGAGTAGTGAAATACAGGTCTTCGGTAATATTGCGGTCAAACTGCAATAAGCCTTTGTACTTTTCTTTAGAGGTGTTGGTGGTGTTGGTGGTTTGGTCTTTTTCTTCACCCGTTAACGCATCGAAGCGTGCTTTGGCAGCCCAAACGTCTTGGGTGTATTTGGTTTCTAATGAGGCGTTGATGCTGTTAGTTTCTGTGTTACCCGTAGTCCAAACTGCACCCAATTCTGCAGAGCTGCTCCAAGGGCTGTCTGCTGCCATGGCTGGGGTAGATAGAACGGCTGCAACTGCACTTGCTAATAAGATTTTAGAAAAACTTTGCATAATCAACTCTCTTAGATGAATGAAAAAAATGCTAGAAGGTTACCCACAAAGTAGCAGTGCTGCAATATCAAGCAAATTATTGACTGTTCCAGTTCTTGGATAAATGCAATTTCTTAACTTGTCGTGGCAGCCCTGATACACTCTGTCGTCTTTATACCTCTCCCTTGCACATTTCTATTGGACACAACCCTATGCCGGAAGTGATAGAAGCCAATTCCGTTGGTCTGGTTAGCCCAACGCTTTACCATTTTGATGAACCATTAACCTTACGCAGCGGAAAAGTGCTACCGCAATACGAACTAATGGTTGAAACCTATGGCCAGCTAAACGCGGATAAATCCAATGCCGTGTTAATTTGCCATGCCCTAAGTGGCGATCATCATGTGGCAGGCTATCACAGCATGGACGACAAAAAGCCGGGCTGGTGGGACAGCGCCGTCGGCCCTGGCAAAGCCATAGACACCAATAAGTATTTTGTTGTTGGGCTGAACAACTTAGGCGGCTGCAGTGGCTCCACTGGCCCTACTAGCATCAACCCAGAAACGGGCAAACTCTACGGCCCCGAATTTCCACTGTTAGCCGTGCGCGACTGGGTGAATAGCCAAGCTCGTTTAGCCGATCGTTTAGGTATTCAAAAATGGGCTGCTGTTGTTGGCGGCTCGTTAGGTGGCATGCAAGCCTTACGCTGGACAATTCAATACCCAGAGCGTGTTGGTCATGCCGTGGTGGTGGCTTCTGCCCCCAAGCTAACCGCACAAAACATTGCCTTTAATGAAGTAGCACGCCAAGCCATTAGCAAAGACCCAGATTTTCATGATGGCTATTACTACCAACACAACACCATTCCCAAAACGGGCTTAATGCAAGCGCGCATGCTTGGTCATATTACCTATTTATCTGCTGCCTCGATGCGTGAAAAGTTTGGCCGAGAACTCAAAACCGGGCAGTACAACTACAGCTTTGCGCCGGAATTTGAGGTTGAAAGCTACTTGCATTATCAGGGGGAGAAATTTAGCCAGCGCTTTGACGCCAACACCTATATGTTGATGACCCGCGCCCTAGACTACTTCGACCCAGCGGCAGGTTTTGATAACGACTTGGCCAAGTGCTTAAGCCAAGCTCAATGCCGCTTTTTAGTGGTGTCATTTACAACCGACTGGCGCTTCGACCCAAGCCGCTCAGAAGAAATTGTCGATGCTCTGATTGAAGCCAATAAAGACGTAAGCTACGCCTGCATTGAAGACGACCACGGTCACGACGCCTTCTTGCTGCCTAATCCTCGCTATTTAGCGGTGTTTAAAGCCTTTATGGACAGCATTGAGCTTAAGGAGGCCAAGTAATGAATACCCTGCGCCAAGATTTAAAAATTATTGAACAATGGATTAAACCCAACAGCCAAATTCTTGACCTTGGCTGCGGTGACGGCGAGCTGTTAAAGCACTTAAAAGACAGCAAAGGCGTGCGTGGTTATGGTTTGGAAATTGACCACGAAAAAATTACGCGTTGTATTGCTCAGGGCTTGAACGTTATCGAGCAAGACTTGGACAAGGGCTTAAAAAACTTTAAAGACGACAGCATGAGCACCGTCATCATGACGCAAGCACTGCAGGCAGTAGAACGCCCCGATCTGATGATTGATGAAATGCTACGCATTGGTGAAGAAGCCATAGTGACCTTTCCCAACTTTGGCTACTGGCGCACGCGTTTTTATTTAATGCTAAAAGGCCGCATGCCAATGTCGAAAACCATCCCTTACAACTGGTACGACACCCCCAACATTCACTTTTGTACCTTCCGTGATTTTGAAGTGCTGTGCCATGAAAAACGCATTCGCATTTTGGATAAAACCGTACTCGATGGTGAATATAACGAACATTTTGGCATGAAGGTTTGGCCTTCTCTTTTAGGTGAAATTGCGATTTATCGTATTAAAAGGAAATAACATGAAGCTTCTGAATATTGTGCTAACCAGCTTACTTTTATTGGCCAGTGGTTTTGCTTTCGCAACCGAACGTGGTGAACAGAAACAAACTTTTGGCGATTACGAAGTGCATTATATTGGCCTTACCTCTAACTTCTTAACTCCAGAAGTGGCTAAGGCTTATAGTATCGAGCGCTCTCGCACTCTGGGTTTTTTAAGTATTTCTGTGCTTAAAAAACAACCGCAAGGCCAGCTTGCTGTGCCCGTTGCGGCTAAAGTAACCGGCAGTATTAAAAACCTCTTAAGCCAAGAGCGCGGCCTAGATTTTCGAGAAATTAAAGAAACCGGCTCGGTGTATTACATCAGCACCTTCCGCTTTGACGACGAAGATATGTATAACCTGCGTTTGCAAGTGAAGCCCGAAGGCCAAGAGCGTAGTTTTGATGTGAAATTCAGCCAACGCTTTTATTTTGAAAACAAGTGATTCTCAACGGTCATGACCCAGCTTGATGCCAACCACGACCTAGACAGCAAAGACCCATTACGCTGGCGCATTTTAATTGTGCTGTTAGCCACTATTTCGATGTCGCTGATTTCTGTGAGCATCGTTAACGTGGCCTTGCCTTCCATTCAAGAAAGCTTGCATTCAAGCCAATCCGATTTGCAATGGGTGCTATCAGGCTACGCCCTAACCTTTGGGGTGACTTTGGTGGCGGCGGGGCGTGCTGGTGATATTTTTGGCCGTGGCGGCCTGTTTATCTTTGGCGTGTTTCTGTTTGCGGTTTCCTCCGTGGTGGCGGGTTTCGCCCCTTCTGCCAACTGGCTTAACGGCGCGCGTTTTGTGCAAGGCATTGGCTCTGGCATTTTAAGCCCACAGGGTTTAGGCATGATTCAGCAATACTTCCGTGGGGCTGAACGTGGTCGTGCCTTCGGCTATTTTGGCAGCATGGTTGGTGTGTCTGTGGCCATTGGTCCAGTGCTGGGTGGCGTATTGATTCAGCTTGGCGGCATGGAAATGGGTTGGCGTTACGCGTTTTTAATTAACGTGCCTATGTCGGTCTTAATTATGCTGCTCGCTTATCGTTGGTTCCCACGCCCATTGGTATGCTTCAACGTGGTTGGGCATGGTATGAGTAAATGGATAAGAGCCATTACCTCACTAGACCCGGTTGGCTCCATTTTATTGGGGCTGGCGGTGTTACTAGGCTTGCTGCCCTTTGTGGAAACCCATGTGGGTCATTGGATTTGGTCGTTGCTGCCGCTGTCGTTATTACTGACTTATTTATGGGTGAAGTGGGAGCGCTATTATGCCAAATCGGGGCGTGCGCCTATGGTCGACTTGGATATCTTCTCAACACCTAGCTTTGCCAATGGCAGTGTGATTGTCACGCTGTATTTTTTAGGCATGACCAGCATCTGGGTGATTGTGGCGCTTTATATGCAAGAGGCTGTGGGTAAGTCGGCCTTTGAAGCGGGGTTGGTGGGTATTCCAGCCTCGTTATTATCGGCCTACGCCGCCAACTGGGCGGGCAAGCGTGTGCACCGATTGGGGCGTAAAATCGTCATAGGCGGCATTTGGTTGGCTATCTTTGGCATGTTGTTAAGCATTGCCGTGGTGTATTGGCAAAGCCAAGGCTACATCAGCGTGTGGTGGTTGGTGTTAAGCCTAGCCTTTGTGGGGGTAGCGCAAGGTACGGTGATTAGCCCTAACCAAACTCTCACCCTAGAAGACGTGCCACTGCAGTATGCGGGTAGCTCTGGAGCCATCATGCAAACCGGGCAGCGCATTGGCACATCCATTGGCATTGCCGTTATTACCGCAGTGGTATTTGGCACCTTGCATCATGCGTCTTGGGCCGTGGCTGCCTGTGCTGGCTTTGGGGTCATTGCTGCGGTGATGGCCATTTCGTTAATTTTCGCTTACCGAGACTTACACCACCGCAAACGCGTTAGCTAGATCGCATTGTGAGGGCCATGTTTAAACCCTGTTACGGTACTTTATTGGCCCAGACTTCGCTTAAAAACTTGGTTTCTACAAGCTCTTGCGCCTGGGCTAATTCTTCAGGGCGATAATCGCTTGGCTCGGTAGCGTAGAGCTTGGCGAAGTGTTTTATAAAGCTATCGATAATATCCATACGCTGCATACCGGTTTGGCTGCGCATTGGATCCACTCGTTTGTTGGCGCTTTTGGTGCCCTTATCCGACAGCTTTTCGCGACCAATACGCAGCACTTCTAACATTCGGTCAGCGTTGATGTCGTAGGCCATAGTAACGTGATGCAGCACCACCCCATTGGCAAAGCGTTTTTGCGCCGCGCCAGCAATTTTGCCCTTGTCGGAGGCAATATCGTTAATAGGCACATAGCGCGCTTTAACGCCTATTTCTTCCAGCGCACTGAGCACCCAGGTGTCTAAAAAGGCGTAAGACTGCTCAAAACTCAGCCCCTCAACCAAAGAGGTTGGCACCACCAACGAATAAGTAATGCAGTTGCCCGGCTCCATAAACATCGCGCCGCCACCTGTTACCCGACGCACCACCTGAATGCCATGCTTTTGC
>JBASZG010000079.1:0-1793 GCA_049277875.1 Venatoribacter sp.
GGATATCACCGCATGTGGTCGCATAACACTTACAAAGCTCACTGGTCACTGCGTTTGTTTTTTGCACTCTTTGGTGCCATGGCCTTGCAGAACACTATTTTAGATTGGTGCAGCGGCCACCGTACTCATCACCGTCATGTGGATGACGTTGAAAAAGACCCATATTCAGCTAAAAAAGGACTGTGGTTTTCACACATGGGCTGGATGCTACGCAACTACGAAAGCGGCAAAGTAAACTTCGACAACGTCAAAAACATACAGACCGATCCTATCGTAATGTGGCAATACAAACATTACTTGCCTATTGCTATGGGCATGAACTTTGGTATTCCAATCGCCTTGGGCATTATTTTTAATGACTTCTGGGGCATGATTTTATTGGCAGGCTTTGTGCGTATTGTGGTGGCACATCACTTTACCTTCTTTATTAACTCTATCGTACATAAATGGGGCAGCCAGCCCTACACCGACGAAAACACCGCACGCGACAATGGTTTTTTTGCCATTCTTACCCACGGCGAGGGTTATCATAACTTCCACCATATTTTTCAAAACGACTACCGTAATGGTGTGCGTTGGTATCAATACGACCCAACCAAATGGTTTATCGCACTAATGTCTTATGTTGGCCTAGCCAAAGACTTAAAACGTGTTTCTGGTTTTAAAATCATGCGCGCGCGTGTGCAAATGCAATTCAAACGCGCCCAAGAAAAACTGCAAAAAGAGTCACTGCAAGAAAAATGGTCTGGTCATATCGAGGCCGAGTACGAGCAGTTTAAACAAATGGTTGAACGCTGGACGCAACTGCAAGCCGACAGATACCAAGATGCTCGTCGTCAACTGCAAGAAAAGTGGGAAAATGCCGCTTTGCGCACGCATTATAAAGAGCTGGAATACGCACTTAAAATGCAACAAAAACGTATGAAGTTAGTTCTGTCGCAGCTAACTCAAGCCTAAAGCCTAAGGAAATATGCAATGACAAAAAATGTGGTAATTACAGGCGCGAATCGTGGCATTGGTTTTGAGCTGGCCAAATTATATGCCTTAAAAGGCTATGCCGTGACGGCCATCTGCCGCGAAACCAGCGTTGAGTTGGAAGATATTGCCGACCAAGTGATTAGCGGTATTGATCTAACCGCTACCAAAGCCATTGAGGCTGCCAGCAGCTTAGTGGAGCAACTGATCGAAGGCGATGTAGATATTTTAATTAATAACGCCGGCATTTTCAGTAACGAAACCCTAGAAGACCTTAGCCTTGAGCGTATTCGCCAGCAGTTTGAAGTGAATGCCATTATTCCACTACAGCTTGCTCATGCGTTGCTGCCGCTTATGGTTGAGGGCAGCAAAATTATTAATATTACTAGCCGTATGGGATCCATGGGCGATAACAGCTCTGGCGCTTACTATGGCTACCGTGCCTCGAAAGCCGCTTTAAATGCCTTTGGTAAGTCTTTGGCTGTTGATGTTAAAGAACGTGGCATTGCCGTAGCGCAAATTCACCCCGGTTTTGTGCAAACTCGCATGGTTAATTTCCAAGGCGAAATCAGCCCAGAGCAAGCTGCAAGCGGCATAGTTGCCCGCATCGAGGCACTAACCCTTGAAAACACAGGCAGCTTTTGGCACTCCAACGGCCAAGAGTTGCCTTGGTAAACCATTAACCACGACCCCCGCTGCATCATAACGAGGAGCCGCAACACAACTGAAATCGAATAAACAGGAGAGTGCTATGAGCGCGAATGCTGATATCAATCAACGTCCTAATTACGACCAAGAAATTCAGGATATAGCCGATT
>JBASZG010000080.1:0-3772 GCA_049277875.1 Venatoribacter sp.
ACTTCGTGGTGGTGCACTTCCACTTCTAAGCCCAAGGCTTCTAAGGTGTTACACATGGTGGCACGAATATCGTGGTGGCTGTCGGAAGGTGGCACAGGCAGATAACCGCCTTTTACACCAGGGCGAAAACCGTTGTTGCCGCCTTGATATTCTTTACCGCTGTTCCAGGCCGCTTCGGATGAATCGACTTTGCAGAAAGAGCCAGACATATCCGCGCCCCAGCGCACGTCGTCAAACATAAAAAATTCAGGCTCTGGGCCAAAGAAGGCGGTATCGCCAAGGCCGGTTGCTTTTAAGTAGGCTTCGGCGCGCTGTGCTACCGAACGAGGATCGCGCTCGTAACCTTGCATGGTGGCAGGCTCAATAACGTTGCAGCGCAGAACAACGGTTGGGTCTTGCATAAAGGGGTCGAAAAAGCTGGTGCTGTCATCGGGCATTAAAATCATGTCGGAAGCTTCAATGCCTTTCCAGCCAGCGAAAGAAGAACCATCAAACATTTGCCCATCTTCGAAGAAATCTTCATCAACAACGCGAGCCGGAATAGTGATGTGGTGCTCTTTGCCTTTGAGGTCGGTAAAGCGAAGATCGACCCATTTGGCTTTATGTTCTTTGATTAAATTGAGAGTGTTCGACGACATCTCTGGTCTCCAATAGTGGGATGGGCAAGAAGGACTGCAATGAAGCACGCCATTATAGGGATTGTTCAAGCACTCTGCCATGAGCGCGTGAAAAAATTGTTGAAAAAATACACAAAAAAACATCACGTACTAATGTGGATTCAGGTATAATTCGCGCCCTTAATTTTGCAACATCCCTAACCTTCAAGGCACTCCTGTGATCGAGAATCTTCGTAATATCGCCATCATCGCCCACGTTGACCATGGCAAAACCACCCTAGTCGACGCCCTTCTTCAACAATCTGGCACCCTAGACCGTCGTGAACAAGGCGGCGAGCGTGTTATGGATTCCAACGATCAAGAGAAAGAGCGAGGCATTACCATTCTGGCGAAAAACACCGCCATTAATTGGAATGGTTACCGCATTAACATTATTGATACCCCCGGACACGCCGATTTTGGCGGCGAAGTAGAGCGCGTTATGTCGATGGTAGACTCGGTTTGCCTTATCGTTGACGCTCAAGACGGCCCTATGCCACAAACTCGCTTCGTAACTCAAAAAGCCTTTGAACGTGGCTTGCGTCCTATCGTGGTGGTAAACAAAGTAGACCGCCCAAGTGCTCGTCCTGATTGGGTTTTGGATGAAGTGTTTGACCTGTTCGATAAACTTGGCGCAACCGAAGAACAGCTCGACTTCCCTGTTATTTACGCCTCTGGCTTAAACGGTAAAGCTGGCCTTGAGCCTGACGCTTTGGCCGATAACATGGACCCACTATTTGAAATGATAGTGAAGCATGTGCCAGCTCCCGATGTGAACCTTGATGGCCCACTGCAAATGCAAATTTCTGCCCTCGACTACGACAGCTATGTTGGCGTTATTGGGGTAGGCCGTATCACTCGCGGTAAAGCTAAACCCAATATGGACGTACAGGTTGTTGATATCGAAGGCAACGTGCGCAAAGCGCGTATTCTTGAAATCAAAGGCTTCCACGGTCTACAACGCGTTGTAACCAATGAAGCTCAAGCGGGCGATATTGTGTGTATTTCAGGCATAGATAAGCTCAATATCTCTGACACAGTTTGCGCCTATGGTCATGTTGAGGCTTTGCCACCACTTAGCGTAGACGAGCCTACTGTAAGCATGACCTTCCAAGTAAACGATTCTCCGTTTGCAGGCAAGGAAGGCAAATACGTTACTAGCCGCAACATTAAAGAGCGTTTAGAACGCGAGCTTATTCATAACGTGGCCCTGCGTGTGGAAGACGGCGACAGCCCTGAAAAGTTTAGAGTATCAGGACGTGGTGAATTGCACTTGTCTGTACTTATCGAAACCATGCGCCGTGAAGGTTTTGAGCTGGCTATTTCTAAACCTCAGGTTGTGGTGAAAGAAATTGACGGTGTACTTCAAGAACCCTACGAACAAGTAGTGATTGATATCGAGGAAGAAGACCAGGGTTCCATCATGGAAGAAATGGGCAACCGTCGCGCCGAAATGACCAACATGATTCCCGACGGCAAAGGCCGTGTGCGCTTAGAGTTTATCGCTCCTGCGCGTGGCTTGATTGGCTTCCGTGGTTTATTTATGACCTTAACCTCAGGCACAGGTATTTTAACCAACGTGTTTGACCATTACGGCCCTATCCAAGCCAGCTTGGGCGCTACGCGTAAAAATGGCGTGTTGGTGTCTATGGTGGCGGGCAAGGCTTTAGGTTATGCCTTGTTTAGTTTGCAAGAGCGTGGTCGCTTATTTATTGGCCCACAAACTGAAGTGTACGAAGGCATGATTATTGGTTTACACAGTCGTGATAACGACCTAGTTGTTAACCCAACCAAGGCCAAGCAGCTTACTAACGTGCGCGCATCGGGCACCGACGAGGCCATAGTGCTAACTCCACCCACTCGTCATACTCTTGAACAAGCTTTAGAGTTTATTGAAGACGACGAACTGGTTGAAGTAACACCTGTTAGCATTCGTTTGCGTAAAAAACACTTGACCGAAAACGAACGCAAGCGCGCTAGTCGTAACGGCTAGGGCTGCTTTACTCAACTGCAAAATAGATAGCATGATGCTTGCTACAGCCTTCATTAAATTGCGCTTGGCAATGTGGGCAGTGGTTGCTGGCTAAATACTCGCTAATACTTAACGTGGTTTTGCAGTTGCCACAGAGAACGGCGCGCTGGCTGAATAGTTTTTTTGGCCAGGGCACTATGCTGTGGTTGGTGCTGGCGTTGTGACATTGATAACAAGGATACCAGTGGCCGCAGCAGTAAAACTGCATGGCGATTATGTCCTTGGCGCTGTGGTAATGGCTGCAGCGAGTTTGGTCGTCGATAACCTGCCCTTGCACTATGGGTAAGCTACACATCAAAAGCTTCCAGTATTGGGCAGGGGCCGGTTTTGGTATGGCAGCATTGGTTGCTTAAACTGGCTAGGGCATCTCTGGCTTGTTGCAATTCGGCGATTTTAATATCCAGTTCTTTAATGCGAGCTTGCGCCATGGCATTGGCGCGAGCGTGGTCGTGGCCTGCGTCTAGGTGCAGAAGTTCTTTGATTTCATCAAGGGTAAAACCTGCGCTTTGGGCTTTTTTTATAAACTTTAAACGGCGTAAATCTTCGTCGTTGTAATAGCGAACGCTGCCTTTGGGCTGAGGCACGTTAAGCAGTTCTTTACGCTGGTAAAAGCGTACAGTTTCGACACCTACACCGCCTGCTTCGGCGAATTTTCCTATGCTAAACATTGGGGTTGACTCCGTACTTGGGTACAGGGCTTATATTACGCTTAATTTGCTAATTTGGCGCGGGCGGAATTAACAACACGCCTTTCTTAGCTTTTCGGCCTGTTTCGGTACGACACCTCACAGACTCGCCGTGAATCCATCCTTGGAGGCTCCACTGCGCCATTCATGGCGCAGAGGGTCTGTTCGGTGCATACCGAAACGCCGGCCAAGAAAGGCTTACAAAATATCCGCATAAGCCATTGCTTCGACAAAGCGGGCAGAGTTAGTCGTAAGCCGCTATTCGGTTGCGCCAAAGCAACCGATTGGAAGGAAAAACTAGAAGGAAAGAGGAGTAGAGCATGAGTGAGAGTGTGAAATTAAGCATGCCGATAACAGGCATGGCCTGTGCTTCTTGTGTAGCTAAGGCAGAGAAGGGT
>JBASZG010000081.1:0-5975 GCA_049277875.1 Venatoribacter sp.
ACGCTCTTCAGGCTTTAAGGCCTCTAGCTCTTCCTCGGTCAGCCCCATCCTATGCAGTATCGCTTGTCGCATTTTTTCGGCGGGTGATTTTGCCATCCAAGCTCGAAAATCTTCGCTGGCCTTAGAGGTAGACGCAGGACGTTCTTTTTCGTCAGCAGCAGTAGGTGGGGTTTGCGTCTGCTGTGCTTGTAGCACATCGGCAAAGTTTGGTGCTGGCTGGGTCTGAATGGAACGAGGGCTTGCCGCTTGTGCTGCCGCTACAGCACCAAGCGGCAAAGAAGATGAGAGAACCATGTGTAATTCCTTGTGAGTTTTTTCAGTCACATGATTAGAAGCAAGGTTTGTGCCTTTGCAGCAACAAAGAGTTTAAGAATACGCCACCACTAACTGGCTGCTGATGGCCAACAGCACACCATTGGGGGCGTAAATCTTGGCTTGGGTGTGGCCATAGCCATTACCTGCTTGGGTAATTTCAGCTTCATACCACAGCCAAGTGTCGGCGCTTAATGGCTCGGTTAATTCGGTTATCGGCTGCACTATCTGCAAGCTCCAAGTCACGGTGGCGCTGGGGGCTGGGCCTTTTAGTTTAAGCGTGGTGGTGGGTGGCCAAGCATCAATTAGCGCAACTAAATGCGCGTTGGTAAATTCGCCAGTTAGTTCTTTAAAGCGCATCCAGCCGTGCAAGAAGTTGTCTTTGCTGTTGGTAAAAGGAAAGCCGCCCGCGTTATAAGCAAAATCGATATGCTGAGTAAACTCAGGGGTTAAGCCTTTAATATAAGGCAGGCGCTTGCCTTCACCCGCTTCGCCTAATGATTTGGTTTCTGGCGTAACCACAATGCTGGATTCGCGATTTTTGCTAAAACAGGCGGTTGCTTGGGTCACCAGTTTTTGCTCTTGCGTTACTTGCCCTTGAAAATGGCTGACCGATTTACCACTGCGTAATTCTTGGGTGCTTAATTCGCATTCGGTTTCGGTCATCAGTGGCCCACAAAAATTCACACTTAATGAGCGCAGCACATCGTCATCACTCAACTGTGGCTGTATTTTATGCAGCAATAACGCCGCCGATAAACCGCCAAAGGTGGTGCGCCCCTGCCCCCAACCCGCATCAATCGTTAAGGTGTTGTGCTGTGCTGCTTGGGTAAGATATTCAGTAAAATTCATGGAAACCTATTGTTGTTTGCTTTAAAAATTACCGCATAGTGCCATATTTTTAGGCGTAAGTAATTTAGAGCAGACAACACAAAAAAAAACAAAATTAATCGTGCTATGGCTAAGCTAGAAAACAAACTCTGGCAGCCGTTTTTCGCTTCTTATTTTACTAAGAGCTTGCTCGAATAATTGCTGCAGTTCTTTGCCCTGCTTGGTTGGCTGAAATGCAAAATAAACTGGGTCAACGCTAAAAGGATTGTTTAAATCGAAATTAATTTTCGCTTGGTAAGAAGGGTTATTTTCTTGCTGTAAATTTTCTAAAATACGCACACCCGCCAGCCTTTCGATAAAGGCAATTTCAATACGTCCAGTGAGTAGCATTTGTATAAGCTGTTTATCGCTCGTAACAGAAACGTAGTTAGCGCCATTCACATTAAGCAAAAAATTAGGGTAGCTGTACCCACGCACAATGCCGATAACTTTATTCTTAAGTTGTTCTGTGCGCGTTACCAATTCATTTAAATTAGTGAAGGCAATAATGTCTTTGTTATAAAAAGGTGTGCTGGCTAAATGCGGGGAAATCATCGCCGAGCGTACACCTGGTAGCAATATGTCGGCTTGTTCCTGAGCAAACTTCAGGCGTGCTCTTGAAGCGGGTAGCACCTCTAACTCAAGCGTTAAACCTTGCTCTTGCGCGGCCAAACGCAGCAAGTCTGCAAATGGGCCTTCAGCGTTTTCGCTTAATAAAAAAGGCACTGAAAATGCCACCACACGAACAGGAAGGTCGGCATAAGCGCCTCCCATAACCAACAATAACCCCCATAGTGCGAATAGTTTTTTTAACATGGCCATCTCCTAAAGTTAAAAAAGTATAGCCATAGATTTGCATTTAAGGCGGGCGATTTTATTACATCAAACGTACAACCGCGCGCACCCCAGGTGCAGTTTTAGCCTGCCAAGCCTGCTCGACTTCTTGCAGAGAAAGGCCTGATAGCCCGCGCTTAGCTTGCCCTGCATGGCTTGGTCGAACATATAGGTTAGCTGTTCTAGGTTGTATTGGCGCAGTTGTTCGCTATTAATGCTACCAAGGCCCGACCCCAAAATCTGAATGGGCTGGCTGCGCAGCACCCCAGAAGGCAGGTTGATTTCTGCACCCGCCATTTGGCCAATGGTGACTATGTTCACTGGCTTGGGGCAGTGTTGCTTAAACGCAGCTAACAGCCAAAGCATGGGTTCGCCCCATAAATAATCGAGCACCACATCAATCGGGGTTTGCTGCTGAATTTTCAGCAGTTGCGCCTGAATATGCGCGGGGTCAGCTAATAAAGAAATGCACTGGTCTGCACCTAAATCGCGCAGCGCATCGAGCGCTTGAGCATTGCGGCCGGTGGCAATAATCTTATTAGCACCACGCAAACGCGCGGCCTGCACCGCCATGCGCCCCGACACACCGGTGGCACCATTAATCAACACAGTTTGCCCGACCTGAAATTGCGCCCGACATAAAAGCGCCGCATCACTGCCCAGTAGCGCATTAGGTAACACGGCGGCTAAGCCAGCATCTAGCCCTTCGGGAACAGGCACACAATCGGCCAAACTCACCACGGCATATTCAGCAAGCATGCCGCTTACGCCCATGGCATAGACACGCTCGCCCGATTCCAAACGCCCTACACCATCTACCCCTACCGCCGTAGGAAACTGCGCATAACGCGTATAATGTTTGCCCGAAGCCTTAATTTTATCCAACTGTTTAATGCTGGCGGCTTCCATTTTTATAAGCGCCTGCCCGGCTTGTGGCGTGGGCATTGGCAGGGAGTCGAACTTAGGTGCTTCGCCATAAGCGTGTAAAACAGCGGCGTGCATAAGAAAGCCTCGTTATAACTTGATTTGGCAAATGGTTTTACTCCTTAATCTGAAAGTGGCTCACATTGTGGCCACTACGGATCATGAAATAAAACGATGTTTTCTAATAAAGAGCTGAAATTAACTAATACAAAAAGGCCACTTACTCAGCCACGACACCGGCTTCGCCTTTGGGCAGGCAGACCGCATCGTCGGCCACTTTGCGCATCACCAGCAGCACCTGCCCTACGTCCAGGCCCCATTTGCTCATGCGGGTTTCGTTAATCACCAGGCCATCGGCCACCTGGTACATCCAGTCGTCCATCTGCAGGTCGATGGTGTCGCCGGGCTGGCCGTAACGTAGTGTGTAGGCCATGTGAATGCTGTTACCGGCGTGGGTCATGCGCGTTTCTTCCGGCACATCGCTGGCACTGGCACGATAACCGCCGTCATGGTGCGGGGTTAAGGTCCAGACGCGGTACTCGCGGCCATCGTCAAAATCGAAAATCTCATCCAGAGTGCCCACGCCCTGCTGATCCCAGCTGGCCAGAATCTGCGCATTGAACTGGCGGATTTGTTTGCCGCTCCGGTCACGCACCACGCCATCAGCGCAGACCTTACCGTTAAAAAACTCACGCGGATTCAACTCCGGCGTACGGCCCGCGTATTCGTCCACACTGATGGCGCTGCACCCGGTTAATGCCACCACAGACAACAACGCCGATACGCCAAGCGTAGAAAAACGGGCCATAACAACCTCCAACAATTAATTCTTATACAACCTTATACACCAAGCCAGTGAAAGTGGAACGTTCGCCCACTTGCCGGAATATAAAAAGCCGTTAGACTGCCGACCAATATTGCTGCAGCCGAGCCCGTGGCCATGCCCCGCCTGGATATTTTCCCTGAAGATCAGATGCATTATGCCTATGGCATTTATCTGTTTAAGAGCCGCCATCCGCTGGTACGGCGGTTAAAGAAAGTCGCACAACCCAGCGTGCATGGACACAAGCCCTGGTCGTCCAGCTTTTTATTAATGGACTGGTTGCAGGAAAACCCCCTGCCCGCTGGCAGCCGGGTACTGGAGCTAGGCTGCGGCTAATGAAAGCATAAAAGAAGACGCCCTCGCAAACAAAGCGCATAAAAGTGTTGTTAATATGCATTTTAACGCGCATAAAAGTGTAAAGAACAATGCAGAGATTACTATTAAGCCAGTTACAGCAGTGGCAGCATCAACCGCAGCGCAAGCCTTTGTTAATAGATGGCGCACGGCAAGCGCACTAGAGCGAAATCTTTGGCTTCTTTTAAGCAAAAATGCCAACCCTCTAAAACAATCAAACTCACTAGTACGCAAGGCTCTGGCCCATTAGAGCAAGTTGATTTTGTTTATCCGCTTTATTACACCCAACAAGCGATTAGAGCGCATCAAAATTAGTGCGCGCAAAACCACTGAAAGCACACTTGGTTAAATTAAATCCAAGCAACTGAACTAACGTAATTGAAACTGCTTCAGCCTTCGGCTAAGCGCGCCCATGTCCATTTGCACCTAAAAATTCCAACAATGGCTATTAGCTTAGCTAACTCTATTATTTTTGCGGTATGCGAAAGAAAAAAGTCACGAACTTAAATAAATTAAGCCAAATAAAGGCGCCGGCGCTTTTCAATACCTGTTTGATCTCATCATTGGACAGATAATTAATCGGCAGCTTCTTGATAAAATTCCGTATCGAAAATAAGCCTTATCTTTATAATAGCCCTCTCCCTTTACAGATATTGGCACCCATAAAATGACCAATAAACAATTCCACTGGCTAATCATCACGGCCATCAGTGGCTTCTTAGCCGTCGCGCTCGGCGCATTTGCTGCACATGGTTTAAAACCCTATTTAGACGACCGTGCGCAAGACTGGTTTAAACTCGCCACCACTTACCAAATGTGGCACACACTGGCACTGCTGGCTTTGGTGCCCACCCTGCTAGAGCGCAATCGCTGGTTTAGCGTCAGTGCCTACAGTTGGCTAATAGGCCTGACATTGTTTGCTGGCTCACTCTATGCCATGGCCATCACTGGTAACACCCGCCTAGCAGTGATTACCCCAATAGGTGGCACGGCCCTGCTTATTGGCTGGCTGTCATTATTGATGGGCGCATGGAAACTTAAAAAAGCAAGGTTATGATTTTTATAAAAGACGATATTCAACTGGGCGAGCATGAAGTCGAACTCAGCGCCATACGCGCCCAAGGTGCCGGCGGGCAAAACGTCAACAAGGTTTCTTCGGCCATTCATTTACGTTTTGATATTCCAGCTTCCAGCCTGACTGATTTTTACAAGGCCTGCTTGCTGGCCAGCAAAGATAGCCGCATTACCAAAGACGGTGTGCTGGTCATTAAGGCGCAACAGGCCCGTACCCAAGAAAAGAACAAAGAAGCGGCCTTAGAGCGGCTGTGTGCGTTTATTATCGACAACACCCATATAGCCAAAGAACGCAAGGCCACCAAGCCATCGCGCGCCGCCAAACAAAAGCGCCTTGAAAACAAAACACTACGCGGAAAAATTAAATCGCTGCGGGGCCGAGTGCTGCTCTAATCGACCAGTTACCACTTAATCTCAATTTCCAAACTATTGCCGTCGCTGTCAACTTCCAACTCAAGCTCTACATCCACTTGGTCGGCCACACGAACCACAAAGTTAATACCTTCACGAGAAAAATTCAGACTGTTTTGCTTCGCCAAGTTATCTGCAATGTGACGTAATAACTTCGCCGCGTCCTCACGGCTCATGCTGCGTTTTTCTTTAACTTCTAATAAATCCATCCTACTTTTCCTTAATGACAACCTATTATTGAGTTAGCAAATTATACAAAGATTGCTTTTAAAACATACGACCTATATCAAAGTCACCATCCATACTCGCGATATTTTTTAAGCAACCGCCCAGTGCTAAGCCACCCAAAAATACAGCGCGGTAAGCGTAGCAA
>JBASZG010000082.1:0-10018 GCA_049277875.1 Venatoribacter sp.
TATGGGCCAGGAGCGTTTTCCGCTACGCCCATTTCTGCAGAACCATCATTAAATTGCACAGAGAAGTTACCAAATGGGTTAGGAGTAATATCTTTTAAGCGCAGCAGCATAGCCGCAGGCGAACCCGACCCAGCATTAACGGCTTCTAGCTCTGGCTCGTTAAAGACGAGATAAATATTTTCAGTACCTTCTTGAAGGCCATCATCGGCTGAATCCAGCTTCACTGTGATGGATTTTTCAGTCTTATCACCCGCTGGCCAAGCAACAGCCACGCCTTTATTGCCTTCGTTTATCAAAATAAAGTCGGCTTCATCGGCTGGGTTAGCCAAAGCGGTTAAGTCAGCACCTTTACTGGCCGTGCTACGCGCTGCATCAAATTGCACATAGGCAGTAAGCGCTTCAGCACTGCCACGAGTGCGGTTCAGCTTTACTACATATTCATGAGCAGCATCGCCGGTTTCATCAACCTCGTCCGAAGCCAGCGCAAAGCTCACCAAGCCAACTGGAGGCTTAGGTAGAACATGATTCTTAGCTTCGTCATCTGTTAGCGCTCGGTTGTAAATTTGAATGTCGTCAATTAAGCCAGCCACCACACTTTCTAGCCCTAAATCACCAATATAAAGGTCTCCACCTTCGTTTTTAGGAGGTTGGTTCGCCGCCAAACTCTGGTTGCTGACTTCGCTGCCATCCAGCAAAACACGCACTGAAGTACCATCGTTGATGTAAACCACGTTAACCCATTGTTTCGTTTCAATAACCTGCGAAGCCGTTAGGTTAGCGTTGTTATCTAACTGGGTAATAGCAGTAAGAGTGTCGGAGTCTTTTTCAAGAACAAAGGCGAACTGGCCGGTTAAATGAACAGGGTCAGCCGTCAGAGCCGTGCCTTTACCCATGATGGCACGCAAGCGCAAATCACCAGTGGGGTCGTAGCTTGGGTCGCCAACGTTGTTAATCAGTTCTTGTTTAATATCTTCAACGTTTTTCTCAATGCTTAAGCGGAAGGCAACGCTGAAGTGGTCTTCTGGAATCTCTAAACCAGTTATCACCATATTTTTGCCTTGCTCAAGCACCAAGGATCCGTCGCTTACTTTGGGCAAATTATCAGATGGAGTCGCATTGTGCCCATTTACCGTAGTATCGGCATAGGGTTTGCTGCTGTCGTTAAAGTCCCAGGCTGCAATTAAAGGCGCTTTCACTCGCACGGTTACAAGGTTTTCAGCCGTTGCATTTGCGGCTGTGCCATCACCTGTATCGGTAACTGTTACTTTAAAAACCAAAATTTGATCTTGTTTAAGCAAATGAGGGGTCGTGTATTTTGCAGTCAAAACCGCATCACCGCTGCCCTGATCATCGGTAAAGTTAACATCACTAATACTAATGCTTGATTGGCTAACGTCCGACACTAGGCTGTCTGATAGCAGGGTCCAGTTGGCAGAGTCAAATGGTTGCTTTTCTTCGTCGGTAAAACTGGCTTTTAAGGTGTAGGTTTGGTTTTCTGCAACCACCAAAGCAACTTCGCTGGTATCAATAATGGGGGCAAAGTTTACTTTAACGCCGTTAATCACCCATTCGCCTTCGACCAAGCGGTCGTGCGCGTTTATCCATGCGTCGGCTACACCAGCAAATTCCATCGCAATTTTGAGCTTGGAGTTTTCTACGGCATTGGTTGGCGTAGCAAAGCGCCATTGGCTGCCTAAGGCTTGGCAAGCTTCAAAACCATTCGACCAGTTAGTGCCTGCAGCGGCCAACTGCCATTGATAACCATCGGTGCAGGCGTATTGACGAGAGGTTGTTTTAGCGCACTCATCCACATACCAAGAACCTTTGCCCACTGCGGTGCGGTTGATAAAACCGCAGTCTTTATTTTCATCAATGAGGCTGTCTACGCCCCAGTTGCTAAAGGCTTGATAAGCACGCCAGTTCCCTTCGCTTTCCGCATCGCTAAAGTTCACCCACGCGCCCAATTTAGCAAAGCTGGCATTGTCAGAAACTATAGCGGCTAAGGCACTGTTGTCATCGGTTGCCGAAATATTGCCGTAACCTTGCGGTACAGCAAACTGAGAGCCAGGGTACTCGTGCGCGCAAACCGCAAAACCTTCAGACCAAATACCGGTTGCAGAGGTTAAATTCCACTCAACGTTGCTACCTGTGTTAATGCGACGACAAGCAAAAGGCGCGGCTTCAACATCACATTTACCCGCTAACCATTCGCCGTCTTTATTCACTCGTGCGCAATCGCGGTTGCCCTGATTTGAAGGTTCACCAGCCGCCCACCAAGCCGATTGCAAGCGGTTGGCAATCCATTGAGATTCAAGCGCTGTGTCGGTGTAGTTAATCCACACTGGGTCAACACCCATAACGTCTTGCAAAGCCGCCATTTCATCTGGGGTGCGCGGTACAGCAAACATTGCTGCGCTGTTGGCACAAGCATCAAAGCCAGCTTCCCATGCGCCATGACCTGCAACCGTCCAAGCACCATCGTAAGCTAAGCACGCAAAAGCACGGTTGGTAGAGCAAGAGGAGTCGGTCCAAGAGCCATCTTTATGTAAAAGGGCGCAGTCGGCGTTATTAAGATTAGCAAAGGCGGGTTTTTGCCAAATACCAGTTTTTAAGCGGTTGGCAAACCAGCGGTTATTGCTTGAGGTGAGTGCGCTTTGGTAATAGTAGTTAATCCAAGTATCGGGCACGTCCACGTTTAGGTTGCGAATTGCTACGTCCAGCGCCTTATCGTCGGCGGCCGAAATAGGTGCCGAGAAATAATAAGCACTGCCATATTGCTCTTTACATAGGCTATTGCCACGTTCATAAGACCAATAATCGCGGCCTACTTTAGGTTCGGTTTTCACTTCACCATTAGCAAATTCACTTTGCACCACAGCAACCTGCCAATTATTACCATTAGTACAGGCGTAATGAGCGGCTTTGCCAACGCAGTCACCAACGCGCCAAGGGTTGTTATCTTGGCCAGAAACCGGGGCGGTTTTGTACGAGCAAGTGCTGGCTATGCTGCCACTTGGAATGGGCTCTAC
Organism: Venatoribacter sp.; assembly: GCA_049277875.1. Classification (GTDB taxonomy): domain Bacteria; phylum Pseudomonadota; class Gammaproteobacteria; order Pseudomonadales; family Oceanobacteraceae; genus Venatoribacter. Next base: position 3,030 of record JBASZG010000082.1, read on the forward strand.
ACCGCCGGTATAAGCCGCGTCGGCCCAGTTTGCGAAAGGCAAATTACGGCGAAAAATACTGCCGTCAGCACTTTCAACACTCATATTGAGCCATACCTTTGCAACCGAGCTGTTAATTTCTTTCGCGGTTTGCATGCGCGCAAAATCCAGCAGCACCGCATCGTTTTTGTTTAGAGGTGCAGCAAACACAAACTCACTGCCAAAGTTTTTGAAACAAGCGTTGTGACCAGCGGCAAATTTAGCGATTTTGCCTTTGGTGCGAGTTACTCGCCAAGTTTTGCCATCGGTGCAAGCATAGGGCTGCTCTTGAGTATCGCTGCAGCTAATACGATTTAACGTGCCATCGTCTTTTTGATAAACACATTGGTCAGTCGCAGTCGCTCCTCCAGTAGACCAATTGACATCATTAAGAATATTCGCGGCATTATGCAGCCATTCGCCTTCTTTTAAGGCATCGGTGGCATTAACCCAAACCGTGGTAGAAACACCCGGCAACTGCGCAACTTCTTGGTTTTCGTTCAAGGTGGTGGGTGAGGCAAATACATAGTCATTACCTAACTCGGCGCAGGCAGCCATGCCTTTAGAAAAGTCGTCTAAATATCCGGTTTGGTTCGATACGGCCCACCCAGAAGCAGAACGACAAAGATAGGCACGCTCTGCGCCATTACAGGCTGCGTCGGCCCAGTTGCCGCCACGGCTAATCTGAGCGCAGTTTTCTTTGCTACCGCCATTTGGCTCGCCGCTTTCCCATACTGGGGTTTTTAACGCGCGCTTGTTCCAGTCCCAACGGCCAAAATCTTCAATGCGGTTGCCGTTAATCCAATAATCGTCTGATGCGCCATGTAAATTAGCAGAGTATTGCAGCATTTGTGCATCGTCTAGGGTGCGTGGCGCACTGAATAAGTAACCAGCGCCAAACTCGGTATTACACTGCTTTTGAGCATTGCCAAAATCACTTAACGAAACCGAGCCTGTAGTGAAATACCACAAATTGCCACTAAAGCAGGCAACTGGGTGTTGCTCATTACAAGAGCGAGAGCTCCAATCTGAAGAGAGCGCAGAAGCCGTAACGCAGCGCTGATTATTCGCTTCACTTGAACTGGGTTGGTTTGCTGCCCAACTGTTGATTTCCGTGTTAAACACCCAACTGCCAGCAAGAATTAAATCGCTGCCGTTAATAAAAACAGTACCTGAAGGTATTTTATCAGCCAAGGCCTTACGCTGGCTTAATGAGACAGGAGAGTAAAATTTGTACTGCGAGCCAAAGGTAGTTTCGCAGGCGTTAGATAGATCCACAGGGTTGGTGTATTGATAGGTATCATCAGTCACTTTCCATTGTTCTGCAGCCGCTGCCACAGGGTTATAACAGGCTATTTTCTTAGCATTATTGCAGTCGGCACTGGCCCAAGTTTCATCTTTATTCTGCACAGCACAGCGCCCAGTATTGGCTGGCTCGTTTGCTTTCCAGAAAGGGGCAGTAACCTGTGCACCCTTATTAAATACAAAGGCACGCTGAACTTTTTTCGAGTTGGCGTTAATCCAAACGGTTTCCTCGGTATTAGAGCCAAGACGGTTAATGCCGATTTGCAGAAGCTCCATATTTTGCTTAAAGGATGCAGGAGCAGCAAAACGGAAGTTTCCTGTTACGCCGTTTTTAACTATTTTTGCACACTCGGTATGGCCGTTATTTACGCCAGATTCAGTTACATCATTGTTATCCCCCAAGGTGCCTTTTGCGGCAGAAACGGCCCATTCGTAACCATCGAAACAAGCGTAATATTTGCTGTTATTACAGCCGGTATCATCCCATTGGCCGGCTTCGGCCCAAGTCTGGTTCTTTAACGACATGTGCACACAGCGATCGGCTGAGCCGCTCGGTTGTTTATCACCAAAATAGGCACGCGCAGAAAGGTTGCGCTGCATCATTTTGTTTAAATTGCTTTCGCTTCCGCCTTCGTATAAGCCCCAAGGGCCAGCAAAGTATTCGTTGTTACTGCCATCTTTAAGCAGGTGATACCAAACCTGTTCACCGGGGTTACTGGCATTAGCGTCGAGCACGGGTGGTGCGGCATAGGTTAACGGCAGCCACAGGCTTAAAAAAATTAGGGCAACGATATTCTTATAATTCGTATTCATATTGATGCTGACCTTAATGAATTGGCTCTATGCGAGTGAAGCTGCCAGGTGCGGTTTGAATATTATTCATCACCAAGCGCCCAGATTGGCCTTGGTAAGTTTGGCCATTCCCCATACGCAGTGCATTCACATTCATATCCATGCTGTTGCTGACCGTAATGATATTGATGCCTTTTTTGGTGTAGTCGGTGGTTTGCGCTTGAGCAAAGTTATTAATCACAATATCGGCTGATATTTTGGCGGGGTTTACCGTTTCTAGGCTGTCGTCATCGTAAACGTTTAGGGTTAAGCCCAAAGAGCCGTTAATAGTGACGTCTTGACGCAAGCCCTGTGCCCCAACGCCAGCTAGGGTATAAATTCCCAAGTCAATAGAGCCGCCATCGGACAGTTTTATGTTGTCTAGGGCGATGCTGCCTAGACTCTTGTTGTTTGGGTTGGCTGCATCGGCGTCTGAGGTTATGGTTAGGCCACCAATGGCAAGGCTTACATCTAAATCGGTGATGCTCATTTCCATGCCTGTGGCATGGCCGTAGTCTTTCATATCCAACTGGTATTTCAGTTCGTTGTTGGTTTTTAAACTAACGTTTTGCAGGTTGATGCGGTTGCCGCCTACACCGTTGGTGCCACCAGTGCGGTAGTAAACGCTGCCAATATTAATATCTGAGCGAATTTCGCCTTCCATGCCATCGCGTGTGTCGTCTTGGCTGCCTTTAATCAGCATATAGCTACCTGGGTTAACGGTGATATCGCCATAGCCTAGGTCGCCAAAGTACACTCCTTCACCAAAGGCATTGCTGCCGTCTTGGTTAAGAATGCGCAGGTTACGCATTTCCATGGTGCCTTTGGTTTCACCAAACTCGATGCGCAAACCATCGCTATCACCAGTAATAATAGATTCGCTTAAAAAGGCAGCCGTGCCATGAATGGGGTCGGTGCCTGTGGTGGGAATGTAAACCGTGTCCGATGCGTACATAACATCGTCTTCTAAAATGGTTTGGGTGTAGCCACTGCCTGCTTCCATAATGGAGCGAGAAATGATTTTGGTGGTGCCGTTATCATTGCGAATTTCGGTTTCGCTGCGGCTATTACCTACGCTCTCCCAAGTGCTCATGCGTATACCGCCAAACAAAGTACGGCCACTCATGGAAATAGCGCCTAATTCCATGTCCATGAATTTAAGCCCTTCGTTGCGAATGTGCACACTGCCGTTTTCGTCAACGTCGATAATGGTTTTTAACCGAGTAGCACCAGTTCGCATGCCTGATGCATCGCGGCCATTGAAGGCCCATACGGTTAGGCCATCAATGGCTAAATAATCTTTACCTTGGCCATCGTTGTCTTTTTCGGTCACACGAATTTCACCGGTGCTCACCATTTGCCCTTGGTTATCGAGCGATTGCTGTTCAATGGTGATGCCTGCTTGACCTGTGACGTTAGATAGAAACGCATCGTCAATGGCTTCTAAGCCATAAGCAGAGCTGGCCAAAATAGCGATAGAGAGCAAAGATAATTGAGCTTTCATCTTAATGGCCCTCTATTTGAATATAGGTTTGATTGGTTAAATTAAGCTGCACATCTAGAGTGCCTAGGCTTACCACCTTGGGGCTGGCAACGCTGTTGTGCTTTAAGGTAATGTCTTTCATTTCTAAATTGACCGAGGCCACATTGGCTGGGCCGGTTGGATCGAAGTCCATCACAACACCGCGTTCGCCATCAACGTTGACGCGCATACCTTTAACTAACAAATCGCTTTTTAACGTGATTTTGGCCGATTGCTCAAAGTTTTCAGATTGGCCTTGGTAATAAGTATCTAAATCGACAAAGCCCTGAATGGTGACGTTTTCCATATTGGTGCCGCTAGGCAAGGACAGATCTAGCTCTAAACCTTGCTTGCCTGCTTCTTTGGCGTTTTTAAGCAGCAAATAACCGCCCGTTGGAATATTCATGTTTCGGATGGATGAGCTGCCGTGATAGGTGTAACCCACACGCTCATTACCTACGCGAGTGTTAATTGAACTGCTGGTTGCCCCGCTGACTTCTGGGATGCCAATGCGCAAGCCTTCATCCACAATATCAATGGTGATGTTTTTAAACACAACGCTGGTAGCACGAGCATTTGGTGCTTTATGAAATTCAAGGCTAGTGGTGGTGTGAATAACGCGGGTGCCGTCGTCTTCTTGCCAAGATTCTTGGGTTCGGTAGGTAGGACTAATAGTATCAATGGTTAGCCCGTTACCGCTGTGGCCGCCAGTGTAAATGCGTGTTTCTGGGTTTACATATTTGGCCTCATCTAAAATCTGAGTGCCGCTGGTGCCCATGCTAATAAGCGTATTGCCGTTAACGCTCACCGCACCAATTTCGGTTTCTTGAAAGTCTTGGCGGCTGGTAATGACCAAGGCTTTTTTGCCATCAATATCTTTAACTTCAATATCCATAATGGTTGGGCGGTTATCTGGGGTATAAACGCGCACGTTGGATAAAGTTAAAGTACCAGCGGAACCATTAAGGCCGTCGTCATCAATGTAAGAGATGCTGTCGATGGTGTTTTCAAACTGTTGCGTAATGCGCAACCCTTGGCCTTGGCCTGATATATCAGATAGATGCTGATCATCCAAAGCTTCTAAAGCCCAGATGTTTGGTGCCGCGACGAGCAGAACGGTCAGCGATAGACAACGAATTGGTGTCATCTGACTCCCCCAGTTTTTATTGTTGTAGGTGCAGTGATCAGATTTTGGTATTAGTTAGGAGCAGACATTAACAGAAGCAGAACCATGGTTCTAGTTTTTCAGCGTAAAGCCAAGTTAAAGATTTACATGGCAGGCAGAAAAAGGAAAAGCCCATCCTTAGGCTTGGGTGCTTATAAGGGTGCTTATAAGAACTGGAAATTAAAAGCGGTAGTTCATTTGCAGGCTGGCACCAAAGGCATTGAGATCGTAATCGCCTTTGATTTTTTGCTTGCTGGATTGCACGTCGTTCAGGTTGTAATCCACCTCTTCCATGCTGAAGCTTTTGATGAAGGCATAGGCTAAGCCAAGGTCGAAACTTATATCTTGAGTAGGAGCAAAACGAGCACCTGCGGTAACCCATTTGCGGTCGTTATCGGGCACGCGCGCGGTACGGTGGGCTTTGTTAACAGGCGATTCGTCGTAAGCAAAGCCTGCGCGTAGCAGCCATTGAGGATTTAGGGTGTAGCTTGCGCCCAAAGCATAGGCAAAGCTGTCGTGCCATTTTTCGACTATGTGGCCCATGTAGTTATCGGTTAAACCAGTCGATTTAGCACTTAACTCAGAAATCATGCCTGGTTCTTTGCCAATCACATCAAAGTATTTAAAGCTCGACCAATCTGTCCAAGTAATACCACCTTGCAGTTGCAGGGCATCGGTAAGCTGATGGGCCAAGCTAACAGTGGCCGATTGTGGTGCAGTAAGTGGCACTTTGGCTTTTTGATTGGGAACCTGACCAGTTGCGGCTGCGCCTTTGCTGGCGAGATCAACAGGAACAATGCCGTCAAAATATTTTGTGCCACCAACATCTACGCCGCCTGCTTGGTACACATCTTGATTAAACGCCTTTACGCCATCTTTAATTGCAAATTCGGCATCGCCTTCCAAAGTGAACTTCACCTGTGAGCGATAGGTTAAGCCCAAAGTGGTGGCTGGGGTAATATCCCACATAACGCCAAGGTTCCAGCCTAGGGCAATATCGTCGCCTTCTACGTTAAAGGTGTTCTCATAACCCATGTACTTAGGGTCATTTAAGCTCGTGTTGCCACTTAATGGATGATAAGCACCTAAAGCCGCAGGCACAAAAGGCACCAAATCAAGTTGTTTCGACAACTCACCCTTGGCATACATAATGTCTAAACCACCGCCAATGGCTAGGTTGTCGGTCAGTTTGTATGAAAATGCGGGTTGGAAATCAATGGTGGTTAGTTTGGTTTTTCCTGCAAAACCGCCGCTCAGTGCGTCTTTGCTGTAATTGGTTTCTGCACCCAGGGGCACAAACACGCCAAAGCCCAACGCCAGCTTATCGTTTACTGGATGAGCGTAATAAACAAAGGGAATTACTTTTTCTGGAATTAAACTACCGCCGTTGCTGTAAGCTGGCTCGTAATGAGAAGAAACACCGGCGGTATTAGTGCGTTCACCATTTTTGAAGGTTACATCTGCATTTAGGTAGGTGCCACCTAGGCTTATTTCGGCACGTTTTAATTTGCTCATGCCCGCTGGGTTGTAAAAAACCGTGGTGGCATCTTCAACCACAGCAGTACGACCAGCGTAAGCCGTACCCACACCACTGGCGCTTTGTTCGTTTAATTTAAAGCCAGAAGCCTGCGCCGTTAGCACCAAAGAAGAGGAAGCAGCAGCCAAAGTAAGACTGAGAATTTTTGTTTTCATACAACGCAAACCTTACCTGAAAAATTAAGGGCGGCAGTATGACAGCGCAAAACACGCCATTTTGTAGTGTTTCGTAACCCAGCTGTTATTTATTGATACAAATATCAAATAAGAACTTATTTGTTTTCCGTATTGCAAATCATTATCAATTAAAATAAAGTTCGCAAAACTTAATCATTCTCATCTAGGTTTGCATTATGTACGTTTGTCTTTGTAAGGCCGTAACCTCACAGCAAATTCAAGAATCGGTTGGCGAAGGCCACAACTACACTCAAATTCGAGAAAAACTTGGCGTTGGCACCGACTGCGGTCAATGCGGTCAGTGCGCTAAACAATTGGTGCGTGAGTACTCAAGCAAGGCTTATGAAGTGAAAATGTAGTTGGGGGTGTTGCCTCAATCCACTCTTTTAGGCTTGGAAGGTGTTTTTGTGACCACAAACACATCACTTGATAGTA
>JBASZG010000083.1:0-2825 GCA_049277875.1 Venatoribacter sp.
TCTTTTGGCTCGCCGGGTTCTTGTAGATTGGTTACGATTTTATTGATGCTCTTTTGCAGTTGTTTTTCAGGCAAAAACGGCGGAATGGTGTTGCCATAGCTTTTGCTCATTTTGCGGCCGTCTAAGCCTTGCAGCAGGGCGACGTTGTCGTCTACTAAAAACTCTGGCAGCACAAAGATTTCTTCGCCTTTGCCAAAAATATGATTAAAGCGTTGGCCCATATCGCGCGCCATTTCAATATGCTGGATTTGGTCGCGGCCAACCGGCACTTTATGCGCGCCAAACATTAAAATATCGGCGGCCATCAGCACTGGGTAGTTAAATAAACCCATAGTAACGGCTTTGTCTGGGTCTTCACCTTCGGCCACGTTAGCGTCCACAGCGGCTTTGTAGGCGTGGGCACGGTTCATTAAACCTTTGGCGCACACGCAATTTAATAGCCACATAAGCTGAGGGATTTCTGGAATATCCGATTGGCGATAAAAAGTAGCCTTGTCGGTATCCAAGCCCAAAGCCAGCCAAGTGGCGGCAATTTGCATGCTCGATTCGTGTACGGCGGCAGGGTCTTGGTTTTTAATCAGAGCGTGAAAGTCGGCCATAAAATAAAAGGTGTCGGTTGCACCTTTCAAGCTTTCACGAATGGCTGGGCGAATAGCGCCAACGTAATTGCCTAAGTGTGGAGTGCCAGTGGTGGTAATACCCGTTAATACACGCTCTTTCATGAATCTTTCCAATAACAATTAACTTAAAAACAGGGGCGCATCTTATAGGAAGCTAGAGGCATCGCCAACGCCTTGACGGGCAATAACCACATCGTCACCGGTCATATCCACCACAGTGGTGGCTTCAAAGCCACAAAAGCCGCCGTCTACTATTAGATCTAGCTCGTGGCCAATTACATCACGGATTTCGTAAGGGTCGGATAGAGGAATCTCATCGCCTGGCAAAATTAAAGAGCTGCTCATGAGCGGCTCGCCAATTTGCTCTACGATGGCGCGGGTAATGTTATTGCTGGGTACACGAATGCCTATGGTGCGCTTTTTAGGGTGCATCAGCAGGCGCGGCACTTCGCGTGTGGCTTCCAAAATAAAGGTAAAAGCACCTGGAGTATGGGCTTTTAGCAGCCGGTATTGGCTGTTGTCGGCCTTAGCAAAATGAGCCAGTTCGGACAGGTCGCGACACAATAAAGTGAAGTTGTGTTTTGGCCCTAAACGGCGAATACGAGTAACGGTATCCACGGCTTTCTTGTTACCTAAGCAGCACACTAAGGCATAGGCGCAGTCAGTAGGAATAACGCCTAAACCGCCATTACGCAGCACTTCGGCGGCTTGTTTAATTAAGCGGTCTTGGGGGTTATCTGGGTGTATTTGAATAAATTGAGTCATGATGTTCTCGTTATAGAGTTTCCAGCACCCAGTCACTCCATACAGGAGTTACTTCGCTTGGAAACTTAGGCATGTGGCCTAACTCTAGACCAAAGCGGTTAGGGCCGTGATAGTCGCTTCCGCAGGAGCCTTTTAAATTAAACTCTTGGGCAAATTGCACCATTTGCTGCTGTTGGCCGGGGTCCATGCTGCTGTAGGCCACCTCGATAGCGCGACCACCTGCCTGAACAAAATCGGTAATGCAAGCTTTAAGTTTAGTGCGCGTCATTTTATAGCGATGCGCGTGCGCCATAACTGCGGTGCCGCCAGAGTTGATAATCCACTGCACGGCTTCGCTCATGCTGGGCCAACCAGTTTTTACATCCCCTACTTTGCCTGCACCTAAATAGCGAGTGAAAGCCGCAGCCATATTTGGCACCAAGCCATTCTCCACCATGTACTGAGCAAAATGCGGGCGGCCAATTTGCTCGCCCGCAGCATAAGCGGCTACGTCGTCGATATTAATGTCATGCTTTAGGCGTTTGCCTACTTTTTCGGCAATAAGTTTGGCGCGCTGGTAACGAACATCAATTTGACGTTGCTCGGCGGCTTTCATCGCTGGTGCTTCTGGGTCAAAGTTAAGCCCGACTATATGAATGGTAATGCCAGCCCACACACAAGACAGTTCGATACCAGGCACTAGCTGCACTCCAAGTTTTTGTGCAACTGGCAAAGCTTCGCGGAACCCTGCCACGGTATCGTGGTCTGTGATGGCCAAGGTGGTAATACCTAAGCCATGCGCCTTTTCCAGAAGATCTTTTGGGCTGAGTTTGCCGTCGGAAGCGGTAGTGTGGCAATGTAAATCTATTTTGTTCAGCACGTTGGACGATGCCCCTTGCTTACGCCATAATGGCGCACATTGTAAAGACACCTAAGCCTAATAGCGAATAAATACGCATGAAGTTACTTATTGATTTCCTCCCAGTTGTCATTTTTTTCTTGGTTTACAAAATGGCACCCGAACTTATCGAACTGCTTTCTGGTGTATTAAGCCCAGAAAACATTGCTGCTTTAAACGCTACTCAACCTATTATTTTGGCCACGGCAGTACTCATTCCAGCCACTGTTTTGCAAATTCTTTACACCCGCTATAAAACTGGCAAAGTTGAAAGAATGCACTTAGTTACACTGGTTTTAGTGGTGTTATTGGGCGGCACAACCGTTATTCTGCAAGACAAAGAATTTATTATGTGGAAGCCAACCATTGTGAACTGGTTATTTGCTGGCGCATTTTTGTTTAGCCAATGGTTTATGGAAAATCCCTTCTTGCAACTCATGATGGAACAAGCGGTTAGTATGCCGGCGGAAAGCTGGGCAAAACTCAACTACGCTTGGGTTGGTTTTTTTGTTATGAGTGGCTTAGCCAATTTGTATGTCGCTTATAATTTTTCAGAAGATGCT
>JBASZG010000084.1:0-7593 GCA_049277875.1 Venatoribacter sp.
CCGGTTCAGGCCACAGGCATGCTTTGGCTTGGCGCGATGCAGACAGCCTTCATTTGCCTGCGCAACTCGATTTTTACCCCAGCCAAGAACTAAACCAAGATTTATACCTATGGCTTACTGCCCTTGCTTCTAGCAGTAACCTAGTTGCTATGCACCGAGGTAATTGGATTGTAGAAAACCAAGCCGCTGTGCTTACTTGCCTTGAGCGTTTCCCTGGCCTACATGCCACCTACGAAAAGCTTGCCAAGGCCGAAGTGCACGAACGTACTGTGCGCTTAACCATTAGCAAGGCTAACCAGACACGTGAAGCCTCCATTCACAAGGCATTACTAAACCCAGGGAGTGTTGAGTTCTTACCTAAAGGCCAAGGCGATGCCGACCCTGTGCCTTTATGGTTGTACCCCGGCGACAAACGTGTAGTAGGCAAGCGCGAAGACGACGAAGAACAAGACAGCCGCGAAGCAAATAAAGACAAACCCAAACAGCTTAAAAAGAACCAACGCAAAAAAGCCGAATACACCGACGACCAAGACAGTCGCACTGGGCTTATGTTATTTCGCTTAGAAAGCTTATTTTCTTGGTCGGAGTTTATTCCACTGGATCGCAACGAAGACGATAGCGACGACGAAGATACCGAACGCGTAGCCGAAGACTTAGATAAAATTACGCTATCCAAAACTCGCAGCACCAAAGCATCCAAAATTAAACTCGACTTAGATTTACCCAGCGAAATTGAAGACGATATTCCCCTTACCGAAGGCCTGCTTTACCCAGAGTGGGACTATCGCAAGCGTATGCTGAAAAAAGACCACTGTCGCGTTATTCCTTTTTCACCCCGTAAAGCTGAACCTAGCCCTATTCCGGCTAAACTTCTGCCTATGGCCAACAAGCTACGTAAACAATTTTCTAGCTTTAATACCCAGCCCTTGGTGTTGCGCCGTCAACTTCAAGGACATGAACTGGACATTAACGCTTGCTTAGAGTACCGCGTTGCCATGCAGCATGGCACTGCATCAAGCGCGGCTGCGGTATGGAAACAAAAACAAGTTCAGCACCGCGACCTGTCTTGTCTAGTGCTGGCCGACCTATCGCTATCCACCGACGCCTGGGTCAATGGCGATAAGCAAGTAATCGACGTTATCCGTGAAAGCCTGCACTTAATGGGCGAAGCTTTAAACGCCAGCGACGACGATTTTGCCCTGTATGGCTTTTCCTCACGCAAGCGCAATCATGTGCGCTTTAACATGATTAAAAACTACAACGAGCCTTGGAGCGACATCATTCATGGCCGTATAGCCGCGCTAGAGCCTGGCTATTACACCCGCTTGGGCGCGGCAATTCGCCAATCGATTGATATTATTCAAGACCACCCTGCCGACAAACGCTTGTTGCTTATTTTGACCGACGGCAAACCCAACGATCTGGATATTTACGAAGGTCGTTATGGCATCGAAGACACTCGCAAAGCCATCTTAGAAGCCCACCAAGCGGGCATTATTACCTACTGCGTCACCATCGACCAAAGCACTGCCGACTATGTACCCTACGTGTTTGGCCAGCAACGCTATTACCACCTCAATAAGGCCGAGCAACTCCCGACCATGCTGCCCCGCCTCTATCTTAACCTTACAGGGAGAATCCAATGACCTCAGCCAATCTAACCAATACCGCCCCTGAACCTGAGCTTGCGGCTTCAACAAAGGCATCCACTCAACCCCAAAAGCACATACCCGGTGATATTGCTTTATGGTTTTTCTTAATGGCCGAATTGGCTGTATTTGGTATTTTGATTTTAGGATTCGCCTTGGTGCGTGTTTCTCAGCCCGATATGTTCTTAGCTGGGCTAGAAAAACTGCATTTAAATGCTGGCATTATTAACACCATGGTCTTATTAACTGGCAGCTACTTAGCCGCCCTAGGCGTAATTCGCGTTCGCAACCAACAAGCCGCCGGAAAATACTTGGTAGGCGCGGCCCTCACTGGGGTTATCTACATGGTGGTAAAAATGAGTGAATATGTTGACCTATTTAGCCAAGGTTATTCACTTCACTACGATACTTTTTTTGGTTTTTACTTTTTTGCCACCTTCTTCCACTTCCTGCACGTAGCAGCCGGCGTGGTAATTTTGCTGTTAGTGGCAAATTGGCTGCGCAAAACCCAAGACGACCAAGAAAAACGCGTGCAAGCCGCCGAAAGTATTGCCTCTTACTGGCATATGGTGGATATCGTTTGGATCGTGCTTTTCCCCACTCTCTACCTACTTAAATAATTTGGAGGTAAAAGAATATGCGGTTAACATACCTCACCCCGAAATGGCTGATTATGCTGGCTTTAACCCTTGTTGTGGCGTTGAATCCTGCCAATAGTCAAGGTGCTGTATTTTTATATGGTTTAATATGGGGTGTCACTCTGCTTAAAGGGTGGTGGATTATTCAAGACTTTATGGAATTAAGGCACGCGCCCGCATTCCTAGGAAGAATACTGCAAGGCTGGTTACTTATTACCACCAGTGCAGTTACATTGGCTGCCGTATGGCAGTAAAAAGCCTTAAGGCAAAATTTAGGAGCTAAATGATGAGAAAATTATTAGTTGCAGCAGCTGCTGCCGGTTTAATGATGTCTGGTGCAGCCATGGCGGCTGGCGATGCTGCTGCAGGACAAGCTAAAGCAGGCGTTTGCGCTGCTTGCCACGGTGCTGACGGTAACAGCATGGTACCGATGTACCCTAGCCTAGCTGGCCAACACGCTCAATACTTAGAAAACGCACTGAAAGCTTACCGCGACGGCCAACGTACTGGCGGCAACGCAGCAGTTATGGCTCCTATGGCCAAACCACTAAGCGATGCAGACATTGCTAACTTAGCTGCTTACTACAGCCAACAAAAACACAAGTAATAATTACTTGATGTAAAAATACCGAGCTAAGCTCGGTATTTTTTTGCCTGTTATTTTCTTATATGCGGACAGCAGAGACTAGGCGTTTTGTTCTTCGCGCAGGTCTTCGTCGAGTTCGTTTGGTTCTACCAGCAAGGCTTCTTCTTTTAAGTTAGGAAAAACCACCAGTAGGGTTTGGTCTTGGCTTAAACCTTTGGTCCAGCGATCTAGCCAGGTGTTAAGAGCAACGGCTTTGGGTTGGCAATCGCCCCAGTCGTTATTGGCCCAGTCAGCGGCAAGTTCAGCGTAAGGCCATACAGGTAGGCAGTTATCGCCTTCGCTGGTAAGAGTGACCCAGCCTTCGTCGTTGGCTAGGCTCCATATTTCGCCAGTTTCTACGGCCTTTTCAATAAAGTATTGGTAGCGTTGGTGGTTGGATAGCCCCAATAGGCGCTGATGTTCTGATTTCGATAAAGCCATGCTTTAACTCCTTAACGGTTAGATAAATCGCTAAGCAGTTGCAAAAAATCTGCTTCTGTCAGCACTTTTACGCCCAGTTCTTGGGCTTTGGTTAATTTAGAGCCGGCTTTTTCGCCAGCGACCACAAAACTGGTTTTGGCTGAAACACTGCCTGCCACTTTGCAACCAAAAGCTTCGAGTTTGGTTTTGGCATCGTCGCGGCTCATGCCACTATCAACCAAAGTGCCAGTGATAACGGCGGTTTGGCCAGTGAGCGGTAAGTCTTGCGCGGCTTGAGGTTTAGCCTCGTGCCAACTTATACCCGCCTCTTTTAAGCCTTGGATAACCGCTAGGTTATGCTCTTCGCGGAAGAAGTTATAAACATGATTAGCCACAATCACGCCCACATCGGGCACTTGCTGCAGTTCATCTAGGTTTGCTGCCTGAATGCGCGCTAAGAATCCAAAATGCTTGGCCAGTTGATTAGCGGTAACTGTGCCTACTTCCCGAATACCCAGCGAATAGATAAACCGCCCCAATTCGGTTTGTTTGGATTTTTCCAGCGCCGTCAGAATGTTTTGTGCCGATTTTTCGGCCATGCGCTCAAGCCCAGCCAGTTGCTCAAGGCTTAGGCTGTAAAGTTGGTGCACGCTAGTTACTAGATTTTCGTCAACTAACTGCTCTATTAGCTTGTCGCCTAACCCTTCGATATCCATAGCCTTGCGTGAAGCAAAGTGTTTAATAGCTTCTTTTCGTTGAGCGGCGCAAAACAAGCCGCCAGTGCAGCGAGCTACGGCTTCGCCTTCTACTTTTTCAACTAAAGAATTACATACTGGGCAGTGGCTTGGCATTTGGATTGGGCAGGTTTGGCCGCGCTTTTCTGCCACCACCGAAACCACTTGCGGAATGACATCACCAGCGCGGCGAATAACCACGGTATCGCCAATTTGAACACCAAGGCGTTCTATTTCGTCCATGTTGTGCAAGGTGGCGTTGGAAACGGTAACGCCAGCAACCTGTACTGGTGTTAGCCTGGCTACAGGAGTAAGTGCGCCGGTGCGCCCTACCTGAAAATCAACGCCTTCAAGCACGGTCATTTGTTCTACCGCAGGAAACTTATAGGCAATAGCCCAACGTGGTGCGCGAGCCACAAAACCCAGCTCTTGTTGCAACGCCAAAGCATTAATTTTAAAAACGGTGCCGTCGATTTCGTAGGGCAAACTATGGCGTTTTTCGCCTAGCTCGTTATAACACTGCAAGGCTTGATCTAGTCCTTTGGCAACGCGCATATTCTCGTTAATACGCACGCCCAAGGCTTTAATTTTCAGCAAAATGTCGCTGTAGGTTTCTGGCATAACAAAGTCGCTGCTTACTATTCCCATGCCATAGCTGCAAAACTCTAACGGGCGTTTAGCGGTTATGCTGGAGTCAAGCTGGCGCAGCGAACCTGCCGCCGCATTGCGTGGATTGGCAAAGGATTTATCGCCCTGCTCTACGGCTTTTTGGTTGTAGGCTGCAAAGCCTTTTAGCGGCATATAGACCTCGCCGCGTATTTCAATACGCTCTGGAAAATCGCCTTGCAGTTTAAGTGGAATGTTTTTAATGGTGCGCACGTTTTGGGTAACGTCTTCACCGGTTTGGCCGTCGCCACGCGTTGCGGCGCGCACCAGCACGCCATTTTCGTACAGCAGGCTAATCGCCAAGCCATCCAGCTTAGGCTCAAAGGCAAACTCTAAAGGCTCGGTGGTTTTTAAACGCTCGGCCACGCGCTGATAAAAGGCTGCAAATTCGGCCTCGTTCATGGCGTTATCCAGCGAGAGCATGGCTTGCTCGTGGGCAACTTCACTAAAGCCTTTGAGCACGGCACCACCTACTTTTTGAGTGGGCGAATCGCTGGTAATAAGTTCTGGGTGAACCGCTTCTAAGGCTTGCAGCTCGCGCATTAAGCGGTCGTATTCGGCATCGGGAACGCTTGGCTCATCCAGCACATAATAGCGGTGATTGTGTTGGTTTATTTCGCTGCGCAAAGCGTTGATTTGCGCTTGTAGGTCGTTAGAAACGCCAGAAGAGCCTTGTGGCTCTTCTGCAAATAAATCAAATTGATTGCTCATAGTATTGTCTTTAACTAGCGCGCATTCTTCTTGGCTTGCAATTGTTTGCGACGTTCATATTCAATAATTTGTTGGCGGTCGTGCTCTATGGTTTGCTGCGTTAAAGCGCTGCGCTCGCCATCGAACAACTCGGCATCAAATTGTTTGGAAAGCACCATCGCCATACCAACCATAGCGTCGAAGGCTTCAACCGGTTTGCCAACTCCGGGAAGTTTCATGAAGAAACTTAAACCACGAAAACTTTGGGTGGCAATATTCATCGGGTTAAAGCTTTGTGGTTCGTAGCTATGCACTACAGAAAATTGCACATGACCTTTGCCGTCGGCTTGATCAAAGCGGTGGAAGATATTTTTTTCGCCAAAGCGCAAATCACAGCTATTAAACAGATAAACAATGTCTTTGCCTGAAAACTCTTTGTTTGGCCGAGCAATAGCGTGAATCACCAATACCAGCTCAGGCTTTGGGCGATCGCTGAGTTTTTCGGCTTCTGGGCTGGCAAAGTTAACTGGGTAAATAGGCAGCGGTGATGGGTTTACTTGCAGCTCCTCTTCCATGCTTGGGTGAGTGGCTAAGGCTTCTTCTAAGGCGGCCGAGGTAATATGTTCTTCTAGGGCGGCAACTTCTTTGTCTAGGGCTTCCAGCTCGCTTTCATCAATAGGGTCGTCGTCGGTTAGCGTATTTTTCACGACAACAGGCGATAAAGAATCGGCTTGTTCAGGCTCTTCAAAATCAACCGAGACATCGGAATAAGAATTTTCAACGGCAATGGTTTGAGCTGGCGTTGCGGCTGCCGTTTCATTTTGGCGGTTTAGCACGCGAGCCGGGCCTGAAATTTCAGGGTTATCATCCGAAAAATGAAATTCAGTTTGCTTATCTAAGCGAATGGCCTCGTTACGAGCTTTATTCATGCGTCGAATGCCATCAATAATAACGCCGATAATAATGGTCAAGCCAAGCAATATCAGGGCTGTTCGCCAACTCAATTCCATTTATCAAAACCTCTAACACTAAATTGGTACATATAAAAAAATGACAAGATTTTTACATAGGATGCTGTTTTATAACAGTCTTTTTGCGCCTTTAATTCACCTTTATAGGTCAATCATTTCAACGGCTTCTTCAATATCCACTGAAACCAAACGCGAAACGCCTGGCTCGTGCATGGTGACTCCCATGAGTTGCGTGGCTTGTTCCATCGCAATTTTGTTGTGAGTGATATAAATAAACTGCACTTTTTCGCTCATGGCTTTCACTAAACGCGCATAACGCCCAACGTTGGCATCGTCTAAGGGAGCGTCCACTTCATCTAACATGCAAAAAGGCGCAGGGTTAAGTTGAAAGATGGAAAACACCAAGGCAATCGCAGTAAGGGCTTTTTCCCCCCCAGACAGCAAATGGATAGTGCTGTTTTTCTTGCCCGGTGGGCGCGCCATAATGGCAACGCCTGTATTGAGCATATCTTCGTCGGTGAGTTCCAACCAAGCACTGCCGCCACCAAAAACTTTTGGAAACAAATCGGCAAGGCCAGCGTTCATTTTATCGAAAGTTTCTTTAAAGCGAGTGCGTGTTTCGCGGTCGATTTTGGCAATGGCGCTGTGCAAGGTTTCTAGTGCTTTGGCCAAGTCATCGTGCTGCGCCGCTAAGTATATTTGCCGCTCTGACTGGGTTTTATATTCCTCGATTGCAGCAAGGTTAATGGCTCCTAAACGTGCAATACGTTCAGCCAAAATCACCAATTCACCCTGCCAGGCCTCGGCATCCGCTTGTTCTGGCATAGTTTCCAATACCGTTTTCAAGCTTAGATTTTCTTCAGCCAGTTGCTCAATTAAAGTGGTGCGGCGAATATCTAAGGCTTGGCATTCAAGCCGGATTTTTTCTAATTCGGTTCGCACGACCATCGCTTGCTGCTCGGCCTGAGCGCGGGCTTGCTCTAGCTCTCGCATGCGGCCATCAACCGCTTCAAGACGACGACGAGCCTGCTGCATTTCCTCTTCAGCTTGCAAACGCTGCTCAAGCAGCGTTTCTAACACCAGCTTTAATTCAGCTAAGTCGGCGCTGTGGTCTTGGTTTTGACTGGCGTGAAGCTGCTCTTTACGGTCAAGCAACTGCTGTTTTTGAGTTTGTAGCCGCGCAATGGCTTGAAGTAATGA
>JBASZG010000085.1:0-17132 GCA_049277875.1 Venatoribacter sp.
CAGGGGAAACATGGCGCAGCAATTTAAGCTGAATATCACGCTGGCCGCCGTAAGGGTCGATAACCTTGCCGTGGCTGTCTTGCGCCATGGCATTGATGGTTAAATCGCGGCGTAAAAGATCGTCTTCTAGGCTAACGCTTGGGTCAAACTCGCATACAAAACCCTGATAGCCCAAGCCCTGTTTACGCTCGGTGCGAGCAAGAGCGTATTCCTCTTTGGTTTTGGGGTGCAAAAACACCGGAAAGTCGGCACCCACCTGTTCATAACCTTGCTCTAGCATTTGCTTGGGCGTAGCGCCTACTACAACCCAGTCTTTATCAGTAAAGGGAAGGTTTAAAAGCCGATCGCGCACCGCGCCGCCAACAAGGTAGGTTTGCATAAATAATGGCCGCCCATAAAAAAGGCCAGTGTATAGCACTGGCCTTAAGAGGTTAAGCGTAATGCGGGGTTAGAATTTAAAGCCTGTTTGCAATACTGCCCCAGCTTCTTTTTTTACATCACTTGGGTTGGCAAATGCGGCTAGGTCGATATGTAGGCCAAAGGGCGATAGGCCGACACCAGCGGAAATTACACTTTGATCGCTCTCTTGCAAGTTCATGCGGTAACCGGCGCGTAGTTGCAAGGTTCTAAACAAGCTTAACTCACCACCAAAGGCCGCGTATTGAGTGGCGCTTTCATAGGCAAGAGGTTTGTTTTTAAGCAGGTCTAAGTCAGAGGTTAGGGTGTAGTTGCCTATGCCAAAGAACGAAGCGTTATAAGCGATACCAGCACGCATTTGTGGGTCAAGGTGTACATTGCCGCCGGCGATAACTTCGCCTGTTTCAAGGCCGTTTTCATCTTTAACTTTTACATCTTCGTATTTGAATTTACCACCAAATAGGTTTTTAACTACCAAGCCAGCAGTCCAGTTGTTATTAGCACCAAAGCGGTACGAAGCACCCACGTCTAGGTTAATTTTGTTGTAGTCTTTTTGCTGATTTTTTAAATCGTCTTCATTTACTTCGTCGAACCCGTCTGCGCTGGCTGCGTAGTGGAAGGTTGAAACGCGTTGGATTTTTGGGGTAACACCAATAGCAATGGCTTCACCCATAATATCGAATTCGTGCGACAGGGATATGCCCACATCAACGATGGCTACCGCTACTGCTTCAACGCTAGATTGTAACGATGGGTCAGACATTTCATCTGAAAACTCACCATTTTTAAAGACAGGGCTACCGTTGTAGTGGTTTTGGGATGTAGAGGTGAAACCGTTTGTGAAATCATCTCGAAGCGCTTGGCCGGCTCCGCCAGATAAATCGTTTTTAAGTTGGTTTAGTGCAGTTGCCTTCTGTGCATCGTCGCCGCTTAAATCAGTATTTAAAATTGCACCCAATGCATCGCTGGTATTTTGTGTTGCAGCTAGGTATTCGTCTACAGCGGGCGCGTAAGCGTTCATAAGTGCCGCGTCTTTAAAGTGCATACGTAACGATACGCCAACGGTACCTTGTGTGGTAACCGCAACCCCTAGTGTTTTACCTGGTACGGCAATGCTAATAGGATTAACGTTTAGGCGCGCAGTTAGCGGATTGCCAGAAATATTGTCCATCGAGCTGGTTAGGTTTTTAGTGGCAGTATCCACTAAGCCAACATCGCCACGCACGATTCCAATTTTACTAGATAGGTCGCTGTTAGCGGTTTGAACATCATTAAGTTTAGCTACCGCATTATTTATATCGGTGCTGCATGAAGTGCTGCTAAGGCCGCTCGCAGCTGTTTCAAACTCACCAATCTTAATATTAAAGGTGTTGATAGCTTCTTCTAGTTCAACGAGGTGATCCGTTAAACCGCCGTTTCCGCCAATTCCGTTTAGCGCGTCATCGAATTGTGGAATAACGTCATCGGCAATGGTTTGAGCGTTATCAATAACTTCGCGTTCGTCAGAGAGCAATACGCCAACCTGCGGGAGCAAAATATGAAAATGGTCGCGTCCGTAGGTTTGTGACAGTAACGATGGGTTATAAGATGCTGCGCTGGCGTGTTGAGCTGTGGCTACACCGGTATTACCCATGGCCATGCCACGAGCATCTAGCGGCATAAAAGGTGCGGCGTAAGCCACTTGTGCGGATAAGGCAGCAATGGAAGCGGCAAGGAGTGAGCGTTTGATCATCATGATTGATCCCTCTGGTGAGTGGTTTGCTTAGCTTAAGGCTAAAGCTTTGAATGTGGGTGGAACTATTTTTCAGCAGTATAGTCGCTTCGCTTTATTGTGCATAATTATGAAACATTAAGTTATAAAATCTGCCCCTTAAATAAGTATTTTGGGCTGCTTATGAAAATGCTCTAAACTTTTGTACGTGCTGGCCGAAACACAGTTAACTAGCCCGAATTAGGAGTTTTTTATGCGTTTTCTTTCTTCCCCCTTCGCTCGTGGCGCGATTGTGCTTAGCACAGCGGCTTTCTTGGTGGCTTGCAGCACCGCTGGTTCTAAACAAAATGATCAGGGGTATTTGCAGCCAGTTGAACAGGCGGTTGATCCTGTTGCTCCTATGACTTTGCGGGTAGTGGGCTATGGTGCCCCCGACGAGCGCAATAAGAACTTATCTGCGGTGCAGCGTCGTTTGCTGGCTATTCGTGCTTCCAAGGTGGATGCCTATCGAGCCATGGCCGAGCGTGTTTATGGCATGAACGTGATGGGCAGCTCGACCGTGCGTGATATGGCGATGCAAAACGACCGTTTCCGTACTTACATTGAAACCTATATGTATGGTGCGCGAGTGGTGTCGGCTGATGTGATGCCCGACGGTTCAGTGGAAACCATGCTTGAAATGAATATCGACCAAGGCTTTCGTAATTGTTTAAAAACCACCGACAGCGCCCGCTTTAACGTTGATTGCAGCGCGCCTTTGGCAATGGCCCAAAATTCTGGCAAAAAAGTTGCAAGTAATAATGCCAATGGCCAGAACAGCGTCAACAACTCGGCTCAAAGCCAGCGGGTAAAGCGTGAAGCGGCCATCCCAGATGCGGGGTTCTATTTTATTGAGTAAGGGGTAATGCAATGCGGTGTCTGACCATATTGTTGGGTATGTTAATAACTTGGTCGGCCACGGCATTGAATGTGGAAGTGGTGGGGTCAGCGGCAATCAATGGGCCGCTGGCCAAAGTTCGAGAAAATGCGTTAAAAGACGCCTATCAACAAGCCTCGCTGCGCGCTGGCGCACAAGTTAGCAGTCAACAGACCCTGAATAATGGGGTGCTGGATGAAGACCGCGTAAGTTTGCGTTCTTTTTCTAATCTTAAAAATGTCGATATTCTGTGGGAAGAACCCAACGATGGCATGTACGAAGTGGCTATTCGCGCCGAAGTAGAGAGCCAAGCTTTTTGCCGCACTAGCGCGCCTAATTTCCGTAAGACGGTGGCTGTTACTGGGTTTGCCTTGGCTAAGCCGCAGCAGGCAGTGGTTGGCCGCTTAGAGAATATTGAACAAGATTTGCCGCATGAGCTAATTAATGGCTTGAACGCAACAGGGTTACTGCACGCCTTGGATACTTCCAGTACGGCGGTGTATGTTGACCCGCGCCGTGCGCCGTCGGTAGCTTTGGCTACGCAGGCTGGGGCGCAATATGTGATTACCGGGGTAGTGCGCGATTTAGCATTGGCGGGCGAGGCGGGCGAAAAGCCATTAAAACCCAGTAATTGGCTAACTAAATTAGGTGTGCGCCCAGCCATGCAAGAACGCCAATTTGCCTTTGATCTGTATTTGTACGATGGTCTAAGTGGTTCGTTGTTATGGCAGCATAGCTATCAAACATCTGGTCTGTGGGATAGATCTGGCTCGCAGAAAGTGGGCTTTGCTACGCCAGACTTTTGGCAAACTCAGTATGGCGGCAAGGTGCAGCAAACTTTGGCCGCTGCGGTCGATGACTTAAATCGTTTTATGCGTTGTCAGCCTTTTATGACACGCATCATTAAAACGCAGGGCAATCGCGTTTATATTGAGGTTCCTACTAGCGCTGGGGTTCGCCCTAACGATAAGTTTTATGTGGTGCGCACTGGTACATTCTTTAATTTGGATTTAGAGCCGCGCACCGAGTTAAAAAATACCGCCATCGAAATTATTGTGAAGCAAGTGCAGCCGCAATTTGCGATTGGCGAAATGAAATACAATGCCGACCATTTAGCCATTCAGCGCGACGATTTGGTGGTGGCTTGGTAGTAAGGTAGTAAGTACCTAGCTATAAAGGTTTAAAAAATCATGTCGGAAACGAATAAAAAATTTATTGTGTTGGGCTTTGTGCTGGGCCTAGTAGTAACCGTTCTTACCTTGGAATATTACGGCTATATTCGCCATTCCAATGTGGCCGATACTGCCTTGATTGATGAGTTTCGCTTGCTCGATTTAAGCACCCAAGCCGACATCAAAGTATCTGAAAAAGATGCGGGGAAAATCGCGTTTTGCGCGAACGGTTTTTTGCTGCTGCGCCCAGATAATGAAAAACAAGTGGCGGGTATTTTGGTGGATAGGAAAAACCGTCCAATTAAATGCGGCGCTGGTTTGGCGAACTAAGCCCGGCCATTATGGCGCCCAAAGGGCGCCGCTTTTTGCGTTATAGGTGGTAACGAACGGCTGTGTCTACTTCTTCGGCGCTGCCCATACTGACCGATACACGCTGGTGAATGCTTTCGGGGGTTACGTCTAAGATGGCTTCTTTGCTGGTGGAAGCTTTGCCGCCTGCTTGTTCAATCAGCATGCTCATGGGGTTGCCTTCGTACATTAGGCGCAGCTTACCGGGTTTGCTGGGTTCGCGGCTGTCGTAGGGGTACATGAAGATGCCGCCACGGGTTAGAATGCGGTGAATTTCGGCCACCATAGAGGCAATCCAGCGCATGTTGTAGCGTTTGCCTAAGGGGCCGTTTTCGCCACGCAGTAAGTCGTTCACATAGTTTTGCATGGGGTCTAACCAGAAGCGCTGGTTCGACATATTAATGGCAAATTCTTTGGTGGTGGGGGGTACTTTTACGTTTTCGCGTTGCAGGTAAAACTCACCAATGCGAGGGTCAAAGGTGAAAATATGAGTGCCGCGACCTGTGGTTAAAGCCAGCAAGGTTGAGGGGCCATAAAGCACATAACCTGCAGCTATTTGCTCGCGCCCAGATTGCAAGTAAGTGGTGTCGTGAGTGGCGTCGTCGTCGGGGTTGGCTTGTAGGATTGAGAAAATTGTTCCTACGGTTACGTTTACGTCGATGTTGGACGAGCCGTCAAGCGGGTCGAACATGACTAAAAATTCACCGTCGTGGTGGCAAGGTACTGGGTTGGCTTCTTCTTCGCTGCAAATGCCTTTGATGTTTTTCATGCTTTGCAGGCTGTGTTTAATAATGTCGTTGGCAATGACGTCGAGTTTCTTTTGGCGTTCGCCTTGCACGTTGTCGTTTTCGGCACTGCCTAGCACACCAGCTAACGAGCCAAGCTGTACTTTGTAGGCAATTTCTTTACAGGCCACCATTAGGCCGTCTATTACTTCAACCAAGGCTTGGTTGCTGCAGTTTTTTTCTAAGTAATTACGCAAGCGCATTATGAACCCCAAAGGCGAATAACAGAATGGGGCGCATGTTACCGCAAAGTGTGGGAGTTTTCAGTGTGAATTTACAAAATAACGCACTAAAGCTCGCCCAGCTCTTTTATGTATTTCGGCGTCATTACCGTATCGAAAGCGCGTGGCAGGGTTTGTGGATAGTCGCGGCTAAAATGCAGGCCACGGCTTTCTTTGCGTAACAGCGCGCTGCGAATAATCACATCGGCGACATCGACCAAGTTGCGAAGCTCTAGCAGGTTATGGCTAACGCGGTAGTTGGAGTAAAACTCGTGAATTTCTTCGCGCAGCAAACGAATGCGGTGCTTGGCGCGCAGCAGGCGCTTGTTGGTGCGCACTATGCCAACGTAGTCCCACATAAAGCGGCGCAGTTCGTCCCAGTTGTGCGAAATAACCACGTCTTCGTCGGAGTCTTTTACTTGGCTGGCGTCCCACTCAGGAATGCTGGGTAGAGTGGTGTTGAAATTGGTGTTGGCAACCATGTCGGCCGCCGCTGCGCGTGCATACACCAAGCATTCCAGCAAAGAGTTACTGGCTAGACGGTTGGCGCCGTGCAGCCCAGTGCAGGCTACTTCGCCCACGGCATAAAGCTGTTCAATATCGGTTCGGCCATTGGTGTCGGTAACTACGCCGCCGCAGGTGTAGTGCGCGGCTGGCACAATCGGAATGGGTTCTTTGCTGATGTCGATACCGTAAGTTAGGCAACGTTCATAAATAGTAGGGAAGTGCTCTTTAATAAAATCGAGTGGCTTATGGCTGATGTCTAAATACAGGCAGTCGGCACCAAGGCGTTTCATTTCGTGGTCGATGGCGCGCGCGACAATATCGCGCGGTGCCAATTCGGCGCGCTCGTCGAACTTGTGCATAAAACGTTTGCCAGTGGGCAGCAGCAGTTTGCCACCTTCGCCACGCACGGCTTCAGAAATTAAAAACGATTTGGCTTTGGGGTGGTAAAGGCAAGTGGGGTGGAACTGGTTAAATTCCATGTTGGCCACACGACAACCCGCGCGCCAAGCCATAGCAATGCCATCGCCCGAATTGCCATCTGGGTTGCTGGTGTATAAATACACTTTGCTGGCGCCACCTGTGGCCAAGGCCACGGCATGAGCCGAGATAACCTCAACCTCGTCAGTTTGATTGTTTAAAAAATAAGCGCCAACGCAGCCGGTTTCATCCAGCCCTAGCTTTTTGCGTGTTACTAGGTCGATGGCAATGTAGTTTTCAATTAAATGTAGGTTAGGGCGTTTTCGGGCTTGGTTAATGAGCGTTTCAAACACAGCGTAGCCTGTGGCATCGGCGGCATGAATAATGCGCCGAGCGCTGTGGCCGCCTTCACGAGTAAGGTGAAAATGCTGGTCTTCGCTTTGGGTAAAAGGCACGCCTAAGTCGATCAGCCATTTAATTGCGGCGGCCGAGTTTTCCACGGTAAAGCGCACGGCAGGCTCGTGGCATAGGCCTGCACCAGCGTCTAGGGTGTCTTTAACATGAGCGTCGATGCTGTCGCTGTCGTCGAGTACGGCTGCAATGCCACCTTGTGCCCAGCGGGTAGAGCCTGCGTCGAGGCTGTCTTTGCTGATGATGGCAACGTTCAAATGTTCTGGTAAAGATAATCCTAAGGTCAAACCGGCAGCGCCGCTGCCGATAATCAGAACATCGTAATGATGATGCGTGCTCATTGGTGGTCCTAGACGGCTGAAAAAGTAAGGTAAGAACGAGGTCGCATGATACACTTGTGCTCATTCATCGGGAACTAATCTGTTTTTTCTATTTCCTATTTGGCACACAGACCAACAAGGGGATAGAACAATGAGCCTAGCATTGGCCCAAAGCGCCCAGCAAAATTCATCGGAATACGGTATGTCGGACCAACAAACAACAGATCAACAGCTTGTCGCGCGTGTGCAAAAAGGCGATCGCCGTGCGTTTGATTTGCTCGTAATTAAGTATCAGCACCGTATCTTAGCCTTGGTTGGGCGTTTTGTTCGTGATTTCGCCGAAGCCCAAGATGTTACCCAAGAAGCCTTTGTTAAAGCCTATCGAGCTTTGCCTAATTTTCGCGGTGAAAGCCAGTTTTATACTTGGATGTATCGCATTGCAGTGAATACCGCCAAAAATTACTTGGTTAGCCGTGGTCGTCGCACGCCCACGCAAGATATTGATATCGACGATTCTGAATTTTTTACCGCCGAACCAAACCTGAAAGACAACAGCTCTCCTGATGCTTTATTGCAACGCGACGAGCTACAAAAAGTGGTGTTTGATGCCATTGCTGCTTTGCCCGAAGAGCTGCGCATGGCGGTGACACTGCGTGAAATGGATGGCTTAAGCTATGAAGAAATAGCCGAGGTAATGGATTGCCCAATTGGTACGGTGCGCTCGCGTATTTTTCGCGCGCGCGAAGCGATTGAACGTAAAATGCAACCCTTGTTGGCTGGTGCTGAAATAGCCTAACGGCGGGAGATTAAAATGGATGAGCGTATAAATGAGTCTTTGTCTGCTTTGGTAGACGGTGAGACAGATGAACTTGAAGTGCGTCGTTTATTGAAACAGTCTGAAACCGATGGGCAAGTGCTAGAAACATGGCACCGCTATCAGTTAATTGGCTCCATCATGCGTGGTGAGCCAGTAGCACAAATCGATTTATCCAGAGGTGTTCGCCAAGCCATTGATGGCGAGCCAATGGACGAGCTAATAACGTCAACCCCTGCCACCGAAGCGAAATCGAAACGCTCTTGGTATGTGGCATCGGGCGCGGTAGCAGCCAGCATGATGCTGGCGGTGTTGGTTGGTGTGCAGTGGCAGATGCAAGAACAAGACGCTCCGGCTGTGGCCAGCGCCCAAATTAGCCCTGCTATGCACCAGCTTGAAAAAACAGCGCCAGTGGTTTTGGCCAGTGTTTCTGCTGTGCCTGCTACGGCAAACACAGCATCAGAAAGCACGCTAAATCAAGAGCAGCTTGAAGAGGCACAACGTAAACTACAAGAGTATGTGTTCCAGCATGGCGATGTGTTGCAGCATGGTGATCAAAGTTCGCCCTTTGCTCGCACGGTGAAGTTTAATCAGGAGTAATAATCTGTGTGGCGTTGGTTGGTTCTGGTTTTAACAGGTTGGGTGTTTTCTGTTCAGGCATCTGAACTGACAATGAAGCAACCGGCGCAATGGCTTAATGCCATGCACGCTGCGCTTCAGCAACAAAACTATCAAGGCGTGATTGTGTACGGCATGAACAACCGCTGGGACTCTTTAGCCATTACCCATGCCAATATCGACGGTGAAGAGTACGAGCGTTTAGAAATTTTAACGCGCAAGCCCAAAGAACGTCTGCGCCACGGTGCGCAAGTAACCTGCCACCACGAGCCAACAGCCAAGCCGCACAGTGCCTTAACTAATCCGCTGGCGGTGAATATTCCTCAACCCAATGAAGAATTTTCTTACCGGTTTTCATTGGGCAAAAGCGCCCGAATTGCTGGGCGAATGGCGCAAGAACTGCGCATTCAGCCACAAGATCGCGAACGTTTTGCCATGAGCCTTTGGCTGGATAAAGAAACCGCTTTGCTGCTGCGTCTGGATATTCTTGATGACGAGCGCAACGTCTTAGAGCGCGCCCAATATGCACAAATTAGCTTAGGCAAAGAAGCTCCTGCCGAAGCCTTTGTTAGCCAACTTCCGGGCCATGAAATTGCAGCCGAAGCGCCCAAAAGCCCAGCTAAAATTGAGTGGGTGGCGTGGAACCCAAGCTGGTTGCCTACTGGCTTTAAGCTTACCTTTGCCGCCCAGCAAGCTGGTGTGGTGCGTTTGATGTATAGCGATGGGCTGGCGGCTTTTTCTATTTTTGTAGATGACACTCATGGTCGCGTGCCCGAAATTGAACGTCAGTGGGGCGCTACCCATGCGGTGCTGGCAGCCAGCCAAACACCAACTAAAAAACGCATTACGGCCGTGGGGGAATTACCCGCTGCTACCTTGAAAAAAATTGCCCATTCCATGCTGTATTTAGAACAGGGTGAGTAACTATGAACAATCAAGAATGGGTTACCGTTACCGAGGTTGATCGGCAAGGTATTTGGGTCGAATCCTTGCAGCGCAGCGCGTGTGATAGCTGCAATGCTCGCGCTGGCTGTGGCCAACGCACGCTCTCTAATTTAGGCCGCACCATTCGTTTATGGGTGCCTGTGGACGAGCCTTTTGTGGTGGGGCAAAAAGCGCTGCTTGAATTGCCGCAAGGCGGCTTGGCGCTCAGCGCGTTTATGCTTTATGGCTTACCTCTGCTTGGGTTAATGGTTATGGCCGTGCTTGGGCAAGCCATTTCTGGGGAACTGGGCGCTGGCCTTGGCGCTCTAATCGGCCTAGCGTTGGGGCTGCTGGCAAGCCGTTTGGCCGCAACCCGCTTTCGCTTTTTATGGCAACCCAAAATTCATTCTTCTTGTATTGTTACCGATCAAACAGAGGCTTTATGAAAACAATAAGCAAACCCATATTCGCTATTTTTTCTGTGGTTCTGTATGCCCTAAGCTTGTCGGCTTGGGCCAGCTTGCCCGATTTTCGTGATTTGGTGAAAGACGCTTCCCCTGCGGTGGTGAATATCAGCACAGTGCAGCACGCCGACTCTCGCGCTGCGCAGCTATCACAACGCTATAACTTGCCACCAGATATGCCCGATATTTTTCGCCATTTTTTTGGTGTTCCTGAAGGTGGTCAAGGCGGTGGCGACGCCAGATCGCTTGGTTCAGGTTTTGTGATTTCAAAAGACGGTTATATTTTAACCAATAATCATGTGGTTAAAGACGCCGATGAAATTATGGTGCGCTTAAACGACCGCCGCGAATTAGAAGCCAAGCTCATAGGCGCAGACGCCAGCACCGACTTAGCCCTGCTTAAAGTGGAAGCCAAAAACCTACCTATCGTAAAACTGGGTAACTCGGAAGATTTAGAGGTTGGCGAGTGGGTGGTGGCCATTGGTTCCCCCTTTGGTTTTGATTACTCGGTTACGGCTGGCATAGTCAGCGCCAAAGGTCGCAGCCTGCCGAATGAAAACTATGTGCCCTTTATTCAAACCGACGTGGCCATTAACCCCGGCAACTCTGGTGGCCCACTGTTTAACCTAGATGGCAAAGTGGTGGGTATTAACTCACAAATTTACACTCGCTCTGGCGGTTTTATGGGCGTGTCTTTTGCGATTCCAATCAATGTGGCCATGGATGTGGTTGAACAGCTAAAAGCCACAGGCAAGGTGAGCCGTGGCTGGTTAGGGGTGATGATTCAAGAAGTGAATAAAGATTTAGCTGAATCCTTTGGCTTAAAACAAGCCGCTGGGGCGCTGGTGGCGCAAATTATGCCGGGCAGCCCTGCTGAAAACAGCGACTTACAAAATGGCGATATCATCACCCACTTTAACGGCAAGCAAATTTATCTGTCTTCCGATTTACCGCACGAAGTAGGGCGCGTAAAACCAGGCACTAAAGTAACGCTTAGCGTGGTGCGTAATGGCAAGCGCAAAAACCTAGATATAACCATTGGCACTATGCCCTCTACCGACGATGCGCAGCTTGCCTCTAACCGCAGTAACGCCAACAGCGATAACCGCTTGGGCATAGTGGTTGGCAACCTAAACGAACGCCAGCGTAAAAGCGTGGGCGAAGGTGTGGTGGTTAGCGAGGTTGGGCAGGGCGCAGGCGCTCAGGCTGGGCTTAGCAATGGCGATATCATTACCATGATTTACGGCCAACCCGTGCGCTCGGTCAGCGAGTTTGAAGAAATAGTCGCCAAGCTGCCCAAAGACCGCAGTGTGCCAATGCGAATTATACGCCGTGGCTCGGCCTTGTTTATTCCTTTACGAGTGCAATAGCTAGGTTTTTCGCGCTATCTTGGTGGGAGCTTGCCTAGCTAAAGCTCCCACTTTCCAGTAAAATCACGCACTATTTTTTCACTATCAAATGGGTTTTTTCTGTGAGCCAACTGGACCATATTCGCAATTTTTCTATTATCGCCCACATTGACCACGGTAAATCCACCTTGTCTGACCGCTTAATTCAAATTTGCGGCGGCTTGTCGGATCGAGAAATGCAGCAGCAAGTGCTGGATTCGATGGACATCGAGCGCGAGCGCGGCATTACCATCAAAGCGCAAAGCGTAACGCTTAATTACACCGCTAAAAACGGTGAAACCTACCAGCTTAACTTTATTGATACCCCCGGCCACGTTGACTTTAGCTATGAAGTTAGCCGTTCATTAGCCGCTTGCGAAGGTGCGTTGTTGGTGGTCGATGCCGCTCAGGGCGTGGAAGCGCAATCGGTGGCTAACTGTTACACCGCCATTGAAATGGGCTTAGAAGTTCGCCCAGTACTGAACAAAATGGACTTACCCCAAGCCGACCCCGACAAGGTGGCCCAAGAAATTGAAGACATTATTGGCTTAGACGCCACCGAAGCCGTGCGCTGCAGCGCCAAAACTGGCCTAAATATGGAAGACGTGCTGGAAGATATTATTTTGCATATTCCAGCCCCAGAAGGCGACGCCGACGCGCCACTGAAAGCATTAATTATCGACTCTTGGTTTGACGCTTACCTTGGCGTGGTGTCTTTAGTGCGAGTAAAAAATGGCGTGCTAAAAAAAGGCGATAAAATTCGCATGAAATCGACTGGTCGCGATCACCAAGTTGACGGCCTTGGCTATTTCACCCCCAAAATGCACCACACCACCGAGCTTAAAACCGGCGAAGTAGGCTTTTTGGTTGCCAGCATCAAAGACATTCATGGTGCGCCAGTGGGCGATACCATCGTTAGCACCAAGTTTCCTGAAACCAGTACCTTGCCCGGTTTCCAAAAGGTAAAACCTCAGGTGTATGCAGGGCTGTTTCCTGTTTCTTCCGACGATTTTGAAGATTTTCGTGATGCGCTTGAAAAATTATCACTGAACGATGCGTCGCTATTTTATGAACCAGAAAGCTCCGATGCTCTAGGCTTTGGTTTCCGTTGTGGCTTCTTGGGCATGCTGCACATGGAAATTATTCAAGAGCGCCTAGAACGTGAGTACGACCTCGATCTCATCACCACTGCGCCAACTGTGGTGTATGAAGTGGAAATTCAAAAAGGCGAGGTGCTGCAAGTAGACAGCCCTTCTAAGCTGCCAGACGCTGGCTCTATCGTGGACATGCGTGAACCCATTGCCGAATGCAATATTTTGGTGCCCCAGGAGCATTTAGGTAACGTCATTTCACTGTGCATTGAAAAACGTGGGGTGCAAATTGATATGCACTACACTGGCACTCAGGTGGCGGTGAAATATGAAATTCCGATGGCCGAAGTGGTGATGGACTTTTTCGACCGCTTAAAATCGGTAAGCCGTGGTTTTGCCTCGCTCGATTACAGCTTTAAACGCTTTCAAAGCGCGCCATTGGTGCGCCTAGACGTGCTGGTAAACGGCGAAAAAGTAGATGCCTTGGCGGTAATTATGCACCGTGAAAACGTGCGTCGCCGTGGGGCTTCTTTAACCGAAAAAATGAAAGAGCTAATTCCCCGTCAAATGTTCGATGTGGCTATTCAGGCCGCAATTGGCAGCCAAGTGGTGGCTCGTACTACAGTTAAGGCGCTGCGTAAAAACGTAACCGCCAAATGTTATGGTGGTGACGTAAGCCGTAAGAAAAAACTGTTGCAGAAACAGAAAGAAGGTAAAAAACGTATGAAACAGATTGGCAACGTCGAGATTCCTCAATCCGCGTTCTTGGCGGTGCTAAAAGTAGATGACTAATAACAACAATAAAAGGTCTCGCACTGTGAATGGTATATTAACCCGCTTGTCTCAGCGCCTTGGTTACAGCTTTAAAGACGCTGATCTTATTCTTTTGGCCCTCACTCACCGCAGTTTGGGCGAGCACAATAACGAACGTTTGGAATTTCTAGGCGATTCAATTTTAAACTTCACCATTGCCGAAGCGCTGTTTAAGCGTTTTCCGCAGGCCAAAGAAGGCAAGCTCAGCCGTTTGCGTGCCAAAGTGGTGAAAGGTGAAACCTTAGCCGTGGTGGCGCGCAAATTTGAGCTGGGCGAATTTTTACGCTTGGGTTCTGGCGAACTAAAAAGTGGTGGTTTTCGTCGTGACTCCATCTTAGCCGATGCGGTTGAAGCCATTATTGGTGCTATCTATTTGGATGCTGGCATGGAGCGCGTGCAAGAGCGCATTTTGGCTTGGTTTGCACCTCAGCTCGACGAGCTAAGCCTAGCCGACCCAATTAAAGATCCAAAAACCCGCCTGCAAGAGTATCAGCAAAGCAACAAATTAAAGCTGCCCGAATACGCTGTTACCCAGGTGGAAGGGCCTTCAAACGAACAGGTTTTCACCGTGCAATGCAGTGTGCCTGAATGTATTACACCGGTTATGGCACAAGGCACCAGCCGTCGCGCCGCCGAACAGCAAGCCGCCCAACAAATGCTGCAATTATTAGGGCTGGAGAACGCACAATGACCCAACGCTCTGGTTTTGTTGCCATAGTAGGGCGCCCAAATGTGGGCAAATCAACCCTGCTTAATCGCATCTTAGGGCAAAAGCTTTCCATTACGTCGCGCAAACCACAAACCACCCGCCATCAAATTTTGGGAATAAAAACCGAAGACGATTTGCAAGTGGTGTATGTGGACACCCCAGGCATTCATAAAATCCAAGACAAAGCCATTAACCGCTACATGAATAAAGCCGCCACCACAGCGGTAAAAGATGTCGATTTAGTGGTGATGGTAATCGACCGTATTCGCTGGACAGAAGAAGACGATATGGTGCTAGAGGCGGTAAAACGCCAGCGCTCTCCGGTTATTCTGGTGGTGAATAAGGTTGATTTTATTCGTGAAAAAGACGAGCTATTGCCTTGGTTAGACGAGCTAAGCAAGAAACACACCTTTGATCAAATTGTGCCCATTAGCGCCAAAACTGGCTCTAACGTAGCGCATTTGGAAAACCTGATTGCCAGCTATTTGCAAGAAAACCAACACCTCTACCCAGAAGATCAAATCACCGACCGCAGCTCGCGCTTTTTAGCGGCTGAATTAGTGCGTGAAAAAATCATGCGCCAACTGGGCGATGAGCTGCCCTATGCCATGACGGTTGAGGTAGAGCAATTTTCACATTCTGGCCGTTTAATTGAAATTCATGCCTTAATTTTGGTGGAGCGTGACTCGCAAAAAGCCATTGTGATTGGCGATGGTGGTAGCCGCATTAAAAAAATTGGCCAAGAAGCGCGCAAAGACATGGAAGCCATGTTCGATTGCAAGGTGATGCTACACCTGTGGGTGAAAGTGAAAAGCAATTGGTCGGACGACGAACGCGCCCTGCGCAGCCTAGGCTATCACGACGAACTTTAGCCAATGCAAACGCTCTTTGTGTTAAAGCGCCAGCCACTACGAGAACACGACTGGCTGCTCGACGTTTTTAGCTTAGAGCGTGGCCGTTTAACCTTGGTGTTGAACCGCCCCAGCTACTTCCCCGATTTATTCACACCCTACCAAGGCGATTGGCAAACCAGCCGTGATTGGCCTTTGATTAAGGCTTGGCAAATTGGCCAAGCCTACCCCTTGCAAGATAACGCCCTGTATTGTGGTCTGTACTTAAACGAGCTTCTTAACCTGTTGCTGCCGCCAAACGAGCCATTGCCAGAGCTGTTTCAAGCTTATCAACGCACCCTTGAAGGGCTAAGC
This sequence comes from Venatoribacter sp., assembly GCA_049277875.1. Classification (GTDB taxonomy): domain Bacteria; phylum Pseudomonadota; class Gammaproteobacteria; order Pseudomonadales; family Oceanobacteraceae; genus Venatoribacter. Next base: position 15,252 of record JBASZG010000085.1, read on the forward strand.
CAGTTCTCTTACCCAGCACCTTGGTTGCGCTTGTTTGAATGGCAGTTGTTGCAAGATTTGGGCTACGGTTTTTCGTGGCTAAAAGACAAGCAAGGGTTGCCCATTGCCGCGCACAAGCACTATATCTTTACCGCCAAAGAAGGATTTAGCGAGGCTGCAACAGGGTTTTTGGGAGAGTATTTGCTGGCCTTTGCTCAAGGCAGCCACGATTTGAACGTGTGGAAGCAGGCGCAACAAGTGCTGCGCCAAGCCTTAGATTCAATCTTAGAGCAGCCCTTGCTAAGCCGTGAGCTGCTGCACATACCAAAGGCTTAAATGTGGTAAACGCTTTTTGTCATCACCTTGGACGCCGCCGACATCGCCAGCTTCACTGGGAAGGGGAATTTATAGCCGCCTGCGGTTAAGGCTGTGGTGGCGTGCTTGGCTTCGTCTTCCAGCATTTGCAATAAGATGGCTTTGCTTTTCTCGTCTTGTTTGGGTAGCGACGTCATATGGCTGGTTAAATGTTTGCACACTTGTTCTTCCGTGGCGGCAACAAAACCAAGGCTTACCTTGTCGGAAATTTTTCCTGCCAACGCCCCAATACCAAAAGACAAACCGTAGAACAGCGGGTTAAGCAAGCTGGTGTGGCTGCCTAGCTCTTTTACGCGCTCTTCACACCAAACAAGGTGGTCTATTTCCTCGCGCGCGGCTTCTTCCATTGCTTCGCGCACTTCTGGCAGCTTGGCGGTTAAGGCTTGGCCTTGATACAAAGCCTGAGCGCACACTTCACCGGTATGGTTAATGCGCATTAAGGCGGCGGCGTGCTTGGCTTCTTGTTCAGTTAATTCTGTGTGGGCCCGTGCTTGCGCTGGGGTGCTGCGATACGCCTTGGCCGCGCCAGGAATCAATGTGCGCAATGCTTGGTCGGCATTGCTGATAAGTAAATCGAACTTGCTGTAATGACGTGTGGCCATGTGCGCCTCCTTAAGACAAAAGCGTGCTTATGATACTGACTTCTTGCTGCCTAATGCCAGTAATTCCAACAGCGCCAGCTTAAGCTGTTCGGAATCGACGGGTTTATTCAATAAGCTGTGAATGCCGTGGTGTTTGGCCTGATTTTGCAAGGGGCCAATACGATAACCCGTTAGCATTAAAATATGGGGTGTTGAAAAAATGTTGTCGTCTTGGTGAATGCGCTTTGCCAGCTCCATGCCATTCATAAACGGCATATCGTGATCCAAAATAATAAAGTGATAGGCTTGGCCAAGGCTGCTTTGATTGCGCAGTTTGGCTAGGGCTTCTTTACCATTGAAGGCGGAATCGACACGCATACCAAAGCGTTTTAAGTATTGTTCTATTACTGCGGTTAAGGCGGTGTTGTCGTCTACTATGAGTGCTTTTTTACCTTGCAGTTGGTGCTCGTCGAAGTTGCCGTTGGCGTTTTCAACTTCCGTCATTGGTAGCGTAAGGTTAATAGAAGCCCCCTGAGCGGTCATGCTTTCCACTTCTAAAATGCCGTGTACTTGCTCTAGCAGGTGGCGAATAACCAACATAGACCAGTCTTTTTCATGCTGGCGATTAAACAACGGAAACTGATTTTGAATAATTTGAAAGGCACTGCGTAAGGTTTCAGGGCGCAAAATAGTATTGCCTAGCATAATTTGCAAACGCATTCCTTGGGCTTTGCGGCTGTGATACGCAGTTAAGCGCAAGGTTATTTCACCGTGTTCGGTTAGTTCAATAGCGCGAACCAGCAGTGTTCTAAAAATTGCATAAAGGCGCACTGGGTCGGTGGCGATATAGCTGGGCAGGTCGTTGGTCGTTGAAAACATAATTTCGATATTTTTACGCGCAGCAATAGGCTTAAATTCTTCGATTAGTTTTTCGATTATGGTTCTG
>JBASZG010000086.1:0-8435 GCA_049277875.1 Venatoribacter sp.
AAAAGAGCCGATAGCCCTTCAGTTAGCTCACGGCTGGCTCCACTGATATCAATGAAATAACGCGCCACCGCCCAAGTTAAACCACCAGCGACTAAAGCCGACACCCAGCCTGCATGCACATAAGGCACTGCTTCACGACGACCAGCACGATTTAAGAAAGCCAAAATAGCCACTACTATCAATAAAGCTTCTAGCCCTTCACGCACTAGGATGGTGAACGCTCCAAGGAAAATAGCACCTGCCGAGTAATTCCCCGCCGAAGTAACTTCTTGTGCTCTGGCCAGCAACTCATCGGCTCGTTGAGCCTGCTCAATCACCGCTTGTACATCTGCGTTTTTGCTAAGATTGGTGCGGTAAACCCCCATCGCCAGCTCAATTTGTGCACGCAGGGCACTATCACGCGCGTTAAGCAAGGGTTCCACTGGCTCAACACCATCTAAGTAAGATGACAAAGCTAAGGCTACGGCCTCTTTGCGTTCGCCAGCTTGGTAAGCACGCACACTGGCGGTTAAACGACCACGAGCCAAAGCTAAGCCTGTTAGTGCTTCAGCCAGTTCATCGGGGTTAGCACGCAAATAACCAATTAACTGACGAGCCTTATCTTCCCCTAAAACAGAAGTAAATTGTTCAACACGAGCGCGTGATAACTCTTTTAGGTTGCCAATCTGAGCGCGAGCCAGCTCGTCATGCTCCCATAAAACCGAGCCAGCTTTGGCATCGTCCGCGTAAGCAATACTGCCAACATAGTAGGCAATAGCCCAACGCTGTTCGTCGCTTAGCTGAGGATAAGCAGCCATGCTGGTGCCTTCTACCCCTTGAGTGGTGGTTTGGTACAAAGACAGTGGGCTACGTTGGTTAGCACGTTCTACATCGGTAAACGCAATAGGCTCAGGTTCAAGGCTTTTAGCCATTTCTGTATCGGCTTGACCGCTTAAACCATGACAGGCTGCGCAGTGTTCTTGATACAGTTTGCCGCCAACTAAAAGGCTAGGCGTAGTTGCTGGCGCAGTGGGAATGGGATAAGCATCCAGCAGTTCATCCGCTAGTTTATGAGCTAACCCAGCGACTTTATCGGTGGCAGCCAACTGCTCCACTGCGGCAATCAGTTCATCAGCCTGAGCCACTAAACCTGCCTGCGCGGTATTTTCTGGCAAGCTGGCTAGGTAGCTTTTTACCGTTTGCGAGAACTCTTGCATCTCTTGAAATTCGGCGTCGTTGATAATCGCACCCTGCTCAACCGCGCCTGCGTAGTCAGTGGCTAAATAGTCGAGCATTTGCCAAGTTTGAGAGACAGTGCTAGTAGCAGTTTCTTCGGCCTGCGCGAACGAGAACGAAAAAAGAAACAGCAAGGATAGGAAAGAAGAAAGCAAGCGTTGGGAAATCATGGTTGCACCCTGCAATACACAAAATTTTGAAGGGCGCAACATAACACAATTCTAAATGAGTGTCGTTATCATTTTGATTTAAAAATAGCGGCAAGATGCCGCTATTAAGTACCCGAGATTAAATCATACTGCGTAAAACGTAGTGCAAGATGCCTCGGTTTTGGTAGTAAAGGATTTCGGCTTCGGTATCTAAACGCGAAACGGCTTCAATTTCTTGAGTGCCATTTTTGCCTGTAAATACCACGCGCATTTTTTGACCTGGCACTAATTTGCCTGCCAAATCCGGCACGCTGACGGTTTCTTCACCGGTTAAGCCTAAGGTTTTACGAGTCACGCCCTCTGGGAATTGCAGTGGCAACACCCCCATGCCAACTAGGTTAGACCGGTGAATACGCTCAAAGCTTTCAGCCAGCACCACTTTAATACCTTGCAAGATAGTGCCTTTGGCGGCCCAGTCGCGGCTTGAGCCAGTGCCGTACTCTTTACCTGCAATCACTACCGCAGGGATGCCTTCATGCACATAACGCATGGCTGCACCATAGATAGGCAACACTTCGCCTTGAGGTAGGTGGCGAGTAAAGCCGCCTTCTACTTCTGGGGTCATTTCGTTGCGAATGCGAATGTTGGCAAAGGTACCGCGCATCATTACTTCGTGGTTACCACGACGCGAACCGTAAGAGTTGAAGTCTTTCACTGCAACATCGTGCCCTTGCAGGTAATGACCGGCTGGGCTGTCGGGTTTAATCGCACTGGCAGGTGAAATATGGTCGGTCGTAATAGAGTCGCCAAAGAGCGCCAAAATACGCGCATCTTTAACCGTAGGCACGGCTGGCAAGGCTTTGGTTAGGCCGTCAAAGAAAGGCGCTTTACGAATGTAGGTAGAACTTTCTTCCCAAGCGTAGGTTTGTGAATCAGGCACAGGGAGCGATTTCCAAGCTTCATCGCCTTCAAACACGTTAGCGTATTCTTTGCGGAAGCTTTCGGTGGTTACACTTACCATAGCGGCTTGAATTTCACTGCTGCTAGGCCAAATGTCTTTGAGGTACACAGGGCCGTCTTTACCTTCACCTAAAGGCTCGGTAGTGATGTCGATATTCATGGTTCCCGCTAAGGCGTAGGCCACAACCAAGGGTGGCGAAGACAGCCAGTTGGTGCGAGAGTTTTGGTGAATACGACCTTCAAAGTTACGGTTACCCGACAATACGGAAGCCACTACCAAGTCGCCATCGGTAATAGCTTGGTCGATTTCTGGGTCGAGTGGGCCAGAGTTACCAATACAGGTGGTGCAGCCATAACCTACTAGGTTGTAGCCAATGCGGTCGAGGTAGTCTTGCAGGCCAGTTGCTTTTAAGTAGTCGGTTACCACTTTAGAGCCAGGTGCCAAAGAGGTTTTTACCCAAGGTTTGCGGGTTAAGCCTTTTTCTACGGCTTTTTTAGCCAGCAAGCCGGCCGCTAACATAACGCTTGGATTAGAAGTGTTGGTGCAACTGGTGAGCGCCGCGATAATCACATCGCCATTGTGCAGAGTGAATTTTTCACCGTTGGCCATTGCCACTTTTTGCCCTTCTGAGCCTTTTTTACCTTGTTCGGTAAGAATCTTGGTCATGGTGGCTTTAATTTGAGTTAAAGGCACACGGTCTTGTGGGCGCTTAGGGCCAGCAAGGCTTGGTTCTACGCTGGAAAGGTCGAGCTCTAACACCTTGGTGTATTCGGCTTCTTTACCTGCTTCGTGCCACAAGCCTTGAGCTTTGCAGTAGGCTTCCACTAGGGCAATGGTGTCTTCGTCGCGGCCAGTTAGGCGCATGTACTCAATGGTGCGCTCATCGACTGGGAAAAAGCCACAGGTAGCGCCGTATTCAGGCGACATATTACCAAGGGTAGCGCGGTCGGCTAGAGCCAAGTCTTTTAAGCCTTCGCCAAAGTATTCTACAAACTTGCCTACTACTTTTTCTTTACGCAGCAGCTCAGTTACAGTTAGCACTAAGTCGGTAGCAGTAACCCCTTCTTTAAGCTTGCCTTTAAACTTCATGCCTATCACTTCAGGAATCAGCATAGACAGCGGTTGGCCAAGCATGCCCGCTTCGGCTTCGATACCACCCACGCCCCAGCCCAGTACACCAAGGCCGTTAATCATAGTGGTGTGAGAGTCGGTGCCTACAAGAGTGTCTGGGTAAGCCCAAGTACGGCCTTGGCCATCAGTGTTTTGCCAAACCGATTTACCTAAATACTCAAGGTTGACTTGGTGGCAAATACCCGTGCCTGGTGGCACCACGCGGAAGTTTTTAAAGGCTTTTTGACCCCAACGCAAAAACTGATAACGCTCGCGGTTGCGCTTGTATTCAATCTCTACGTTTTGGTTAAAGGCCAAAGGGGTACCAAAGTTATCCACCATAACCGAGTGGTCGATAACCAAGTCTACAGGCACCAGTGGGTTAATTTGCGACGGGTCGCCACCTGCGGCCACTACGGCATCGCGCATGGTAGCAAGGTCAACAATGGCGGGCACGCCAGTAAAGTCTTGCATTAAAACGCGTGCAGGACGAAAGCCAATTTCATGGTCGGATTTTTTAGTTTCGCCCCATTTTACCAAGGCTTCGATATCGGCTTTTTTGGTGTGCAGCCCATCTTCGGTACGAAGTAGGTTTTCTAACAGAATTTTTAGGGTGAAGGGAAGTTTTTCAATGTTGCCAAGGTTATGTTTGGCGAGTTCTTTTAACGAGTAATAATGGTAAGTTTTGCTGCCAACGCTAAGCGTTTGTTCGCATTGGAAGCTGTCCTGGCTCTTGCTCATCACGAATTCTCCTGTGGTGGTTTTTTGTTTTTCTACCTTAGAAAATATTCTAGATATGGATACTACGCCTTTAAGGGTAGATAACAACCACAGGATTTATAGTGATTTCTTGAAAAAAACTTACTTTTTCTTACGAACGTACAATACCAAGCTGTGCTCAACTAATTCAAAACCGTGCTCGGCAGCAATGGCGTACTGCAACTTTTCAATTTGCTCGTTGGTAAATTCCAAAACATCTCCGGTTTCAACATCAACCATGTGGTCATGGTGCTCTCCGCGAGCCAATTCAAACACCGAATGGCCACCATCAAAATTATGACGGCTAACCAATCCTGCGCTCTCAAATTGGGTCAATACCCGGTACACCGTGGCCAAACCAACGTCTTCACCTGAATCTAACAAGAACTTATAAACATCTTCAGCGCTCAAATGGGCTTCTGGATTGTTCTCAAGAATGCTAAGAATTTTGACACGTGGCAGAGTTACTTTCAGGCCAGCTTTGCGTAGTTCGGTATTTTGATCAGTCATGAAGTCCTCGAATATTTCACAGCGAGTTAAATTATCGGGTATTATCGCGGCTTATAATTTGAACGCAACAAATCACCTACTATTTACGAGTGTTTACTTTGTTTTTTATTAATAAAATCCAACGCTTAGCCCACTTCCCTAGTTCAGCGCTAGCGCTCTCTTTTATTTGCCTAAGCATAGCAGGTTGTGTATTTCCTGGAGTTTACAAACTAGACGTACAGCAAGGCAACATAGTGACCCAAGATATGCTCGACAAGCTCAAACCCGGCATGACCGAACGCCAAGTGGTTTATGTAATGGGCAACCCAGTGCTGCAAAACCCTTACAACAACAAGCAATGGGAATATCGTTACAGCTTAGAAGAACGCGATGTGGTTACTCACACCTATCATATTCGCGTCTTTTTCGATGATGCCCAGCGTTACACCCATTACGAAGGCGATTTGCCAGAAAAATCATTTAAAGAAAAAGATCAGCTAAAAACCTTGCCTACAGAAGAAAAATCCGCCAATACCGTACCCACCGACTTTTAGGCTTCAGCTTGCTTTTTGGCAGCGCGATTCAAACGAGCTTGTTTAGGATCAATAATAAGTGGCCGATAAATTTCCACTCGGTCACCTTCATGCAGAACTTCTGTGTCTGGCTTAGTGCTGGCTTTGCTAAAAATTCCTAGCTTGGCTTCAGCCAAGTCTAGTTCCGAAAATTCAGCCGTAATACCCGACATTTCTGCTGCTTGGCGCAGCGTTGTGCCAGGTGCCACCTGCAGTTTAATAATTTTCTGCTTATGGGCTAACGCGTAGGCAACTTCAACATTGATTAAATCAGCCATAAATTTGCTTTCCTCGTGCCACAAAGGCATCCACCATAGTGTTAGCAACCTGCTTAAATAGCGCACTTAACGCCACAGACGCCAAACGATTTGAGACCTCAAACTCCATATCAAAAGAGACCTTACAAGCCTCTTCTGATAGTGCTTGAAAACGCCAAACACTACTAAAACGAGAAAATGGCCCTTCAACCAACTGCATATCAATGCGCTCTGGTTTGGCCAAAATATTGCGCGTTACGATAGTTTGCTCAAACCCGGCTTTAGCCAAAGTCATGCTGGCTTGCATAAAGGTATCCCCAGAATCAATGATCTGCGTAGCTTTGCAACCCTGCAAAAACTCAGGATACCTTTTCACATCGTTTACCAGCTCAAACATCTGCTCAGCGCTGTGCATCACTAGCGCACTACGAGTAATGACGGTCATTGCGTGTACCTAAAATAAAGCCTTAAGAGAATTAAGCAAACCTAACTGGTCGGCAAAAATAACGAGAATGGCCAAAGGAGAAATAAAACGCAGAACCAACAACCACAAAGAAAATAAAACGGGTTGTTTAATTCGAATCTCTTTAGCAACCGCCGTTTGCGACATTATCCAACCAACAAAAATGGCAATAAATACGCCACCCAAAGGCATCAGCAAGTTCGCCGTGAGGTAGTCGATATTCTCAAAAATAGTACCTGCAAAAAACTTAATATCCGCCCATTCGTTAAAAGATAAAATTGTGCCGATCCCCAAAACCCAAGCCAAGCCACAGACCATGAATGACGCAGCTTTACGGCTTAAGCCGCTATCAACTACCCAAGCAATCGCAGGCTCGGCGATGGAAATGGCCGAGGTCCAAGCCGCAATCACCACTAAGGTAAAAAATACAAAACCAAACATCTGACCGCCAGGCAAAGACAATAGCGCGATAGGCATAGTGTTAAACAGCAATCCTGGACCAGAAGCTGGCTCTAGACCATAAGAAAACACCACAGGGAAGATAATCAAACCAGCCGCTAAAGCTACAAGGGTATCTAAAATACCAACGGCCAACACGGTTTTGCCAATCGAAGCTTTTTCAGGCATATACGCGCCGTAGGCCATAATGGCCCCCATTCCTAAACTTAGGGTAAAAAACGCATGCCCTAAGGCCGTCAGCACACTTGCCGTGCTGAGCTTACTGAAATCGAACTTGAATAAAAAATCCCAGCCTTGCGCAAAACCGGGCGTAGTCAAGGCATAGCCAAACAGACCAATTAGCATAATGAACAGAGCAGGCATCAAAAAACGTACGCTGTTTTCTAAGCCTTTATGAACTCCCAACGCCAACACCACCCCAGTCATTACCATAAAGACCGAATGCCCAGCGAATTGAGTCACTGGGTCGGCAAGTAAGTCACTAAAGGCACTGGTTACTAACTCTGGCGAAGAGCCAGCAAAACTACCAGTGAGCATTTTTAAGACATAAATTAACGTCCAGCCAGCAATCACACTGTAAAACGACAAGATTAAGAAACCAGTTATTGCTCCCATCCAGCCCAAGCCACCAAACCACTTAGGCGCGTTGTATTTATGCACCAAGCTTTTCATGGTGTTAATTGGACTCATACGGCCATCACGACCAAGCATAATCTCGGCCATCATCACAGGAATGCCTACCAGCAAAATGCAAAGCAAGTACACCAATACGAAGGCACCGCCACCGTTTTCACCTGTAATGTAAGGGAATTTCCAAATATTACCCAAGCCAACTGCCGATCCTGTTGCAGCCAAAATAAAAGTCCAACGTCCTTTCCAAATGCCGTGCAAGCCGCGTCGTTTGTGGTTCATATCAATCTCATTATCTTAAAAACCCGCCCATTGTCTTTTATTTAAACAAGCCACTCAACCTTAACATATTGATTTACCACTAATTACCCCGCAATTAACACCGACTTTCCTGTCTTCCCCCCTCTGCCCTTTCACTATTGGCTAAGATATACTGGCGCGCATGAACACCAAGAAAACTAAAAATACAGGCGGCACCATCGCCCAAAACAAAAAAGCTCGTCACGACTATTTTTTAGAAGAAAAATACGAAGCGGGGCTTGCATTAACTGGCTGGGAAGTTAAATCCCTACGGCAGGGCAAAGTGCAACTTGTTGATTCTTACGTTGAGTTTCATCGTGGCGAAGCATGGCTGCATGGCGCTTTAATCACGCCCTTGCAACAAGCCTCCACCCACACTGTGGCCGAACCTCGCCGCCAACGTAAGCTACTTTTGCACAAACAAGAAATTGAGCGCCTGGCGCAAAAAATTCAGGCCAAAGGCTACACCTGCGTATGCACAGCGCTTTACTGGAAAGGCCCACACGTTAAGGCTGAAATTGCTCTGGCCAAAGGCAAACAAAACCACGACAAGCGCGATGCCCTCAAAGACCGAGACTGGGCTAAACAAAAAGAACGCATTATGAAACACGAGGTGCGCTAAAAGTAAATTCAAGGTAAACTGCTCTCCTTGTTAGAACTTTGCTACTTAAGCAAACACTAACAACCACACCATGACGATGTATCAAAGAATTCGGGGATGATTAGGATTCGACGCTGATTACAAAGCTATGGGTGCATGCCGAGAGGGTATGACGATCTCGTTAACAAACGTTATACATTTAAAGTAGTCGCAAACGACGAAAACTACGCACTAGCGGCTTAGTCCCGCTTACCTCCGAACTCAGGTGCCTATAGCTGGGGGACGAGGGCGCCGTCTTATAGGCTCGCTTGGATGCTTCGCTCGGAGCTGAAGAGTTAAAACGAATCGAGCTCGTTCCAAACGGCCTGCTTCTCGGCCCGTGCGGAACTAAATCAATAGAGAAAGCTAAGCATGTAGATCCTCTAGTGGAGGATTGGCGGACGGGGGTTCAAATCCCCCCATCTCCACCA
>JBASZG010000087.1:0-6555 GCA_049277875.1 Venatoribacter sp.
GACGGCTTGGCGGTGATACCGGCTTTTAGTGCGATTACCGAAGGCGACAGGGTGGAGTTTATTCCTTATACTGCGTTTTTCTAACGCTACCCAATAAGGAGTATTTTATGAAGAAATTAGCCGCTGCTTTGGCCTTTTCGATGATAAGTGGAATCGGCTTTGCCGCCCCAGAGAACGCCGAAGTATATTTTATTACTCCACAAGACGGCGCCACTGTAGGCACAACTTTCGACGTAGTATTTGGCTTAAAGAACATGGGCGTAGCACCTGCTGGTATCGAAAAAGCCAACACTGGCCACCACCACCTGCTCGTGGATGTGGAAAAACTACCCGCCGCTGGCTTGCCAATTCCTGCCGATAAACAACACCTGCATTTTGGTGGCGGTCAAACCCAGACCACCATCACGCTAGAAAAAGGCACCCACACCCTGCAGCTTAATTTTGCCGACCACAACCATGTGCCTTTTGCGCCAGCGGTTGTTTCCAAGAAAATTACCGTAACCGTTCAATAGTTACAGAACCCAAACCTTACGAATGGCTTGTTCGTAAGGTGTGGTTATAGAAAGCTCTCCAGCAGTTGTTTGTACCCTAAGGCGCTGGCGCCGGGTTTTTCGGCGGCCATAAGGAGAGCTTTGTTTTCCCATACTTCAAGCAGCAGTATTTCATCGTTTAGTTGGGCAAGCTGTTGTTGAAAGCGCGCAGCGTCGGCGGCGGTGCCAACCTGATACCAACTGTAGCCTTCTGGTAGCCCTTCGCTTTCCCAGCCTTTTTGTTTGCTGATTGAAAATTTAAGCGCGCCGGGTTTATTAGCCAAAGGGCGGGCGTAGCTGTAACTGGTGGCGTTAATATCGTTATAAACGCCGGTTTTTTCGGCTTTGGGTTGCCAAATAAACTGCCGCACTTGCAGCCCTTCTTTCAGTGCATCCATGCGCAGTTTGGCCAAGCGCGAGTCGCGGGCGTTGGGTTTAAGCATCAAAATAGAGCCAACCACGGCTAAGATTCCGGCAACCATTATCCAAATCATGAGTTCATTTCCTCTAGTTCTAGCCAGCGTTCTTCCAGTGCATTTAAGGCGTCTTCAGCTTGCGTAAGCTGTTGTAACTTTTGCTGCACATAGTCTTGTTCTTGAGTGTAAAAATCGTCGCTTGAGGTGAGCGCCACCAGTTCATCGCGTTTGGCTTCAGCCTGTGCAATTTGTTCTGGCAATTGGTCAAGCTCGCGCTGCAGTTTGTAAGATAGTTTTTTATTCGTTTGAGGTTTTTCTACTTTGCTTGGCTCAGGCTCTTTACTCTGGGCTTTCGCTTTGTCTGCCTGTTTTTCTTGGGTTTTGGCTTGCAGTTGTTTGCGCTCTAGCCATTCGCTGTAGCCACCAACTTGCTCATCAATCACACCATCGCCTTCAAACACCCAAAGGTGGGTGACGACGTTATCTAAAAAGGCGCGGTCGTGGCTAACCAGCAGCAAGGTGCCAGAATATTCCATTAAGCGCTCTTCCAGCAGTTCTAGGGTTTCCACATCCAGATCGTTGGTGGGTTCGTCCATAATCAGCAGGTTGCAGGGCTTTAGAAACAGCTTAGCCAGCAGCACGCGGTTACGCTCTCCGCCCGACAGGGCTTTTACTGGGGTGCGAGCACGTTCAGGAGAGAATAAGAAGTCGCCTAGGTAGCCAATAATATGGCGAGTTTGGCCATTTATCTCGACCTGATCTTTGCCATCGGCAACGTTATCGGCAATGGATTTTTCTTCGTCAAGCTGGTGGCGGGCTTGGTCGAAGTAAGCCACTTCTATTTTAGTGCCAGCTTTAATAGAGCCGCTTTGCGGTTGTAGTTTGCCCAAAATCAGTTTCAGTAATGTACTTTTGCCAACGCCGTTGGGGCCAATTAAGCCAATGCGATCGCCACGCATAACCAAGCTAGAAAAGTGGCTAACTTGTGGCACGCCTTGCCAAGCGTAGCTGATGTCTTTAATTTCAAACACCTGTTTGCCAGAGCTTTCAGTGCTGTTCATTTGAATGTTGGCGCTGCCTTGCAATTCGCGCCGAGCTTTGCGCTCGCGACGCATTTCTTTAAGCCTTAGCACTCGTCCTTCATTGCGGGTACGGCGTGCTTCAATGCCTTTGCGAATCCATTTTTCTTCTTCGGCCAAGCGTTTATCAAACAGAGCATTGGCAGTGGCTTCATCTTCAAGGCGCTTATCGCGGTATTCAATAAAGCTTAAGTAATCGCCTTGCCAGTTATACAAATGGCCGCGATCCACTTCCACAATGCGCGTGGCCAAATTTTGCACAAAAGCACGGTCGTGGCTGATAAAAACCAAAGCACCATTAAAAAGCTTGAGCTGTTCTTCTAGCCATTCAATGGTGGCAACGTCCATGTGGTTGGTTGGCTCGTCTAAAATAAGCACGTTTGGCTCAACGACTAAGGCGCGTGCCAACATTACCCGCCGCTGCCAACCACCAGAAAGTTCAGAAAACAAAGCCGTGGCAGGCAGGTTTAGGCGTTGAATAATGGCGTCTACTTTTTGTTGCCAGCGCCAGCCGTCGGCTATTTCAATGCGCTGTTGTAACGTTGCTAGGCGCTCTAAGTTGGCTTTCTCGCCTTTCTCACTTTCTTCATGGTATTGCGCGATGACTTGGCCTAAATCTCCTAGGCCTTGAGCAACTACGTCGTAAACTGGGGTGTCGGTGGTTTGTGGCAATTCTTGCTGCAGCACAGCGACGCGCAGCATGTCTTGGTGCTCTACGCGGCCATCGTCGGCGGTCACTTCGCGGCTTAATATCTTTAATAAGGTTGATTTGCCCGCGCCATTGCGCCCGACCAAACACAGGCGTTCGCCAGCGTGAATTTCTAAATCAACTTTGTCGAATAAAACGTGATCACCAAAAGCCAACTCGACCTTTTTCAAACTAATTAACACAAACCGCTCCTTAATTTTTGCTGGGCCAGATTATACCTGTTAATCAGCACGCTCGTACGCTATTTAACTGATAGAACTATCTGCTACACTCCAGCATTCCTTTACAGGGCTCATTAATTAATGGATCGGTTACGGTATGCCTAAAAAAATAAATCAAGGTTATCTCGCTTCTTTTGTGCTGGTTTTAGTCATCGTGGTGTGGATGTTGTTTGGCATACTTGCCCCCAAACCAGAGTTTTCTAACCCTCGCCCTCTTTCTCTTGATAGCGGTTTGCAGCGTGTTCAGGTTGAAGACATGCAAGGCCAACTGATGCAGCGCGATGTTAGCTTTTCTGGTTACACCGCCGCTAACCGTCGAGTTGAGCTGCTGGCCGAGGTGCGTGGCAAAGTGATTGCCATTCATAAAGAAAAAGGCAGCACAGTACAGCAAGGCGATTTAATTTTAGAGCTAGACAGCCGTGACTGGCCTGCTCGTGTTGAACAAGCCAAAGCCAATTTAAAGCAGCGCCAGCTTGAAGCCGATAGCGCTCGTAAATTGGCCGCTAAAGGCTTATCCAATGAGGCGCAACTGGCCCAAGCCCAAACCTTATTGGCTAATGCTCAGGCCGAGCTAACCAACGCTCAGTTACAACTTGATGCCACTCATATTCGCGCGCCTTTTGCTGGCGTAGTCGATCAGCGTTTTGTCGAGGTGGGTGATTTTGTGCGTGACGGAACGGCTTTGGCCGTGGTGTTAGATTATTCACCTTGGCTGGTAAAAGGCCAGGTGGCTGAGCGCGATGCCGCCAGTGTTCATATTGGCGATATTGCTCGCGCCGAGCTGGTTAATGGCGAGGTAATTAACGGCAAAATTCGCTTTATTTCTTCCGAGGCCGATGCCAAAACCCGCACTTTCAGCGTGGAAATGCAAGCCACGCCCAATAAAAGCACCTTAAACAGTGGTTTAACGGCTCGTATTTTTGTGCCTCAGCCGCCTACCTACGCTTATTTTCTTTCTCCTGCTTTGTTGGTGCTGAACGACCAAGGCAAGTTAGGTTTAAAAGGAATTGATGAAAAAAACACCGTTATTTTTATTCCAGTGGATATTTTAAAAGCCGACAACAAAGGCATTTGGGTGTATGGCAACAGCACCAACGCACGCATCATCACCACAGGTCAAGGCTTTGTAGACTATGGGCAAAAAGTAGAACCTGTCTACACGACTCAAAGTGTGGAGTAAGTCATGAACAGTATTATTGATGCCTCGCTCAACCGCTCACGCACGGTTTTAATGCTTTTCTGTTTAATCATGCTGATTGGTTTTACCACGCTGATTAGCATTCCCAAAGAAAGCTCGCCCGATGTTACCGTGCCCTTCGTTTATGTTTCGGTTACCCACGATGGCATTTCCCCCGAAGACGCCGATGCGCTTATTTTTAAGCAGTTAGATAAAGAGCTGCGCAGCATCAATGGTCTAAAAGAAATGGTGTCAACCGCCACCACTGGCCACCTTTCTATTTTGCTGGAATTTTATACCGATGTAGACGTAAACCAAGCGCTGCTTGATGTGCGCCAAAAAGTAGACGATGCCAAAAGCGAGCTGCCCGACGACAGCAAAGAGCCGCGCGTAAAAGAGATTAACGTCGGCCTTTTCCCGGTAATGGTGGTAACGCTTTCAGGCGATGTCGATGAAGCCGTGTTATACGCGGTGGCCGACGACCTGCAAGACAGAATAGAAAGTCTGCCCGGAATTTTAGAAGCCAACATTCAGGGCAAACGCGAAGAAGTTGCTGAAATCGTGATCGACCCAGCACGCATGGATAACTACGGCTTATCTTTTATGGAATTAGCGCGTTTAGTGGGTAACAACAACCAACTGGTTGCCTCTGAGCCGCTGGACTCTGGCGCGGGCCGTTTCTCAGTTAAGGTGCCAGGGCTAATTGAAAACATTCCCGATATATTAGAGCTTCCCGTTAAGGTTAATGGCGACCAAGTAGTGCTATTTAAAGACATTGCCATCGGTCGTTTTTCATACAAAGACCGGCTAAACAGCGCTCGTGTGAACGGCAAGCCAGCGGTAACGTTGGAAATTAAAAAGCGCTTAGGTTCTAACATTATTGCCACCCTAGACGATGTAAAAGCCGTTATTGAGCAGGTTAAGCCTTTCTGGCCAGCAGGCATTGAGGTGGGCGTAGCGCAAGATGAGTCTAAGCACATTAAAGAAATGCTGAACGATTTGTTTAATAACGTCATTGTCGCCACGCTGTTAGTGATGATTTTAATTCTGGCCAGCCTTGGTCTGCGTTCAGCTATGATGGTGGGACTGGCCATGCCCGGTGCCTTTCTGATGGCCATTATTGTACTGGATATGAACGGCTACACCCTGAACATGGTGGTACTGTTTGCGCTTATTTTATCGGTGGGCATGTTAGTAGACGGTGCCATCGTTATTACTGAATACGCCGACCGTCGCCTCACTGAAGGCGCCAGCCGTTTTGATGCTTACCGTGAGGCCGCGCTGCGCATGGCTTGGCCGGTTATTTCCTCTACGGCTACTACTTTGGCGGTGTTTTTACCTTTGCTGTTTTGGCCGGGCACCACAGGCGAGTTTATGAAATTCTTGCCACTTACCCTGCTTTATACCCTAACGGCATCGCTCATCATGGCCTTAATTGTTATTCCTACTGTGGGTGCCTTGTGGGGTGGAAAAGGCTATCACGACCCGGCTATTTTTCAGGCGTTGCGTGCAGCAGAAGAAGGCCGCTTTGATGATTTAAAAGGCGGCACCGGCCTGTATCTGCGCTTTTTAAGAAAAGCCATTCGCCGCCCTTATCAGGTCTTAGGCCTAACCGTTGCCACCCTAATCGGCACCTTTATTGTGTACGGCAACCTTGGCCATGGCGTTGAGTTCTTCCCCAATGTTGACGTTGAAGTAGGCATGGTGGATGTGCGTGCGCGCGGCAATCTTTCCATGCAAGAGCGCGAGCAATTGGTGAAAAAAGTAGAGCAGCGCATCTTCGATATGGAAGAAATTCAATTTATTTATACCAACAGTTTTGTCAAAGGCCCCAACGATGCCGCTGCCGACCTAATTGGTCGCATTCAAATTGAGCTGGTCGATTGGCAACACCGCCGGCCAATGAAAGAGATTTTGCGCGACATAGAACAGCGCACCGCCGATCTTGCTGGTCTTATCATTGAAACCCACGAAAAAGAAAACGGCCCGGCCGCAGGTGCGGATTTGCAACTACAGCTAACGGCGGCCAGCACCGAAGCCATTAAACCCATGTTGCTGAAAACCAAGGCTATTTTTGAAGCAGACCCCGACCTCAAAGACATTCGGGATGATATGCCCCTAGAGGGCATCGACTGGCAATTAAAAGTAAACCGCGAAGAAGCCAGTCGCTATGGCACCGACATAGCCAGTACCGGAGCCTTAATCCGAATGATTACAGGTGGGCAAAAAGTAGGCTCGTTTCAGCCCAAAATGAGCGACGATGAGTTGGATATTTTGTTGCGTTTCCCTCAGCAAGAGCGCCATATCAGCCAATTTACCGACATCAATATCCAAACGCCCTATGGCTTAGTGCCACTTAGCAACTTTATGACCCAAGTGGCCGTACCACAAAGCGGCGACGTGGTGCGTATTGATGGCAAGTT
>JBASZG010000088.1:0-2075 GCA_049277875.1 Venatoribacter sp.
AGCACACAGCTTTAGCTGCAATAACGTGCATTAAAGGGCCGCCTTGTGACTCTGGGAATACCGCGAAGTTTAAGCGTTTTGCCAGTTCTTCGTCGTCGGTCAGAATCAAGCCGCCACGAGGGCCGCGTAGGGTTTTGTGAGTGGTGGTGGTTACCACATGAGCAATACCCACTGGGCTTGGGTACACACCTGCCGCCACTAAACCAGCAACGTGAGCCATATCGACAAACAAATAAGCACCTACTTTGTCGGCGATGTCACGGAAGCGCTGCCAGTCGATGATGCGTGAGTAGGCAGAGAATCCTGCCACAATCATTTTGGGTTTGTGTTCTACGGCCAAACGTTCTACTTCAGCGTAATCAATTTCACCGGTTTCTGGGTTAATGCCGTATTGAATGGAGTTATACACGCGGCCAGAGAAAGATACGCCAGCACCGTGAGTTAAGTGACCACCGTGCGCCAAGCTCATACCTAAAATGGTGTCGCCAGGTTGACATAAAGAGAAATAAACGGCCGCGTTGGCTTGTGAACCAGAGTGTGGTTGCACGTTGGCGAATTTAGAACCAAACAGCTCTTTCGCGCGGTCGATAGCCAGTTGTTCTACTACGTCTACGTGTTCACAGCCGCCGTAATAGCGTTTGCCAGGGTAGCCTTCGGCGTATTTGTTGGTCAGTTGGCTGCCTTGCGCTTCCATTACGGCAGGGCTGGTGTAGTTTTCAGATGCAATCAATTCAATGTGGTGTTCTTGGCGAGCCACTTCGGCTTCCATTGCATTCCACAGATCAGGGTCAAAGCTGGCTAATTTAATGTCACGGCTAAACATTAAGCATTCCTCTGGTCGATATTCAGTTAAAAGATTTTTTAAGGTGCAGCATTCTACCCCAAAGTGCCGAGTCTGGCACTTGAGATAGCATCATAATGACAATGAAGGAGTTTCAAGCTTGGTTGGCCTGGCGCATTTTTTCTGCAAACTCAACAGCACGCAGCGGTTTATTGAACAAGTATCCCTGCACTTCTTCGCAATTAGCCTGATTTAAAAAGTCGAGCTGAGCCTGAGTTTCCACCCCTTCGGCAATAACGCCCAAGCCTAGATTGTGCGCCATAGCGATGATGGTGCGAGTGATTTGCGCATCGTCTTTATTGTCGGGCAAATTCTGAATAAAGCTGCGGTCAATTTTCAGCACATCAACCGGGAATTGTTTCAGATAGTTCAAGCTGGAATAGCCAGTGCCAAAGTCATCAATAGCGGTGCGCACGCCCATATCACCTAAACTGCGCAGCACGTTTAAGGTGTGGTCTAGGTCATCAATCAGAATGCTTTCGGTTAATTCCAGTTCAAGTTGGCAAGGCAAAATGCCGGTGCGGGCGATGACATCGCGCACGTTGTCTAAAAACTCATCTTGCTTAAATTGGCGCACCGAGACGTTTACGGCGATGCGACTTAAGCCAAAACCTTCACTTTGCCATTGCATAAACTGCGTGCAGGCTTGTTCCAACACCCACAAACCCACCGGCACAATCAGCCCGGTATCTTCAATAATGGGAATAAATACCACCGGAGGAATAATGCCTTTACTTGGGTGGTTCCAACGCAACAATGCTTCCGCCGCCACAGCACGGCCATTGCTGGCAGAGTATTGAGGCTGGTAGTAAACCTCTAGCTCGTTGCGCACCAAAGCATGACGCAAGTCGTTTTCCAACTCTAGAAGCTCTACCGCTTTTTGGTTCATGGCTTGAGTGTAGAACTGTACTTTATTGCGCCCAGTTTCTTTGGAGTGATACATGGCCATATCGGCGTTTTTCAAGAGTTCTGTCGCTGTGCTGGCATCGTGTGGGTAAATGGCCACTCCAATACTGCCACTTAAAAATACCTCGCGGTCATTCAGTACATAAGGGCGACCCAGCTCTTTTAGAATACGTTCAGCTACCCGCACTGAAGTTTCTGCTGCCGCCTCGGCGCTAATTTGGTTGCCAATGGCAATGGTGAATTCATCCCCACCCATGCGGCAAATAATATCGTGTTTTTTTACGCAGCTTTGCAACCGCAGGGCCACTTCTTTTAAGACTAAGTCGCC
>JBASZG010000089.1:0-1735 GCA_049277875.1 Venatoribacter sp.
CAATTATTGCATTGGGGCACCGCATGGGGCTTAGAGTCATCGCCGAGGGCGTAGAAACGGCGGCGCAGCTTGCTTATTTGGCGCAACATCGTTGCGATCAAATGCAGGGCTTTTATTTCAGCCGGCCAGTGCCCGCTCAAGGGGTGCTTAAATTATTTGAAAAAGAAACGGTTTCATAAAGAAGAGGGCGCTCGAGCCTCCAAGGATGGATTTACGGCGAGTCTGCGAACGACAAGCCGAAAGATAGCCGCAAAACAAAAGCGGCATTAAAAATCAGGCTAGAGGTTTGTCAGCAGGGTATGGCGCCCAAAGGGCGCCAGTACGCCATTAAAACGCGAATTTGGCGGTTAGGTGCAAACGGTCGAAGCTGCCTTTGTCCCCGGCCTTATCCACTTGTGCATGGCTGTATTCAACGCCATAGGTTAGTTTATCAACCGGCGAGTACATCAAGTTGATGCGGGCGCTGTCAGACTTCCATTTCGCCTCTGAGTCCAGCATCGAGTAGGTTAGGCTTGAGCGAACCTGAGGGCTCCAAAAATGCTGATAAGAAACAAAGCCTGCGGTAATGGTATTTAGATCTTTACCATCCATTAATGCAGCTTGGCCAACCCCCACGTAATTTCGAATACCATCACCGTGGCTAACGCTTAGTTTAATGTTGTCAGAGCCGAGTTTTATAACCCCTGCAACGTTTACACCAAAGCCAGCCTTGTTTTTATCGCTGTCAAAGTCTTGTTCGTTATGAAATAACGCGGCAGCGCTTAGGCTGGTATTGTCGCTGACATTAAAGTTATAACGAGCAATGACATCAGGAATGGTGCCATGTTTTGCGCCTTGACCACAGTTGATTGTTCCGCACAATGTTTGCCCATCGTCAAAGCTAGAAAATGAGTTTTCCAACGCCAGTTGCAAGCCGCCAAGGGTGTAGCGCACTTGGTCGGTACGTTTAAATACGGTGCCATCGGAAGGGCCAATTAGGTCAGCCGATTCGGGCAGGGCAGCCACATTCATAAAGGTTGACCAGGTATGACCAATTAATAAATTGTTGTAGCTTAAATAAGCATGGCGAATACGCGGAGCGTAGCTATTGACGGCTGCGGCCGTGTCGCCAGCCGCGCCTAAAAAGTCCAACTCAATAAAACTGGATACCACTTCGCCATTATCAAAGGTGGTTTTGGTACCAAAATTAAAGCGCGAAGAGCGCAAGTCCGTGTGCATTTGTAAATTGTTGCCATTGGCAACTTCGGTGCCTTGGGTTGGCATAGCGCCAGGGATGTAAAACTTATTATCAAACTGGCTACCAGCTTTATACTGGTACTGAGTTAAAGACGCATCGGCTTTAATAAAGCCACCATAGGTAAATTCCGTGTTAGCCGCTTGCACGGCAAAAGGCAGTGCGGCAGCAGCAAATAAAGCAATGGTTGTTTTTTTCATTATGATTCTCCGAGTTTTTTAGGTCGTGCCTACCCACTATGGATGAGTTTAATCCAGGCTAAAAACTAGCCAAAGGTAGCAAGTCCCTTGTTTGGCTTGTATTGATACATATTATTCTCTACCTCTCTTTGGCTAGACCATTGTCTAATTTTGCCACCCCCTCAATGAGCTAAGCTAAAGCCAACACAACGATAAAAATAGGCAGGACATAGTATGAGCGATGTAAAAGTTTACCCAGTCAAACAAGAGTTTGCTGATTCCGCTTGGATCAATAAAGAACGCTATCAGCAGATGTATCAGC
>JBASZG010000090.1:0-11306 GCA_049277875.1 Venatoribacter sp.
AAGTGCACATAGGCGACGATCTGCAAGAAATTATTGCCCAGCGTCGCGCTGAAAAAGCTGCTTTTAAAGAAGCTCAAAGAACTAACTCTTAAAGCGCTTAAACGAAAAGGGCTTAGTGTTTTCGCACGCTTGCCGCCGCCCTATTACCGAAGCCGACAAACTGCACAGCGAATACGAACAAGGCATTAGCTGCCATTGCTGTCATTGTAGGTATAGAGGTATTTTCTTATTGCACTTAAAATAGGAATCATTAGTATTCGCGTTATTTTTTAATGCTAACGCAAAAAAGGATTCCTCCATGTTTCGCCCCACTCGCAAAAACCTATTACTAACCGCAATTATTGCCACTGGTTTACCCTTCACTGCAAGTGCAAACGAACAGCAACTCGACACCGTTCGCGTTACCAGTGCGGCAGGCTTTGAGCAAAACATTGCCGATGCACCAGCTAGTATTTCGGTACTAACTGCAGAAGACTTGCAGGCGAAACAGTTTAGAGATTTAGCAGAAGCACTAGCCGATGTTGAAGGCGTAGATGTGCGTAGCGGCACAGGAAAAACAGGCGGATTAGATATAAGCATTCGAGGTTTGCCTAGCGATTATACTTTAATTTTGATTGATGGCCGCCGCCAAAATATAGCTGGCGATGTAACACCTAATGGCTTTGGTGCAGCCCTGACCAGTTTTATGCCGCCACTCTCCGCTATCGAACGCATTGAGGTAATTCGTGGGCCAATGTCTACTCTTTATGGATCGGATGCAGTAGGCGGCGTAGTAAATATCATTACCAAAAAAGTAGCTTCAGAATGGACTGGCAATATACGCCAAGAAACTGGTTTGCCTGAAAGCAAAGCTTGGGGAACTCAACAAAAAACGGACCTTTATACCACAGGCCCTCTTGTTGAAGGGCTTCTTGGTTTTGCTCTTCGGGCAAGCACTATGCATCGTGAAGCTTCTGACTGGATCTTGGCGCCAGGAGCCACTCAAAGTGGTAGAAACCCTGCTCCTGCGGAAACTCGACAATACAATATGGGTGCAAGACTTTCTCTCACCCCTAACAGCAATCACGAGTTATATTTTGATATAGACCGCGAAACTACTTGGTATAACAACGAAGATGGCCGTTTAGGTAATAGAGACCAAACTATTATCGACAACCAAACGGGCAACTTGCCAGGCTATAAAGATCACTTAGGCTTTAACCGCAACCAGCTTGCTCTAGTGCATACAGGGCGATTCTCACAAGGCATACTTGATTCCAGCATTACCTACACTACAACAGAAACCGATGGTCGTACTGTGCCAGGGAAATACGCTGATATCGGAAACCCATACGTTGGCTACCCCAGCATAATAGTCGGGAAAGATCGCAAACTTGAAACCACTAACACGGTAGTAGATAGCAAGTTTGTAACCTCTTTAATTGATCAAAACACTACTACGGTTGGCGCTCAAATTTGGAATGCAGAGCTAGAAGACAGCTTAATTCCTAGTAACTTAAAGCAAACCATGCTCGCCGCTTTTGTTGAAAACGAATGGTATATAACTAACTCTCTAGCCCTAACTCTAGGCGGTCGCTACGACCATCACGACGAGTTTGGTGGCAACTTTAGCCCTCGTGCTTATCTTGTTTTTAATGCTTTAGATGAGCTCACTGTTAAAGGCGGTATAAACCAAGGCTTTCGCGCTCCCAAGTTAAACCAACTAGCCGATGGTATCAGTGGAATTTCTGGTCAGGGTACAACTATCAACATTGGTAACCCTAATTTGAAGCCAGAAACCAGCACTAATACAGAGCTGGGAGTTTTATTTAATAACAACAGCGGCATTTCAGCTTCGGTTACTTTGTTTCACAACGTCGTAAAGGACCGTATTAGCTCAGGTGGTGATTGTAGCGTCGATTGGATCTCTAGCTGCAACGCCAACTCAACCGCCACATATTCTATCAACATTGATGAAGCCACCACTTATGGCGCTGAAGCTTCCGCCAAAATAGCTTTACCTGCCAACCTTAGCCTCTCTGCAAGTTACACTTGGACTGATAGCGAAGTTAAAAAGGATGGCAAAAAAGACGGCAAGCTAGGTAATATTCCAGAGCACATCGCAAGTAGCACTCTGAACTGGGCTGCTAACGAAAAATTGAATCTGTGGTTAAGAGGCAATTATCGTGGCGAAGCGCGACGTTTCACAGGCGACTACGCTAAATTGACTGGCAACAATAAGTTAATCAACGACACGATTGGCGACATTAAAGAGTATGTGTTATTTGATCTTGGTGCGGGCTACAAAGCAACTAACCATGTAAGTATTAACGCCACAGTAACTAACTTACTCGACAAGGACTTTGCTAAGTTTAAGACATACACAGATACAAACAGTAATACAGCCTATGTTGGAGAGTATTTCCAAAGTAGCAGAAGTGTAACTGGCGGAGTTATCCCTAGCCGCACTTACTGGCTTAGTATGAATGTTTCATTTTAAAACTGCTCTAATCACCCATTAGAAATAAACATGATCTTAATCGGATTCTAGAAGTTATTTCACAATGTTAATGAACTGCTTAAATTCTGCTCCGCTTGCTTGTTTTTGCAGTTCAAACAGCGCCATTTCGGTGGTGGTAATACCTGCCCCCAATGCCTGCATTTTTGTGACCGCCACCTCTTTGTTGCTATAAGCGCGTGAGCTAATAGCATCAACCACCAGCTCCACTTCATGCCCCTGTGCAAGCAAATCCACTACGGTTTGATACACGCAAACATGGGCTTCTATGCCAACCACCAACCATTTTTTAAGGCCAGTATTGCTGATTGCGGTTTTTATTGTTGGGTTAGCTAGGCCGCTAAAGGTGTTTTTCCATAGCGCGGGTGTGGGTAATAGTTGGGCAATTTCGCTTCGGGTTGCACCTAGTTTCTCTGGCAGTTGTTCAAAGGCAAGCACGGGCATAGCAAACAGATTAGCGCCTTGGATTAGGCGCTTTATCTGAGCAAATAGTGCTTGGCTTTCGTGCATGAGCTCAGACAATTTGCCTTGCACATCAACAACTATTAAGCCGGTGTCATCTTTATTAATCATTCAGCACCTGTTCTAAGTCTTTTTGTGCAGGCATAAACCAATAAGCACCCGTTTCAGGCTTTGAGAATTTCATAAGCTCATCGCTTAGGCCGTCGTCGCTATTGCCTAGCATACGCTCTAATTGAATTTGAATGCGGTCTGGATCACAGGCAAAGGCTAAGAAATACAGGCCATGGTGGTTAGCCGTGCCAAAAGGAGTGCTGCGGCGGTAAATTTTCTGACCTACTCCGTCCACTTTTACATCGGTGCGTGCCACATGTGAATTTTTAGGCATGGTATCGCTGGGCATTTCAATGTTGTCCACCTTGGTACGACCAAACACGTTTTCTTGTTCGTTAAGAGCCAAGGCGTTAAAAGCGGTTAAATTATGTCGCCATTTTTGGGTAAACACATAAGAGCCGCCCTCGCCTGCTTCGCCTAACGGAATTTGTGCTGCATCGCCTCGCTTAGCCAGTTTAGGGTTGGCTGTGCCATCCACAAATCCAGTTAAATCACGCGATTCTCGATTTTTAAAGCCGTTTAAGTCTTCCTGAGCAATCAAGACGTTGCGCACGGCTTGGTGCACGCTTAACACCGCATCCATAACATCGCCTTGGTCTTCGCCATGAATCCAAAACCACACATCGCCTTGGGTGGAAGGCATTTGATAGCCGTTTTTGCCTTCAAGGCGGGTAAAGTGGCGCAACTTTAATGGGCTTACATGAGGGTGTAAGCGCGCCCAAGCATCCATGCCAAAAGCAACGGCAATATGCGCACCATTAATGGGCTTAAGTGCTTTTTTAATGGCTTCTTTTACAATGCTAGGTTCGGCTGAGCTTGGCCACTGCATTTCCAAATAATGCGCACTACGGCCAGGTTCATCGTACAGCCCAGCTTGGGCAAGGCTCATTAAGGGAGAAAATTCTGACATCATTGTGTCCTTTTAGATTAAAAATAATTTGCAACGTACTTTGCGGCGAAACTCGCTGGGCGACTGGCTATTCAGCCTGCGAAAAACTCGTGAGAAATAGCCCAAATCTTGGTAGCCGACCGCCAAAGCAACGTCGGTAATGCTCAAATTGCTTTGTTGCAGCAATTCTTTTGCGGCCTCTATTTTTAGCTGCGTCAGATAGTTTCCTGGCGTTTGACCAAGCATTTGATAAAACCGACGATTAAATTGTCTGGGGCTTAAGCTAACCATTGCGGCTAACTCTTGCAAGCTTGGATTTAGCGTTAGGTTTTGCTGCAACCAAGTTTGCACTAAGGCAATGCTTTCATCTGGATGCGATTGCCCTGCATAAAACACTCGTTTTTCGTAGGCCCTGCGGACTTCTGGCGAAAACTGCTGTTCAACCTTTTGCGCCAGTTCTTGGCCGTATTCAAGTCGAATAAAATGCACCATCAAGTCCGCTCCTGAATTAACACTGGCCGCACAAAAAAGCCGCCCAGCTTGGGTAAGCAGGTGTTGCCGCTTTAGCAGCACTCTTGGGTAGTCTTTGGCAAATTGTTCAAGATAGTGCCAATGCGTTGTTGCAGGTTTGCCATCAAGCACCCCAGCTTCGGCTAAAAAGCACACACCTGTGCCAATGGCAATGATATTAGCGCCCTGCTGATACTGTTGTTTAAGCCAAGCTATGGCTTGTGTTTGCGCCTTAAGTTGTGGCTTGGGGTTGCGCCAAAGAGCCGGAACCACAATTAAATCGGCCTTATCAAGTTGGTTAAAAGTATGGCTTGGGTGAATTTTAAAGCCGCCAAGCATGCTTACCGCTGCCAAGGTTTGAGCCACAATCTGCACGCTAAAATTGGCCTGTTCGCTCTTTTTTAAGCGCAAGCGCGCGCGCACCGCTTCCAGCATTTCCAGAGGAATGGCCACGCTAGAGCTAAGCATGGTGTCGAGGGCTAAAAGAGCAACCGATGTCAGCATAAGATTTCCTTAGTGTTTTTGTTTTAACTACTTGGCTTTAACTATTTGGTCTTAAATAGTTTGTCTTTTTCGGCCTATTATTCGTCTTTTTTGTTCAAATTAAACCCAGACCAAAGGCATACACTGCCAGCACCTTGTTTGAATTAGAGATGTTTATGAAAAAGCTGGCGGTAGTGGTTGGGTTTGGTGGTATCAATAGCGCAGGTCGAAGCTCTGGCTTTCACGCTTATAAGCGTTTGTTGCTAGACCATTTACCAGCGTCCGAGCAGCGCAGCACCTATGCTTCTTTGGCTCAACTTATGGGCCTTAACCCCCAAACTCAGCAACACGAAATTAAAGCAGGCACGCTGATTCGCCAGCTAGAAAAACCCATTGCTCAGGTGCAAAGCGCTGGATTATTACCCAAGGGCTTTACTGTGGGCGACGGTTATCCATCGCATCACCATCCGCGAGGTTTGCAAATGAGCGTTTACGCTATGAGCGATGCTCTTGGGCAATTGGGCGTGAATTTTGATTGTTTAAAACAGCAGGTCAGCCCCACACAAATTTCGGTTTATGCCGGTTCTGCAATGGGCCAGCTAGACGACTTAGGGTTTGGCGGCATGCTTAAGGCCAATGCGCTAGGAAAACGTGCCAGCGCCAAGCAGTGCGCCTTAGGTTTTAACCAAATGCCAGCCGATTTTATTAACGCCTATTTGCTTGGCAATTTAGGCACCACAGGCAACTTAAGCGGAGCCTGTGCCACCTTTTTGTATAACTTGAAACTGGCGGTAGATGATATTCAGCTTGGGCGCAGCCGCATTGCCATAGTTGGCACCAGTGAAGCCCCTATTACCCCTGAAATTATTGAAGGCTACAGCGCCATGACAGCGCTGACCAGTGAGCCCAAATTGCGTGCCTTGGATAACCTAACAGCAGAGCAAGCCATCGACTTTGCGCGAGCCAGCCGCCCGTTCGCCGAAAACGTTGGCTTTACTTTGGCAGAATCAGCGCAGTTTTTTATTCTAAGCGACGACCAACTTGCGTTGGACAATGGCTTAACCATCTATGCCTCGGTTAGGGAGGTTTTTATTCAGGCCGACGGCTTTAAGCGCTCTATTTCTAATCCTGGGGTGGGTAATTACATTAGTTTGGCAAAAGCGATGGCGAGCGCACAAAGGCAGTTCGGTAAGGAAGCATTGCAGCAAGGCTCTTATGTGCATGCGCACGGTTCTAGCACGCCTGCTAACCGCACCTCTGAGTCGCATATTCTGTCAACCTTGGCTCAAACCTTTGAAATTCCAGCTTGGCCGGTTACGGCGGTTAAGTCTTATTGGGGCCATTCATTGGCCAGCGCCAGCGCCGACCAACTGTTGTGCGCTCTAGGCTCTTGGCGTTATGGCATCATTCCCGGCATCAAAAGTATTCATTGCTTGGCCGAGGACGTTCATCAACACCATTTGCAGTTTTTGTTAGACCACAAAGAGCTAGACAGCCAGCAGCAAGCACTCTGTTTTTTAAACGCCAAAGGATTTGGCGGTAACAATGCTTCGGCTTACTTAATTGGCCCAAGCCAAAGCATGGCCTTGCTTAAAGGCAAATACAGCCAAACTGAATGGAAAAGTTACCAACACAAGAATGAATCGGTGATGCAGCAGGCCGCCGACTTTGACCTTGCCTGCAGTGCAGGCAACACTAAACCCAGCTACCACTTTGGCGAGCAAGTGTTAAGTGCCGCCGATTTAGTGATTAGCCAAAATAGCATTGAAATAGCGGGCTGGCCGCTAAAAATTGAGTTGTAAACTAGATGATGCCTTTACCATGCAGCCACCAAATGGTGACAACAATAAGAGCAAAAACCATCATGGCATTAACTGCTTTATCCATTTTTACCTCTTGATTTCTACTTTGTTAGCAAGCTTACGCTCATAACCACACACACAATAACCGTGATTAAACGAATAAAAACAACACCGCGTTTTAATGCGGTGGCCGCGCCAAACCGTGCGCCAATAGTTTGCCCCACAGCCATGCTTAAGCCAACTGCCCATACAATTTGGCCCGATAATAAAAATACCAAGAGCGAAACTAGATTAGTGGCAAAATTGAGCAGCTTGGCTTGAGCGGTTGCCTGAAGAAAGTTGCGCCCACCCAATTGGCAGTATCCCAAGGTTAGGAAAGTGCCTGTGCCAGGGCCAAAGAAGCCATCGTAAAAGCCCACACTTGGAACTAATGTACTACTTAGCGTTCTATCAGTTACTTTAGGTTGAGTTTGGTGCTTGCCAAAGTTATGCCCAAAGAAAAGATAAATAGCGATAAGAATCAATAGGTAAGGCAGAACCTTTAGCAATAAATCGCTGCTAAGATACTGAATCGCTAATTAACCAAGCCCCGCCCCTAAAGCCACCATAAGCAGGCTAAACCACTGTTCTTTAGGCTGCAGCAAGCCTTGCTTGATAAAGTAGCGGCTTGCTGTAAAGCTTCCAAAACTGGCCTGTAGCTTATTGGTTGAGATAGCCTGCACAGGGTTCAAGCCTGCAAACAATAAAGCCGGAATGGTAAGTAAACCACCGCCGCCAGCAATGGCATCAACAAAGCCAGCCGCAAACGCAACCATGCTTAGCAATAACAGCAAATCAACAGAAAATTCAGGCATGATGCATTACTTGATAGAATGAGCGCGCATTCTAATAGATTTTTCAATTTCGATAAGGAGATTTTGTGTTAGACCTAGAACATCTACTCAGCTTTCTGAATATTCCACAAGTTAACACCGCCCTAGCCTTAGCTGGTTTGGTGCTATTTAGTTTGTTGGTGGACTTACTTATTAAAAAAGTGCTGCTGCGCGTGGTGTTTAACACCTTGCGCTTAGGGGCGCTGAAAGACTTGGTTGAATCAGGCCGACTGAAATTTATCTCATGGCTAAGCCATATTATTCCGGCAGTCATTCTTTCTGAAGGCGTACGTTTTATCACCGACTTGCCAGAAAGCTTGGGCATTTTTATCAGCAATCTAGCCCAAGGCTTTGTTGTGGTGATGCTGGCGCTTTCTGCCAATCAAATCATTAATTTAACTGGGCTTTTGTATGAGCGCCGTCCAGATTCAGGCAACAAACCTATTAAGGGCTACTTACAAATTTTAAAAATAGCCATAGTGATTGTTTCCATTGTTTTTATCATTGCCTTGCTGGTAAACCGCTCACCCGTGTTCTTAATCTCTGGCTTGGGTGCGATGGCGGCGGTGTTAATGTTGGTGTTTCAAAACACCCTGTTGTCTTTGGTGGCAAGCGTGCAAATTTCATCTGGCCAACTTATTCGAATTGGCGATTGGATCGAAATGAAACAGCAAAATGCCGATGGTGCCGTTATCGATATCGCCTTACACACGGTCAAGATTCAAAACTGGGATAAAACCATTACCGCTGTGCCAACCAAAAATTTCATCAGTGAATCTTTTATAAACTGGCGCGGCATGCAAGAGTCGGGTGGCCGACGTATCAAACGCAGTATTTTAATTGATCAGCAAACCATTCGCTTTTTGACCGATGACGATATCGAACGCTTGCAAGGCTTTAACTTGCTTGAGGACTATTTAGAAGACAAACAAAAAGACATTGTTAGCTGGAACGAGCGCTTAGAAAAACAAGGGAAAAAACCACTGAATAAGCGCCGCCTGACCAATATTGGCACGTTTCGCGCCTACGCCTTGCAGTACATCAAAAACAACCCACTTATTCGCCAAGATATGCTGATGATTGTGCGCCAAATGGCACCAACCTCCGAAGGACTGCCCTTAGAGGTGTATTGCTTTACCGATACCGTGCAATGGGTACCTTACGAGGCAATACAGTCGGATATTTTTGATCACTTGCTGTCGATTATTGGCGAGTTTGGGCTAAGTGTGTACCAAACCCCAAGTGGCAAAGACATGCGAGAAATGGGAGCGCGTTTAGCGGATAGCCAAGACGCTTTTTAAGTCTTTGTCTTCCAGCATATAGCTCCAAACTCGGTCTAGGGCTTCGTTCATCCATTTCTCGTTGTACTCGGCAATGGGCGAAGCCGCAACCGAACGCATCTCGTTAATGCCATAAGGCTTTTTAAAGGTGGTGTTGCCGTCTATCACGGTAACAAGAAAACGCATGCTGATGCTGCACTCGTTTACCACAAAGCCTTTATTGCAAGAAAATTTAAACACCTGAATATCCATCTGCACTTTCACTGGCTCTTGCTCTGAGTTTTGCCCAAAGCCCAAACCCGCCAGCGAGTTTTGCAGCTTTTTAGTAAGAGTTTGCTCAAGCGGTGCATTGGAAAATATCGGCGATTTTTCAGGTGAGCGCCCACCACGATTACCCAGCAACGCTTTTGACACTTGGCGCTGATCAATAACACGCACTAAGGCATCACGTTTTTGCGCAGTTTTGCCATGCAAATCAATCTGTTCACTAAGGCTGATGGTTTGCGGTGCCATAACACAGCCAGCTAAAGCCAAGGCTAGGCTCACTATAAGCAGCTTACGCATTGGTAATATCCTTCTCGGCGCGTTTAAACACCAAAGTGTTACCTTGTGATTGTTCATCGTCAAAACGGTATCCAGCTAAGTTAAATTGATGCAGCTTAGTTGCATCATTCAGGTTATTTTCAATAATCCAGCGAGCCATAAAACCACGCGCTTTTTTAGCGTAAAAACTGATGATTTTATACTGACCATTCTTTTCATCTTTAAACACAGGAGTAATCAGCTCGGCCTGTAAAAGCTTAGGCTTGACGGCACTGAAATATTCATTGGAGGCCAAGTTAATAATCACCTGGCTGCCACTGCGTTTTACTTCTTCATTTAAGTGCTCGGTAATACGTTCGCCCCAAAATTCGTAAAGATTTTTGCCGCGCTGATTAGCAAAACCAGTTCCCATCTCTAGACGATAGGCTTGAATAAGGTCTAAAGGTTTTAGCACGCCATACAAGCCACTTAAAATACGCAAATGCGTTTGCGCGAAGGCTAACTGTGACTGATTAAATGTTTCCGCGTTCAACCCTTGGTAAACATCCCCTTTAAATGCCAACAAGGCGGCTTTGGCATTTGCAGGTGTAAAAGGTAACTGCCATGCCTGAAAGCGCCCTGCATTAAGTTGAGCTAGGCTACTGCTCAGTTTCATTAGTTTACCAACAGCATCGGGCGAGAGTTGCTTTAACTCGTCGATTAATAGCGCAGATTGATCTAAAAACACCGGTTGGCTGAGTTTATCGCTCACAAATGGGGTGTCGAAATCAAGTGTTTTTGCAGGAGACAGCAGTGTTAGCATCGGCAGTTCAAATCGCAATTTAAAAGGATGGTCATCATAGCGGCTTCTGCCACACAACCCAAGCACTGACCTATTTGCCGCACACTACTGATATTTGTGCCAATGGCAAAGCCCGGTGTTTTTGGGAATGTGCTTAAGCTTTTGATAGCGTAGTTACAGTTTCATCATTTTTATAAGAACAACAGAGAGCATTTTCATGGCAAAAGATATTCAAGGTATTGGGCTGAGAATCGCCAGCCGTTTTGCCGGCAGCGAATGGGCGCAAAAACATGGCCTACAAAAACCTGCCGAACGCCTAGCTTACCTAGGCACCAAAAAAGGATTTGAATTTGCTGGCAAACTAATGGAAAAACGCCAGAAAAATCAAAAAGACGTTAAGCTTTTAACCGACCAAAACTCCAAACCGCTTTTCGATCTGAGCTTGTCGGAAGAACAGCAAATGATTCAAGACTCGATTCGCGCTTATGCCAGCGAAGTGGTACGAGGTTTGGCTCATGATGCCGATGAAAACAAACAACTTCCTGAAAACTTTTTAGAAGACATTTCTGCACTGGGTTTAAACCTTTTCTCTGTGCCTGAAAGCATGGGCGGTGCAGCCACCAGTTACAGCCCCACCACCAGCGCTATCATTGCCGAAGAACTGGCGCGCGGCGACTTTACCCTTGCTTACGCCACACTTGCCCCTGTGGCGGTGGCTAATGCCTTGGTACGCTGGGGCACAGAAGCACAAAAAAGTAAGTGGCTACCTCGCTGGGCGGAAGAAAAACCTGTACGCGCCACCATTGCCGTACAAGAAAATCACCCACTTTTTGATGCCAACAAACTTGGCACTAAAGCGTCAAAATCTGGCAATGGCTATGTTCTTAATGGCGTAAAAACCTTAGTGCCTTTTGGCGGTAAGGTAGACCTGTACTTAGTAGCAGCGTCACTGCGTGGCAAACCACGTTTGTTTATCGTGCCTGGCAATACCCCCGGCTTAAAATTTAAAGCCGCGCCTGCGATGGGTGTTCGTGCCGCCGAAACGGGCACACTAACCTTAGATGGCGTAAAAGTAG
>JBASZG010000091.1:0-2747 GCA_049277875.1 Venatoribacter sp.
CCGATAAACTGACCGATGCCACATTAATTGCCAACGCCAAAGCATTGCTAACCGATAACAGCGGTTGGAGCACCCCCAGCGCCGCTGATAAATGGGTAAAAGACAGCCTAACATCGGCGCTGAATCCTGCGTATACAGGTACTGTAATGACAGGGTTTGATTATGGTTTTTATCTATACACAGGCATGAATGCATCACACCCTGCTGGTGTGCATAAGTTTGTAGCTAACCCAGAAAATGGCGTACTTCTACGCTCAGGTGACGGCAAAAGTTACGCCCGCGTACATCTAACCGATATCACCGATGGCCAATACACCTTCAGCTTTGATGTAGCGCCAGCTACTAAATAACGCTCTTTGCTCCCGCCTCGGCGGGAGCCTGTTGTTAACTCGCCCTTTCTTTGAAAGGGCTTTTGCATTTTTCAAAAAGGTAAATTATGACCACTCAAACTACCCAAGAAACGGCTCTGTTATCTTTGTTTTTAAAAGAAAACACCACCAGCACTCACGAAAGTTTGGATAAGCGTATTATGTCGCTGAATCCTTTTTCTGCGCTTGATCGCTACACCCAATTTATTCGTACTCAGGCACGTTTGCAGCAAATCACTTCCAGTTGGTATCAAAACGCCGAGATGCAAGCGTTGTTCCCAGACCTGTCTGAACGTGACCGCTTTAATGCCGTGCAACAAGACTGCCGCGATTTGGGGCTAAGCGCTGAGGCTATGGCCGTTGACCAAGAGGCGGCCACACAAATTCAAGTATCCAATAATTACGAGGCCTTGGGCTGGCTCTACACCGTAGAAGGTTCCAATATTGGCGCAGCTATTTTGCTGAAACACGCCAAAGAATCTTTGGGGTTATCTGAAACTCATGGCGCTCGCCACTTAACTGGGCATGGCGATGGACGTGGCCTGTACTGGCGTCGTTTTAAAGAAGCGCTGGACGCCATTGAGCTAACCGATGAGCAACGCCAACAAGCCCTAAAAGGCGCGCGCGAAGCTTTCACCTTTACTCGTAACTCGGTTGAAGAATTACTCGCGCCGATGGTGGCAGCAGCCGAATAAGGATGACGGACTACCGAATCGGGGAATGACAAGAGAAGTCGTCATTGTCGGGCTTGACCAGAGGTTTTAATAGTTTTCAATAACCTATTGAGAGTAAGAACTAATACTAAAGAGGTGCGACATTATGGCACTCGGGGATCAAGATAAATTCCTTTAAAGTGGCTGCTTTATTTCGCTATGAAAAGGAATAGTGCTGTGAAAAAAAGCTTGTTTTGCTCCTTAATGCTGCTGACCATACCTCTCTGGGCGAAAGCTGAGTCCGATTCTGGCATTCAGTTAGATCCAATAAACGTCACCCCTTCTGGCCATATACTTCCCATAGAAGGGGTGCAGGCGAGCGTCGAAGTTTTAGATAGAGAGGATCTTGACCGCCATGGTGATTCCGATGTGAGTCAGGCATTAAAGCAAGCCATTGGCGTAACAACCTCAAGCAATGGTTCAACGGGTAGCATATCTATTCGAGGATTTAACTCAAATCACACCTTAGTATTGGTGGATGGTTTTCGTAGAACCAATAACTATGGCAGCTCGAATCCAAGCCAAATTGGTTATTTTGATATAGAACGCATTGAAGTAATACGTGGGCCTCTTTCCTCTTTATATGGATCAGAAGCACTAGGCGGTGTAGTTAATGTTGTAACAAGAAACCCTGGAGCAAAGCCAGGTATAAGTATGGCGATTACGTGAGGGGCAAGCGAGCAAGGCCGAGAAACCTTACAAACAGGTATTAACATTCGTACTGGCAACGAAACTTTAGGCCATGGCATTACTTTAGAACAAACTTACAGAGATAGCTTACAACATAAAAACTCAAATGGAGATGATGCTGGCGAGTTAACTAACTGGTCAGGTAGTTATCGTGGGCGCTGGCAACCCAATCACACTGATAGTATTGGCTGGGCGTTTGAAGTGTTTGATCGTGATAGTCAAGCAGACTCTTTTAGTAGAGGACAAAGCTACATAAGCTACGAAGAAGAGCGTCGTTATTTCGGCAGTTTAGATTATAAAAACTTGGGAACCTACGGTGAATTAGAGCTGCGCGCAAGTGTTGGCCAAAGTGTCGGAGAAACGAATAGAAGCCACCCTACAGTAGAAACAACCGATTTTTTGCAGTACCAAGCAGATGCAATTTATCATTTGCATACCATGGCAGAACATAAGCTATCTGTGGGTGGTGGTATTAAGCGCGATGAGCTTGACGTAAGCATTAATTCGAAAAAAACATCCCGTAATAATATGTTTGTTGTCGCTCAAGATCAGTGGCAGTTTAATAAAGCATGGAATTTTGTGGCGGGTTTACGTTACGACCATTATGACGACTTTGGAAACAGTGTGAACCCTAGGCTTTCATTGGCTTGGGAAGAGGAAAACTGGTCTGCCCGACTTGGATACGGCCAAGGTTTTCGAGCGCCGTCATTGCTTGAGCAGTTC
The DNA here is from genome assembly GCA_049277875.1 of Venatoribacter sp. Taxonomy (GTDB): domain Bacteria; phylum Pseudomonadota; class Gammaproteobacteria; order Pseudomonadales; family Oceanobacteraceae; genus Venatoribacter. The sequence continues at coordinate 2,495 of JBASZG010000091.1, forward strand.
TCAAGTTTCAATCGTGGACGATTCATTATTCAAGGTAATACGGCTTTAAAAGCGGAAAGATCAAGCACATGGGAAGCTATGCTGCGCAGAAACTTAGGAAAGGCATATATTGAACTAACTCTTCACCATAACGATGTAAAAGACTTAATTGATTCGGAAAGCACTGGCAATAATATAGGGGCATTTTCCGTCATTGAGTACCGAAATATTGATAAAGCACGTATACGTGGAGCCGAACTCGCTTTAGAAATAC
>JBASZG010000092.1:0-12984 GCA_049277875.1 Venatoribacter sp.
ATAACTTCATACCAACGCGAATGGCGGCGTTGTGTCGGGGTAATCATGCAAACTCGTGATACAGGTGGAAATTAAGGCTATAGAATAAAGCTGGCTATTATGTTGGCAATGTGGCTCTTTAGCAATAGCTGCTTATGGGGCTGTTCTAGGCACTTAGGTTGATGTTGGTTGGGGCGCATTGTATGCGCCCGCGGGCGATTGCAAATCGCCCCTACGGAATGCGCGGTGATTTTACGATGTTGTAGGGGCGCATTGCATGCGCCCGCAGGCGATTGCAAATCGCCCCTACGAGCGAAGGCGTTCGGCAAGTTTGGTGTTGCGCGTGCTAGAGCGGTTTAGGGCTAGGTTAAATATTTCAGGGTCGTGTTCTAGCAGGGTGAAGTATTTGCTGGCGCGGGTTACGGCGGTGTAAAGCAGTTCTTTGCCAAGCACTGGGGTGTCTTGTTCAGGCAGGTAAAGCAAGACATTTTCGTATTCCGAGCCTTGCGATTGGTGCACGGTAATGGCATAGCCACCTTGGCTAAAGTCGATGAGATGCTCAGGTAGAACCCAACGAATGGGGCTTCCACTTTTCTCTCTGGGGTCGGCGAAGGCAACGCGCAGGCCAAGTTTTGGGTGGTTTAGGGTTAGCCCTAAATCGCCGTTCATTACGCCTAGGTCGTAACGGTTTTCAGTAACCAGCACAGGTTCGCCTTCCACAAAGCTGTTTTCGTGGTGGGTGGTATCAAGATGGCGGTGCTGTTGCAGGCATTGCTTGATGCGAGCGTTTAACGCAGTTACCCCTGCGGGACCTTGGCGCAATGGGCTAAGCAGTTGTTGTTTGCTTAGGTGCTTTAGCGCGGCACTGGCCCAGTTGCAGAAAGCCTCGGCGCTGGCGTCGGGCGTGGGGCGCTGGTTTTTGATTTTTTCGCTTAAGTTTGCCAACCCGGTTTCGCCTTTAATAAGGTGCTGCTCAATCCAACTATCTTGGTCAAGTTCGGCTAGGTTGGCTCGCACCAAGGCAGGCGCTGGGTACAGGGTAAAACACTGGTTTGCGCCTGTTTGGTTGCTGCGGTTAATGGCATCGGCCAGAGCCAAAATGTGTGGCGCGTTTTGTGCGCGCCAGCTTTTACGAAGTTTTACGGTGGCTTGGGCCAGTGCGCTGCCGTTTTTGGTATTGGTGCTGTTGTCTAGGTTGCAGCCCGCTTGTTGTAAGAACTCAAGCGTTTCTGGCTGGTAAGCAATGGCGTCGGCTTGCTTGCATAAGTCGCCCATTATGGCGCCTGCTTCGACGCTTTCGAGCTGGTCTTTATCGCCCACTAACACCAGCACGCACGAGCTGGGTAGCGCCTTGAGTAGGGCGCTCATCATGTCGATATCAATCATCGAGGCTTCATCCACCACCACCAAGTCGGCACTTATCGGGTTGTTTTGGTTATGGCGGTAGTGACGAGTGTGGGGCTGGGAGCCTAATAATCGGTGCAGAGTGATGGCTTCACCAGGGATGGCGTCGATGATGGCTTGTTCCACTCCTAAGTTTTTAAGGCGTGCGAGCGCGCCGCTAATCGAGTCGGCCAAACGCGCAGCGGCTTTGCCAGTTGGAGCGGCCAAGCGGATGGTTAGTGATTGGTTCTGGCTTTGGGCAATAAGTTGGTGCAGGGCCAAAAGCTTAACCACTGTGGTGGTTTTACCTGTGCCGGGGCCGCCGGTAATTAAGCCAAAGTGTTGTCTTGCGGCCAGCGCGCAGGCAATTTTTTGCCAGTTGGTTTCGCCGTTTAAGGCTTGTTCTTCTTCTGCGCTAAACAAAACATCTAAATAGGCTTTGATATTGGTATTAGCGGCTGATCTTTGCGCCAAACGCTGGTTAATTTGCTGGCTAATCTCGCTTTCAAGTTGCCAGTAGCGTTGTAGGTACAGCGCGCCTTGGTCAATAACCAAGGGGGTGCTGCCGTTGTCGCTAAGCAGCGGGTTGTGGCTGAGTAATTCGTGTTGGTTATGGCTAAGTTCTTCGATGGGTAGGCATAGGTGGCCATCGGCCAATTGCGCGCTAATAAGCCCTGCCAGTTGGCACTGTTTGGTGGTTGCTTGTGGAAATTGACGCTGTAAAAAATCCACCAATGCTTGATCTATGGCGCGTAGAGCGGGTTGTTCAAAAGCGAGTGTCATGCCAAGGCTCCTGCATCATTGAATAGGTTTTCCATTGCGGTTAATAGCTCTAGGTTGGCAGGGATATAAAACAGCCCACGGCTATCTGGATTATTAATGCCGCGAATAAAATAGAACGCACTGCCACCAAGGTGCTGTTCTGGGCGATAGTTGGGCAGGCGCGCACCTAATAAACGGTGTAAGGCTTGCTGATAAATCAAGCCTTGTAAATCGTAGTGGTTGGCCAGCACAGCCTCGCGCAGGTTGCTGTGACTGTAGGCTTGGTCGTTGTAGCCTAAATGATTGGTTTTGTAGTCCAGCACATAGTATTTGCCTTGGTGTTCAACCAGCAGGTCAATAAACCCCTTAAGCATGCCGTTTAAGCCGTGCTGAGATAGGTTTAATGGCGCGCGACTGCGGGGCAAATAGGCAAGGCTAAGTTCAGTGAGTTTTTGCAGGTTAAGCTGCGGCGCTTTTAGCCAAAATTCACTTTCAGCTAGAACGGCGCTGGCTTCGGTTAAGGCCAAATGTGTTGGCCCAAAGGGCAGGCTGGTGGTGGCAATTTGTTTTAGCCAGGTTGCGATAAAGGCTTGTTTGTCTTGCCAAATTTCGTTGCGGGTTTCGCGCTCTATCAATAACGCTAATTGTTCTGGCGCATTCACTGTGGCGCTAAAGCTTGGCTTGGCGCACTGTTCTAATAAAGCGTGGAATAGGTTGCCTGTGTGGCGACCTTTCGGGAAGTTATGGGTGCTGAGTAACTTATGGCCTTGCTCGTCAAATTCGGCATCGGGTTCGTCTTCTGCTTTGGCTGTAAAGGCGGTGCTGCTTTTGCCTTTAATCAAGCCTGAATAGCTGCTTACCCACCAAGGTTTGGGCAGGTGAAGTTCGAGTTTTAACTCTGTGTCAGCGGCCAGTTCTGGCTCTGGCATGCTTGGGGTGGCAAAGCTTGCCTGTGATAAAACACCAGTTTGCAGGGCAATCATGCCTTGGCTGCTGTGGCAAAGCTGCTCTAGGCGCTGGTTTATAACTTGTTCGCTGTCGGAAGCGCTTTTCTCACTGCCAAAAAGCAGCCGCCCAAGTGGGCTGGTTTCTACCATGCTTTCTTTGACGTTGCCGTATTTACTGCGCAAAAAGCCAATAAAGCAGGCGTGTTTGGCGCGGGTGATGCCAACGTAAAGCAGGCGCATTTCTTCGTCGTGCTCTTCTTTGGGCGTTTTTGCGGATGCCGCCAAAGACACAAAAGGCAGCATCACAATGGGAAACTCCAGCCCCTTAGATTTGTGCAAGGTCATAATTTGCACACGGTTGCGCTCGTTTTCTAAGCGAATAAGCAGTTCAGTATTGTCGTCGCTGCCTTGTGGTTTTTCTGCCAAGGCGCGTTCATAACTTTGTAGTTGCGCGCTGATGCCATCAAGCTGTTTGGCTTGGCGTTGCAGTAATTCAGCCAAGTGAAACAGGTTGGTAAGGGTGCGTTCGCCCTCGGCCTGTTGTAAACGTTCTGGCAGCTTAAGTTGGTGCACCAGGCTGTGAATCATGGGCAAGGGGCCGCGCTTTTCCCAAGTTACTTTTAAGTCGCGGAAAAGGCGCAAAATGCTTTGCAGCTTTTCGTCTTGCTGGAACATGGCTTGCTGCTCTTGCCAACTGTAGGCCAGTAGCGTGCAGGCTAGGGCGCTGCGTACTTGCGTGCTGTTACCCGAATGAGCAATGGCTTTTAAGATGCTAAGTAGGTCGATGGCATCTTGGCTGTCGTAAACGCTGTTGCGTTCGGATAAAAACACCGAGTCGATATTAAGTTGGCTTAATGCGGTTTTGATGTCGTCGGCTTGGTGGCGGCTGCGCACCAGCAAGGTGATGTCGCTGGGTTTAAGGGCTTGGCCTTTTAGGCTGGCGTTGGCTAAAAGCTGCTGGGTTTGTTTGGCAAAATAAGCCGCCAGCATGGCTTTGCTTTCACCTGCGCCATAAACCTCGCTGCTTTGTGGGTAACACAGCACCACGCCAGCTTGTTGGCTTTGTTGGTTAAGTGCAAATTGGCTGGGTTCGTGCGCTTTAGGGCTGTTAATTTGCTGGAACTGAATGGCTTGGTTGCCAAACAGTGCGTCTTGCCCCATAGGCGAGCTGGCAAACAGGTGGTTAGTGGCTTCAATAATGGCGTGGCTAGAGCGGTAGTTGGTGTTTAAGGTGTAGCAGTTGTTGGCGGCGGTGGCGTTTTTCGCCTGAATGTAGGCGTCGATGTCGGCCCCCTGAAAGCCATAAATAGACTGCTTAGGGTCGCCAATCATTAGCCAAGCTAGGTTTTCGCTGGCGGCGTTATCGTAAATGGCTGAAAAAATACCGTATTGTTCGCTGTTGGTGTCTTGAAATTCGTCGATCAGGGCGCAGGGATAAGCGCTGCGTAATTGTTTGGCCAGCAAGGCGGCCATGTCTGGGTTGGGGTTGTGATTGAGTGCGGCGGATAAGGCGCTAATCATGCTGTTAAAGGTAATTAACGAGCGGCTGTTAAGCTGTTGCTGAAATTCTTCGGCTGTCCAGTTGGCGGCATGGCTAAGCAGGTCTTGAGTTGGAAACTGCGTTTGTTCTTGCTGTTCAAGATAGCCGTTCATGGCCGCTAAGCAGCTAAGGGCGGGCGGCACTTCGCAATGGCGCTTGGCTTTAAGCTGCAAGCCGTGGCTGGAAAAATAGCTGAGCTTGTCGTTGTGGGTGCCAGCCGACATAAAAGCGTCTAAGGCTTCGGTAGCGCCTTTGCCTAAGTTAGATTGCTTAAGATTACCTTCGTCTATTTCGGCTTGAAGCCAGTCTAAAAGCAGGCTTTTTTGTTCTTGCAGTAAGCCAATAACCTGAGCTTTGGCGCGGGCTAGGGCGTTTAAATTAGCCTCACATGCCAAGATGCTTTGAGGGAAGTCGGTTTTTTCCGCTTGCACCGCTAGGTCGTTTTCTTCGATAAAGGCCGTAACCTTGGCCTTTAAGGTGTTCGGGGTGGTTATTTTAAGCTGGCTAAGAGCGTCTACTAGGCCAGCTTGCAGGGGTTGAATAAAGCGCCGCCAGTAGTCTTGGTAGGCTTGCAGCAGTATGGCGGCTTCGTTCATCTCCATATCTTGTTCAAATGGTTGGCTGGTAGCAAAGGCAAAGCGCTGTAGCACGCGCTGGCAAAAGCCATGAATGGTGTAAATGGCCGCCTTGTCCATTTGCAGCGATGCCAGCAAGCAGCGCTCTGCGGCGACGTTCTTAGGCACTGGCAGATTGGCAATTAGGTTGGTTAAAAAGTCGTCTTGAGCTTCTTGGCTGCCTTGAAGCACGGCGGCGGCTTCGGCCAAACGCTGGCGAATGCGCTGGCGCAGTTCTTGAGTGGCCGCGCGGGTAAAGGTCATCACTAAAATTTGCTCTGGCTTTAAGCCTTCAGCAAAGGCAGTGTTGCTGCCACCAATAACCAAGCGAACATAAAGCGCGGCCAAGCTGTAGGTTTTGCCGGTGCCAGCACTGGCTTCAATCAGCACCTTGCCCATTAATGGCAGTTGAAGGGTATCAAGGGGTTGCATATTACTCATGGTGATTGGCCTGCGTGGCTTTAAGCGCGGTTAAAATGGGTAGATAAAGCTGATTGGCGTAAGCCATAAAGCGGCTGCCATCGTTTTGCCAAACTTGTTCAAAGCGGCTAAAGGCTCTTTTTATGTAGAGATTATCCAAATCGCACAGCCCTCTATCATTGTAAAAACCCTGCATGGCGGCTTTTTCAAGGCTTTCTTGGTTGGCGTCTTCTTTGGCTAAGAATGACGCGTGCATAAATTGGCTGGCCGCCATAGGTGGCACGGGCAAGGGTTGCTGTAGCGCTTGCCAATAAAGTTCTAACAGCAAGTTAAGTTCGCTTAATGCGCCGCTTTGGCTAACAGGCGTAAAGCTAAGGGTGCCACTTAATCCCACTAAATAGGTGGTGAGTGACAAGCCAGAAGCGCATGCCGCCAGGTGTGTTACCCAAGCTAAGGCCACTTTATCAAACCTAGGCTGGCTGGCTGTGCCTATGTTGCTGGCTGATGAATAAAGCTGAAAACAGCCATTTCCTTGCCAAAGCTGGCCGAGTTGGCCCACCAGCTTGGTGCTTAACCCCGAAGCATTTAAGCTCAGCGCAATAGAGTGCTTAGGTTCTATTGGCATGGCCCCTTCGGTAAGAAGCTGGATGCGAGAGCGAATGTTATTGGCTTCGTTTTCTGCTTGGTTGATGTATTGGTTCGCAAAGCCGCCAATAGGCAAAGTACCTGCGCGTTTTAGCATGGCAAAGGAAGCTGGGCTTTGTTCTGACTCTAAAAAGACGCTGCGCAGTTGCCATTTGCTAAGGTTGGTTAAGGTAAATGGTTCGTCGTCTTCTTCGCTGTTGTCTTCTAGGTCGGTGAAGGCAACGCCAAGGCCATCACGGAAAAACACTTCAACTGGGTTCTTTAATAGGCGTGCTAACTGATTAAAATTAATATTATCAATCGCATTAGAAAAGCTTAGTAACTCGTTGTTTACTATGGCTTTATTTTTGTAAAGGCCTAGCCAGTCTTGAGCGTAGGTGCGGTGGCTAGAGCCTTTCTCGAAGTAGCTGCGGCTAAAGGGCGTGAGCGGGCTTGAGTAGGTTAAGCTTTCAGTGTTTTCAAAGCAGAGGGCAAGATAATCGCGCAGTTGGTTTACTAGCACCGAAGGTTCTTTAGTCGAGCCATCAACAATGCTTTTGCCGACCCAGCTAATAGTAAGCGACTGGCGTGCACTCATCAGCGCCTCTAAAAATAGGTATTGGTCGTCGCCACGGCGGTCACGATCACCGGCTAAGTAGTGGTGCTGCATTAGGTCAAAATCGGGGCTAATTTGCTCGCGCGGGTAGTCGCCGTCGTTCATACCAAGCAAGAAAACGTGTTTAAAAGGCAAGGCGCGCATTGGCATTAGGGTGCAAAACACAATGCCATTAAAGTGCAGTTTTTGGCTTAAGCCGGCTTGTTCAATTTTATCCAACCAAGCAATGCGTGCTTGAGCCAAGGGCAGGGCTTGGTTAAATGCAGCGGCTTGGCAGTCGTCGAGCCAACTGCCGAGCGCTCGCTGAAGTGCATCCATTAGGTTTTTTTCATCGTCGTCGCTGGCGCTAAAAAACTGCTCTAGCAGTGCGCTAAAAATACTTTGCCAGCTTTCAGTGTTTGCCTGTTCATTGGCTTGCGGTGGGTGTGGCTGGTTCAGCCTTGGGCCTTGCTGCCATTGCTGTAGCAAGTTTAATAGTTGATAAAAGCGCCCCAACAATTCGCCTTGGTTGGCGGTTACTTCGTTTAAGGCTAAATGGTCAATCATGGGGGTGTCGGCTTGCCCCCACACGGCGGCATCGCCTGCACAGTAACCAGCTAATAAACGGTCGAAACCTTGCTGCCAAGTGTTGTTTTCCCAAGCATCGGGGGCATCGCTTGCCGTTAGAACTTGTGCTTTGTGAGCCTTATTAAAACCCCAACGAATCTGTCCTTGCTCAGCCCAGCGCTGCAACTGCTCCACTTCTTTTGCTTGGATATTAAAGCGACGACGCACGGCTGGTTGTTCTAGCAAAGTAAACACTTCGCTGAAGGTTAGCCGGCTTTGTGGCAAAGCCAGTAAGTAGTTCAGCGCTTGAAACAGCGTGGATTCGGTCAATACATTGCGATCGCTGATGGCGTATTCAAGCGGCGCTTTCTGGCGGCCAAATACCGCATCAACATGAGGAACGTAATGTTCGATGTTGGGCATCATCACAATAAAGTCGCGGTAACTTAGACTGTGGTCTTTGGCCAGTAAACCAAGGATTTTATCGTGCAGCACTTCAACCTCGCGTTGACGGCTGTAAGCTGGGTGAAAGGTTAGGCCGGGCGTTTGCTGTAGAGGCACTGGCAAAGGTTGAGGCCAGCTTGGCGGGCTTTGGTTTTGCAGCAAGCTTTGCTGAATTTGTTTGGGCAGGCTGTCGCTGGTTTGTTCTAGCTCGCCATACAGTTCGGCTTCTTGCAGTTTAAGTTGGTTGGCAGAGCCTTGGCGTTCGTATTCTTCACGCAAGAGGCGAATAAAATCGCGCCCACGAGCGCCCCAAGCATCCAATAACGGGTGGCCACCATTATATTTATCTTCCCAAAACTCTTGGCTTGGCGTTAGCACAAACATCATGATTTGGCAGTGCTGCGACAGCGCATACAATGCCTCAAGCAACTGGGCAGGCAAAGAATTAATGCCAAATAAGATGATGCGCTGTGGCAAAGTGGCTTTATCGGCTTTGTTTAAACCTTGCAAAAACTTTTGGTGCAACACCGCTCTAGATTGGTAGTTGCTGCCAATGTCTTTTACCAAGGCTTGCCACAGGGCTTTTTGCCAAGCTTCATCGGCCTTAAAGGCTTCGTTGCTAAAACCTTGCTGAGGCTCGGCGTTTTGACCTTGTTCCCAGTTTAGCAGCCAGTCGCTGCGGTACAGTTGATATTGGTCGAACAGGTCAGCTAAGCGGCGTGAAAGCTGAAAATGCCGGGCTACATCTAGTTTGTCTTCGTTTAATAAATATTGGCGTGGGCGTTCAAACCCTGGCTGGCTAAGCAAGTTAGGCAGCAAGCTGAAAATGCGCCATTGCAGGCTGTTTTTCTTATAGGGGCTAATTTTAAGCAGTTGTTCTGGCTCTAAAACGTGCTGGTAAAGTTCCCATAAAAAACTGGCTGGCATGGGGTAGCGAGTGTTGGCGCTGATACCTGTAGCGTCGGCTTGCCTAAGTTTTAGCCAGTCGGCCATGCCGTTAGATTGCACCAGCACAACTTCTTCTACTAAGGGGCTGGGCAGCGGCGTTTTAGCGCACCACTGAATTAATGCGTCGGCTAAATTTTCTAAACGATTGGAGTAAACAATGCCAAAGCCATTTTGCATAACACTAATCCATTTCTTAATTTATGATTATTCGCTATAACAGCGGCTGCGAATTTAAGTTCGCCCTAGTTTACAGACATATCGAAAGGAAGAGAGATGGAAAACACAAAATTTTGTTCAGAATGCGGAAAAACTATCAATAGTAAGGCCGAAATTTGCCCGCACTGCGGTGTAAGACAAATGCCTGCGCCCGGTGGCCGCAGCCGTGTTGCTGCTGCCTTATTTGCTTTCTTTTTAGGCGGCTTTGGTATTCATAAATTTTATTTAGGGCAAGCAGGCTGGGGCTTTATCTACCTGGTGTTCTGCTGGACACTTATTCCAGGCTTAGTGGCCTTTTTAGAGGCTATTTTGCTGTTACTGATGAGCGACAGCGATTTCAACCAAAAATACAACAGCCAAGCATAACGCTTGGCTGCTGTGGTTAAATCTTGCAGTGGGTTAACTTAGGATTTCACTGTTATGTTCGCCAAGTTTAGGGCTAATTCCGTTTAATACTTCAGCGCCTACAAAGCGAAAAGGGGAGTTGATTAGTGGGCCTTTTTCGCCTTGCTCCACCAGCCCGCGTGCCAGCACTTGTTCGTTTTTAAGGGCTTCATCCAAAGATAAAATCCCTGATACGCAGGTTTCAAGGTGGGCGAGTTTGTTGTCCCAATAATCACGCGGTTTGGTGATAAGGATAAGCTGAATAACCCAGCGCATGGGGGTCATAATGCGGGCGAGTTTTTTTGGGTTTTCGGCCAGTTTATAGAAGGCATCGTTGTTGCTTTCTTGTTTTTTTGGCGGGCGATTAGAAATCGCCCCTACACGGCTATCATCGTAGGGGCGGTTTGTAACCGCCCGTTTTTTCTTTTTCGGCCATAAAAAGCCGGGGGTAATTTCCTTTAAGAAAGCCATCATAAACTTAGGCTCAAGTGAGCCTACGGCGAGGTATTTGCCATCGCGGCAGCGGTAGATATTGTAGTTAGCCAGTGCACCGGTGAGCATATCTTGCCCGCGTGGGCGGGTGGTGCCATAGCGGTGCAGGGTAGAGAGCGCCATGCTTTGTAAGGCCAGTGCGCCGTCGAGCATGCTGATATCCACAAAGCAGCCGTTGCCGCTTTGTTTAGCGCCCATTACCGCCGCCAAAATAGCGATGGTGCAGTTTTGCGCACCCCCTGCGAGGTCGGCAATTTGCACATTACTCATGGCCGGGCGTTTGCCTTTAATGCCGGTTTGGTCAAGCACACCTGCGTAGGCCAGATAGTTTAAATCGTGCCCTGGGCGGCTGGCGTAAGGGCCTGTGTGGCCGTAGCCAGTTAATGAGGCGTAGACCAGTTTGGGATTAATGGTTTTTAACGTGTCGTAGCCACAGCCGAGTTTTTCCATTACACCGGGGCGGAAGGATTCCAGCACCACATCGGCGTCTTTAACCAGTGTTTTAAACTGCTCAACATCCGCACCTTGGCGCAAATCTAGAGTAATAGAGCGTTTGCCACGGTTAACAATGTCAAACAGTTCGGGGGATAAACTGCGGGCGTAATCTCCGCCGTTAGGTTCTTCAATTTTAATTACCTCGGCACCTAGCTGCGCTAACGACAGCGAGCAATAAGGGCCGGGTAGAAGTCTGGATAAATCCAGAACACGAATGCCAGATAAAAGTGGGTTCATAAATAAATCGCTTGGCGCCAAGCGCGAGAGGCTAGGCGCATTAGTTAATTAACAATTGTTGAGGCAGCTAACGTCAGGCGCTAGGCTCCTAGCGGAAGTTAGACCGCCTCTGTTTTCTTCTTCGCCGACTTGGCTTTAGTCGCAGCTTTTGGCTTAGCCTCAGGCTTGGCCGTGCGTATTACCGCGCCTTTTTGGCCGCCGTCGCCGGTGGCGGTGAGGCCTTGGATGCCGCCGTTGCCGTAGTATTCTTCTGGGGTGAAAACGTCTACTTCGTAGGCGGCTAGGCAAGCTTCGGTAGCGGCATTGAGTTTATCCAACTGGTATTGGTTAATGATGCCAGCCTCGAAGGCCGCTTGAGCCAGATCTTCTTCTTTGCCTTTGGGCAGTTTTTTGGCTTTTTGCGCGGCTTTAATTTCTTGGCGCACCGGTTCGGCTTCGGTAGTGAGTTTAAAGGCGTGCATTAAACGACCTAAGCCTTCTTTTGGGTTATTGGGAATATAGTTGCCTTCCACCAAGCGTAAGAACTGTTCGTTATAGCTTTGAATGGTTTTGGCGGTTTCCATAGCCAGTTTGTCGCTGGGGGCTTTGGCCAAGGGGTTTAGGGTAAGCCAAGTGCGCGCTAATACTTTTAGCCCTGTGCCTACCGCGCCACCAAAGTTTTCATAGATGCCTTGGAAGGCGGCTTGAATTTGCGCCAGTGCGTACTGGCCAGTGTATTGCACCAGCACCAAGTCTTCTGGCTTGCGGCCTTCGGCTTCAAAACGGCGCAGGGTAGAGGTTAGAACATACATCCAAGCTACAACATCGGCGTAACGCCCTGTTAGGTTGCCGCGCTGCTTAAGTTTGCCGCCAACAAAGAACATGGCCAAGTTAGTGAGCAGGCCAAAACGCGCTGCCGCCCAGCTTAAACGGCGATAGTAGGTTTTGGTTTGCGGAGCGACATTTTTAGGCATTTTGGTGGTTAAAAAACCACGAGTTAGGCCTTTTAGCGGCACTTTGATAAAGCCCATGCCAAATTGCACTAACCAGTCGGTTAAGTGCTTTTTAAAGCCTATGATATCGTTGTTTTCAACGGTTTCGACCACTTTAAAGGCGTGTGGGTGGCAGCGTGTAGCGCCTTGACCAAAAATAAGCAGAGTGCGCGTCATAATGTTTGCGCCTTCCACGGTAACGGCCACCGGCAGCGAGTTATACAAGCGCCCCATACTGTTGTTTGGCCCTTGAATGACGCCTAAGCCTGCGACCACATCCATGCCATCACGGCCAACTTGGCCAGCCATTTCGGTGGAATAGGCTTTCATAATGGCGGAGATAACTGGCGGTTGAATGCCTTGGTCAACGGCAGAGCAACCAAAAATACGCGCGGCATCGAAGGCATAGGTCATGGCGGCGGCCTTGGCGACGTTGGTGGCCACGCCCTCCATCTTACCGATAGGAATACCGAACTGGCGGCGCACCATCGAATAAGCCCCCATGTGAATGGCACTGTGTTTAATGCCGCAAATGCCAGTGGCAGGTAAAGACACCATGCGACCGCCAGCCAAGGCTTCCATCAGCATTTTCCAGCCAGTACCCACATGCTCGCTGCCGCCAATGGTGTTTTCTACCGGCACAATTACATCGCGGCCAACTACTGGGCCGTTAGGGAAGTGTTCGCCAATGGGCTGGTGGTGATCGCCAATATGCAGGCCCTCTAGGCCTTTTTCTAACAGCACCACAGTGATGCCAGGAAACTCGCCTTTGCCGAGTAAATTGTCTGGGTCTTGCACTTGAACGGCCAGAGAAATAAGGTTAGCTATTGGTGCTAAGGTAATGAATCGCTTACGGAAATTCATTTTAAATTTCAGCTCACCGTCTTTATCTTTAAAGACAATGGCTTCGGCTTTAATAGAGGCTGCATCGGAGCCTGCGGTGGGTTCGGTTAGAGCAAAGCAGGGGATAAACTCGCCATTAGCAAGTTTGGGTAAGTAATAGCTTTTTTGCTCAGCGGTGCCGTAGTGGCCAAGCAATTCCGCCGCACCTAAGGAGTTAGGAATAACTACCAGCGAGCTTAATAAGCCTGAATAGGAGCTTACCTTGGCCATAATGGTGGAACGTGCTTGAATCGACATCGGCTTGCCGCCGTATTCAGGGGCAATTTGCATGGCGAAAAAGCCGTTATCGGCCATAAACTTAAACACCTCATCGGGCAGCTTGCGGGTGCGCGACAAAGTGTAGCTCGACACCATTTTGCACAGCTCTTCCACTGGGCCGTCGATAAAGGCCTGTTCCTCGGCTGAAAGAGTGTCGTAGTTTTCCGCTAAGATTTTATCGAAATCGAGCTTGCCAGCAAAAAAC
>JBASZG010000093.1:0-2200 GCA_049277875.1 Venatoribacter sp.
CCGATAAACTGACCGATGCCACATTAATTGCCAACGCCAAAGCATTGCTAACCGATAACAGCGGTTGGAGCACCCCCAGCGCCGCTGATAAATGGGTAAAAGACAGCCTAACATCGGCGCTGAATCCAGCTTATCAAGGCAATGTTCAAACCGGATTGGATTACGGTTTTTATTTTTACACAGGCTTAAATGCCGACCATCCTGCTGGCAAACATGCCTTTATCGCCAACCCAGATAACGGCGTACTTCTACGCTCTGGCGAAGGCAACAGCTACGCACGTGTGCACTTAACCAACATTGCCGAGGGTCAATACACCTTTGATTTTGACGTAGCGCCTGCGGTGGAATAACTGCTGTTTAACCTTGGCCGCTTAATGAGCGGCCATGTCTCGCACAAACTGTTCAAAGGATGGGTCGGTAAATTGCCATACGCCATGTTCAATGCTGTAAATAGCATCTAAAGGACTGCTTTTAAGCCGGCTGATGGCGTTTTGAATGCTGGATTTTGTGCATTTGCCTAGTTCAGGGCAAACAGCTTGCAGCTGTAACTTGTATTTTTCGCTATATAGCCCCTTATGTTCGCCTTGTGATATTAAAGTTAGTAATGCCTTATCGATTGGCAGCAGGCTATCCCAAAGTATTTTGAACTGTTGCTGCTCGGCCTCAAGCAGTGCATCTGAAAAACGGCTGATGCCTTCATCCAGGTCGTATATTTCTTCGAGTACCATACGTTTTAACAGATCGGTAAAGCGCCCAGGGGAGTGAGACATTGAATTAAAAAGACGGCAAGCACGCTTTTGATTCAGCTCTATGCCGCCAGTCACGCGTTTAAAAACATCCAATTCAAAGGCAACAAAGTCTTCTCCTAGCTTGGGAAAGTCGAGTGTTGAACTGGCGTTGTAAAAGGGTGCTTTTGTGCGTTTAAAAAGCTGGGCTAATCCCTCTTGGCTAGAGCCTGTGAAAATACCTTTTATTTTTTCATCGGAACGCGCGGTCATAAAACTACGCAAGGCTGCGGTAAAGTCACTGAAATCTGGATTGGTTGCCAGATGCTGCACTTCGTCTAACAGCAGCAGTACTGGTTTATTGGTTGCTTCAAGCTCTTCAAAGGCAACCACAATGATGCGCTTTTCTGCGTGCTTGCGCTGGGCAAATATTTCCAATGAAAGTTCGCCACTAAGCAGTTGTAGGGTGGCTTTTAGATTGCTGTTATTGAGCAAATGAGTGAACCAACTTTCTTGTTCCTTGCGTGCAGCAAGCACAGCCGTTGCAAAGGCCAGAGCGGGGGAAGATTTATCACGCCAAAAATCAACATACACAACCAAAATTCCCTGCTCTTTGGCCATGGGGGTGACATCGTGTTAAACAAACTGAGTTTTACCACTTTTGCGTGGAGCAAAGATGGTGAAGCGTTCGGTTAAGCCTGTTTTAAAGCTTTTTAGAATTTATTCGCCAACTCAGTGCGCGGATAATGCCAGTTAGCATGAGGGAGATTGGTCATATGCAGCCTAAATTACTATCAATTACTAATGGATTTAGTAATTACTATATCTGTTAATGCTTTTTAGTAAAGTAGTGTTCTACCTCCACACAAAAGTGTTGGAGGCAGATACAAAGTTAGTGAGTAGACTTAGCTCTAAAACCTATTTGCTATCATCGATAGTGTACTTACTTCACCATTTTTGGCTGTAACATAGACATTGAGTAAAATCTCATTGGAAGGACACCCTGAACCACCAACAGCGATTCGTGATGTAATGGTAACCACTCTTGCTGTATGTGTTTCATTTACTGGACTGAAACAACTCATTTTGGGTGATTCGAGCCTAACGCTGGCAATGTCTCGGTTGTAAGTAATAGTGTTGGTACTTATGCTGGCACAATTGCCAGGAATTCCTACACAACTCCTGTCGGTATCTATATTTGTCCAGCCAAAAGGTTTGTTATAGGTAGTAGTTTTCGTAATCGTTGTCGTTTGCCCTAACTTATCCTTCGCTGTGAACGTGATGGTTACTGGGCCTTCGTTTCCAGATAAATAAAAATCGTTACTAAATGTACCACTCGAGCTATAAGACATCGTCTTGATAGGCGAACCTGGAAGATCTACAGAAATAACAAAAGAGCTCAAATTAGCATCATAAACACTACCGCTTATAGTTAGAGGGGTGCCTACAGTTGCTGTTGGGATACTGCCTACGTT
>JBASZG010000094.1:0-2941 GCA_049277875.1 Venatoribacter sp.
CACCTAAATACAAGCCAGCCTTGGCAATGGAGTTTAAAACGGCCTGATGTAAGTCTTCTTGCCCCAAGTGCACGCCATCGGCGCCAAGTTCTAACGCCAACTGCCAATCGTCATTAATAAAGAGCAAAACACCCGTCTTGCGGCACCGTTCTATAGCGACTTGGGTTTCAGCCTTATAGTTTGCGGTTGGGGTTTTTACTCGCCACTGCAAAGTATCAATACCCAGCTCAAGCAAGCGCGTTAGATGCGCGAGGTTATCCACCAATGCATACAAACCCAGTTCTTTAGTAAGCGGTTTAAAACGAGACGGCTTTGCCAAAGCACCAAGCACTTCTGGCCAGTCGTCGCTGCTTTCAGGAAGTTCTTTACCCTGCCTTTGCGCTCGCACCAAGGCCGCCGCCGCAAGCAAGGAATCGTACAAAGAACGCCCAAGCGCAAGATAACAAGCAAGGCTTGCGATAAATCGGCAGCCCGTGCCATGCAGGTTATCTGTAAGCCTTGTTTGCTCCATATAAAATTGCGGCAATAAGCTATTGCCGGGTAGCTCGTTGGCAAAGACTTGGCTGTGCTTGGCAAAAGCAAAGTAGTCTTGCACCTTTTGCTCGGCACTAATGCCAGTAATTAAAACGTGCTGCGCGCCTTGCTGCTGCAAGGCTTTGGCCGCTTGTTCAGCGCCGCAACTGGGCGGCAAGCCAGCCAATAAACGCGCTTCGTTTAAATTAGGGGTAATAAGCACCGCACGCTTTAACAACCTCTGCACATAGGCTTGGCAGTTTTCGCCTAACAGATTTTGGCTTAGCGCACTGCCTTGGCTGGCGCTTAATACTGGGTCCCACAGCACAGTGGCTGGGCATTGATTAAGCGCATCGACCAGCCAAGCAAGCAACTCTGGATTGGCAGGCAGCCAACCTAGGCGAATTAGCTTTGGCCAACCGTCTTGCTGCAAGCTGTGCCATTGGGCTTTTATCTGCTCTAGCGGCAGGGTAAAGGCCTGCTGCGCGCCTTGGCTGTTTTGTGCGGTTATAGCAATAACCACCACCTCGCACGAAACCAAAAGTTGCTTGGCAATACTTACGTCTTGAAAAGCGCCCGCTCCTGCACTGCTGTCGGTGGCGGTTAGGCTCCATATTTTCATGCGTGCTCTCTAATGTTACTGGCTAGGTTTTAGGCCGATTTAAGCGTACTCGGTGAGGCTTGGCTTTGGGAGTTCATCGTCCCTGCCAAATAGCTTAAACGCCCAGCGGCTACGGCCTGCTTAAAAGCTTGTGCCATAAGCACTGGGTTTTGTGCTCGCGCGCAGGCGGTGTTCAGCAACACCGCATCAAAGCCCATCTCCATTGCAGCCAAAGCCTGCGAAGGTTTGCCAATGCCGGCATCGACCACCAACACGGCTTCAGGTAAATAGTGGCGTAGTTGCGAAAGCTGATAGGGGTTTAACAGCCCCAAGCCAGTGCCAATAGGCGCCGCCCAAGGCATCACCGCGTGGCAGCCTGCTTTTAATAAGGCTTCACACACAATTAGGTCGTCGGTGCAATAAGGCAGCACGTTAAAGCCTTGCGCCACCAGCTCTTGCGCGGCTTCGATAGTGGCTTGATTATGCGGCTGCAAGTTGCGCGTATCGCCTATGACTTCGAGCTTAATCCAATCGGTTTTAAAGATTTCACGCGACAGTTGCGCCTGCAATATGGCTTCTTTGGCGGTAAAACAAGCCGCCGTATTAGGCAGCAACTTCGCTCCTTGCTCGGCCTGTTGCTGCAAGTATTGCCAAATGCTGCCCTGTTCTTTTTGTTGTTGTAGCTCGCTTAGGCTTTGTTTTTTTAGCGACAAAGTAATAAAGCCCGGTTCACCGGCACTTAGCACTTGGTGCATCTGTGCTGGGTTTTGATATAGGCCGCTGCCTAGCCATAAGCGGCTTTTTATTAGTTCATTATTAATTTTCAATACGTTCATTAGTTCCTCTTTGGCGGCCGCAGGCCGCCCAGATTGATGATAAAGCCGTTTGTGGCGCGGCGTTTCGGTATGTTGTGAGCTGACCGTGTGCGCCATGAATGGCGCACTCGAGCCTCCAAGGATGGATTCACGGCGAGTCTGCGAATGACAAACCGAAAGATAGCTGCAAGACAAAAGCGGCGTTAAAAATCAGGCTAGGGGTTTGTCAGTAAGCTAAGCAGCCGCAGGCCGCCGATATAACTTGGTTCGCGCCTAGCCGCCGGTGATAACGCCCAAAATATCAAGACTGTCTTGGTCTTTCACCGCAACATTTGGGTAGTCATCACGGCTCACTAGGGTTTGGTTGTGCGCCACCACAAACTCGCCAGCTTGGTTATTTAAATAGCCCAGTTTCTCTAGCACTTGCGCCAAGTTGTATTCATCTAGCGCAAGATTTATCCAGTCGTCGTTTACCTTAATTTTCACCGCTGGCCTCGGCATATAAACGGCTACCTTGGGCTTTAAACTCAGCGGATTTGGCGGCCATACCTTGCTCTTGCTGCTCCTTCGCATGGGCGTACTCCTGTACTTCGTGTGAGATTTTCATCGAGCAAAACTTCGGCCCACACATAGAGCAGAAGTGCGCGAGTTTGTGGCTTTCTTTGGGCATGGTTTCATCGTGATAAGCCATGGCGGTATCAGGGTCGAGAGCAAGGTTGAATTGGTCGTACCAACGAAACTCAAAGCGCGCTTTACTCATGGCGTTATCGCGCAGTTGCGCTCCTGCTACACCTTTGGCTAAGTCGGCGGCGTGAGCGGCAATTTTGTAGGTAATCAGCCCTTGTTTTACGTCGTCTTTATTGGGCAAGCCTAAGTGTTCTTTGGGCGTGACATAGCACAGCATGGCGCAGCCGTACCAGCCAATCATGGCGGCGCCAATACCAGAGGTGATGTGGTCGTAGCCGGGGGAAATATCCGTTGTCAGTGGGCCAAGCGTATAGAAAGGCGCTTC
>JBASZG010000095.1:0-12895 GCA_049277875.1 Venatoribacter sp.
GCGGCAGCCGAGCAGGGAGTAGAAATTTACTTAGGTTGCGATAATGGCCTATGCATGATTTGCCAAAGTGAACGTATTGCTGGAACCTTTCGTTTTCGCAATTCCTTAGGTCAATCCGTACTAGGGAGCGAAGATAGGGTATTATGCTGCATTGCAACTCCTTTAACCGACGCTGAACTATACATGCCTTCTGTTTTTGCTGCTGATCATATCGAACCCGTTTCTTATGCCTGCCAAATTCCAGTTTTAGAGAAACTGGGAGCCACTATGTGGCGTGCCGTATTGCTATTACCTGCTGGGGAAAAAGTAAGCTACTGGGCTGGGCAGCATTTATTTTTACAAGTGCAGCATGCCGATGGCAGCGAAGAACAAGTTCCTTTTTCCATTGCCAATGCTCCTGCAGCGGTTACGGGTGGCAACCCACGCGAAATAGAGCTGCTTATTGCCAATCATAGCGACAACGCTCAGAGCATTATCAACTTCTTAGCCCAAGCAGTTGTTGTGCATGCGACCTTGCCAATGGGAGAGTGCTTTGTAAACCAACGCTTCCTTTCCGAGCATTATGGCGAACCATTGCTAATGGTGGCCGCAGGCAGTGGTTTTTCGCAAATCAAATGCTTAACCGAGGCTGTGTTAACGCTATCACCGAAGCATGAAATTCACTTGTACTGGTCAAACAAAAGCGCCGACGAATTTTTTCTCACTGAGTTGCTGGCCAAATGGCAAAGCAGCCACCCTAACTTGAAAGTAAACCTAATTCTGGAAGAGGCAACCTCTGGCTGGAGTGGCCGCAGCGGTTGGCTATACCAAATTATTCAACAAGATTTTCCTAACCTAAAGCATGTGCAGATGTTCGCTTGTGGTTCAGCCAATATGGTTTATGGCACGCTTGATGAACTTACAACCAATGGTTTGTCTATAAGCAACATGCATTCCGATACCTTTACCTACGCCCCGCGCGCATAACGCTTAACTCAGAGGCAACTTATGAACATTAAATTATTTGCCGCCTTAGCGGCCAGTGCTTTGCTATCCGCTTGCGCTACTACCCCCACTGGTTTACAGGCAGATCAACTGCAATATCAAAAATGGAGCCTGTTTAGCATTGATGGTGTCGCCATCGCCAGCGATGTGCAGTCAGATTTATTTATTGGTGAGAACTTAAAAGTAAATGGTAAAGCAGGTTGCAACCGCTTTTTTGGTGAAGCCAAACTGCAAGGCGGCCAGTTTTCTGCGCCTAATTTGGCAACCACTATGATGGCCTGTATGGGAGACAGCCAGCAGGTAGAGAACGCCGTGTTAGCAACCTTAGCCAGCAGTTCGACAGTAAGCCTGAAAGAGCAGCAACTGATATTGCAAGGCAATCAATTTACCTTGGTATATCAGTTGCAATAACAGGCCAATTCTTAGCTTTCCAGCGCCAGTTGGAAATGCTCACAAGCCAGAACTTCATCGCCTTCGGCAATGCGCACTTTAGCCATGCTTGTGTGCAGTTCTGGCAAATTACGAATGCTCAAACCAGTTTGTAGATAAGAGATTGCTTTATCTAGGTCGTGCTGGCGTAGTGCTAATTCGCCCAGCGCCCAAAGCAAAACAGGATCGTTAGGGCGCTCGCTTAATTGCTGCTCGGCAAACAGCAGTTGACGACCATTGTCTTCCCCTTCGATTTTTCCATACAGATGAATCAAATCATCGTGCCAGACGTTTTTAAGAATGCCACGCAGTTCTTGCTCGGCGGTTTGTTCCGCGTTCAGCTTAATCAATAATTCAATATAGCGTTTAGCGATATCGGCTTTGTAGCGGCTGGCTCGGCCTAAATTATTGTAAGCTGTTTTCAATTCGGCCACAGGGTTACTGCTGCCCTGGCTGTGCGCAATACGTTCTAGAGTTTGTAAGCTAACGCGGTCTTCTAGCTCTTGCACTTTATCGGCTGGAATTTTGGTGTAGCGGCGAATATCTGGAATCAAACGTTGCAGCGCCTGCCAGTCTTCCAACTCCATATAAAGCTTTGACAGCAGTTTTAATAGGTGCGGATGCTTGGGGTTGCTTTGATACAAGCGCAGCAGCACCGCCAACGCTTGTTCCTTTTGCCCACGCGAATTAAGAATATCAACCTGGGTAATACCAACGGCCAACTCCGCACCTTTGGTGCTTTTCACGGCGGCTTTTAACCATTGATCAACGGCTTCGGGTTTATCTTGCTCGAAGGCAGCGCGCGCAGCAGCCAAATAGTTTACCAAAGGTACTTGGGCGTCGGCGGCGTTTAGAGTAAGCATGCGCTCGGCTTGCTTCCAGCGCCCGTGCGACATACTAATGATGCCCCGAATGGTTTGGCGTTTAACTCGTAAGGCGCGGCGTTTACTACGCCAAGAGGAAAAACTACCGCCACTTTCCAAAATAGCCTGAACAAGACGTAACAACACATACAAAATAGCCACGGCAATGACCGTGCCAAGCAAGAATAAACCTACACTGGTTTCAACACTGTATTTGTCCCAGCTAATCAAAACATAACCGTTATCAAAACCAATTAAGGTGCCGATAAACAGCCCTGCTATTAAAGTTAAAAACAGCAGAAGCAACCAAGTTCTCATGCGGCGTTCTCCTGTGCTGGAGCTGCAGGCACGCTGCTGCGACGCTGTTGCTCAATGTACTTTTGCAGAAGCAGAAGCGAGGCACTGATGTCTGGGCGAGCTGGGGCTGCTTGCCAAGAAAGCAGCTCTTGCAGTGCTGTTTGGGTTGCTTTAGTTTGGCTATTTTCAACGCGTAAGTAAGTGCTTATCCAGTCGTTTACCCGCGTTAGGCTTAGCTGGTACAGGGTGTTATCTTCGCGTACCACTGCGGCCTGTGCTTGCTCTAGCATCAAGTACAGATTTTGCTGCAAATAGTAGTGCTGGTCTGGGGTTAGAGCGGCTGGCATGGCTTGGTCGTTGACACGAATACGCACTAAGTCGGTTAGAGCGCCAACAAGATTATCCCAAGCTTTAACATACCAAGGCTGATGTTCAGAAGGGGCAGCCGCAACAGCAGCGGTCTCGCTTATGGGTAATTGGTTCGGAATCCAGGGCAGTTGTGGAATACTTTTTTGTAAAGATTGAATGCGCAGCACTATGCCTTGGGTATCTTGTTGAGGCATGGCACGCAAGGCCAGCATTTCATCGGCTAACGCCGCACGAATTGCACCTAGGCTTGGGTTGCGAGCTTCAACCAACACATTGTCGGCGGCTTGCAACATGCTTAGGGCACTGTTCCAGTCGTGCTCGTATTGCAAACGTTGATTGGCTAGGCGCATTAGATAAAGTGCTTCGGCTAACAGCCAATCTTGGTTATCGACATTAGATAATTGCTGAACCTTGTTATTAAGCGTGGCCAATTGTTGATTTAAGCCCTGCTCAAATTCTTGCTGGGCTTTTGCTTGCTTGGCTTGGGCGCTATCAAGCTGCTGCTTAAGTTGGGCTTGAAGGCTTGCTTGTTGATTTTTTAAGCCAGCTAAATCCTGATTAAATTGTTGATAATAAGGCCAGGCCAACCAACCTGCTGCAACAAGGGCAGATGCGAACACCAAAACCAGCAGAAAGGTAAAAATCGCTAGGCCACTGCCTGATTTTTTAGGTTTGGCGGCTGAAACGGAAGGCGTGTTGTCGTTTGATAATTGCTCGCTATTCACGTTTGAATCCTTATTCCACAGGGTGATTGATTATTGTTATCTCTGGCTAGGGCAAGCAAGCCAGCATGTCTTCATCTCTTGCACTTTTAGCAATAAGCACTTGCTTAAAGCCTCGTTCTTTTGCCATTTTGGCCGTACGTTCAGCAGGCACAATTAAGCCAGTTATTTGCTCTGGCAGGCTTGGCTGCTGAGCGCACACTATATCTAATGCCTGCGTACTACTTAGCATTAAATAGGGTTTGTCGGCCAAGGCTTTTTGCCATTCTTCATGGCTGTATTGTATCTCTAAGCGTTGGTACAGCTCGGCGTATTCTACCTTAGCACCGCGCTGACGCAGGGTGCTGGCCAAGGTTTCTCGACCACCAATACCGCGCCACAACAGCACTTTTTTATCTTTTATTTTGCTTTCGCTTAGGCAAGCAAGCTCTAGCATACCTTCGCTATCGTAACTTTCAGCAGGGCAGTGTACTTGTAAGCCAGCGTTTTCCAATATCTCTTGAGTGCTCGGGCCTACGGCAATCCAGTCAATACCAACTGGGGCTTGCGGCCAGTATTGGTCTAGCCAGTGCAGGCCAATTTCTGCGGCATTAATGCTGACCACCACTACGGCTTGGTACTCGTTTAGGTTTTGAATTTGCTGGCGCAGCAGTGCGTGTTCGGCGTTATCTGGTACAGGCACTATGTTCATCAGCGGCAGGTTATGCACGCTGTAGCCTAAGCCGCGCAGCTCTTCGGTGATGGGCTGCGCTTGCTTGCTGGGGCGAGTAACGATAACGCTGGCGGTCATTTACTTTACTTCAAAGCCATAAACGGCGCTGAGAATAGCACCTGCGCCCTGTTCTAACAGGTGCTCTGCGGCCTTAATGCCAATGGCTTCGGCGTTTTGCGCCTCGCCTTGTTGCTCGGTGCGCAAAATAGTTGTGCCATCAACGCTGCCTACTAAGCCGCGCAAAGTTAGACTGCTGCCGTTCAGCTCGGCGTAGGCCGCGATGGGCACTTGGCAGCCGCCTTGTAAACGACGGTTAAGAGCTCGCTCGGCCAACACGCAAGCGGCGGTTTCGGCGTTATGCAAAGGCTTAATTAATTCATGTACGGCGCTGTCGTTAGTGCGCCACTCAATGCCTAAAGCACCTTGGCCGCCAGCGGGTAGTGACTCTTGTGCTGGGATAAGGCTGGCAATACGGTCGTTTAACTCCATACGAATTAAACCCGCCGCCGCTAAAATAATGGCATCGTAATCGCCGTTATCCAGCTTGCTTAAACGGGTTTGCACGTTGCCGCGCAAGCTTTTAATTTCAAGGTCGGGGCGCAGTTGTTGAATCTGGCATTGGCGGCGCAAACTAGAGGTGCCTACCACCGCGCCTTGGGGTAAATCGTTAATGCTTTTATAGCGGTTAGATACAAAGGCATCTTGTGGATTTTCGCGTTCGCAAATTACGCCAAGCTCTAAGCCTTCAGGAAACTCCATAGGCACGTCTTTCATAGAATGCACGGCGATGTCGGCACGACCGTCCAGCATGGCGGCTTCTAATTCTTTAACGAACAAGCCTTTGCCGCCAATTTTGGCTAAAGGAGTGTCTAAAATCTTGTCGCCTTGGGTAGTGAAAGTAACCAACTCAATTTCTAGGTTGGGGTGAAGCGCCTGTAAACGAGCTTTAATATGCTCGGCTTGCCACAGGGCAAGAGGGCTTTTACGAGTGGCGATACGAAGCTGGTTCATTTCAGACATGGTGTTCCTTAAGTTAAAGCAAAGCCTTGCGCGAAAATAATGCCGCATAATAGCAGGTTTTTCGGCTACAATGGCGCGTCTTTTCGTACTCTTGGGGATTTCAAAATGGCTTTTAACGACGCTCAACGCTATTTTCCAGAAACTCGCATGCGCCGTATGCGCCGCGACGATTTTTCTCGCCGTTTAATGCGCGAAACTCAGCTTACGGTAGATAGCCTGATTTATCCTATGTTTGTGCTAGAAGGCCATCAAGAGCGCGAAGCCATTGCTTCCATGCCTGGCATTGAGCGTTTATCCATAGACTTGCTGGTGCAAGAAGTAAAACTGCTGCACAAGCTGGGCGTGCCAGCGGTGGCTTTGTTTCCTGTTACGCCTGCCAGTGCTAAGTCTGAGTTTGCTGAAGAAGCCTACAACCCTAATGGTTTGGCGCAGCGTGCCGTGCGTGCCATTAAAGACGCCGTACCCGAAATGGGCGTAATTACCGATGTTGCCCTCGACCCTTTCACCATTCATGGCCAAGACGGCATCATCGACCACGAAGGCTATGTGCTTAACGACCGCACCGTCGATACTTTAGTAAAACAAGCCTTATCTCATGCTGAAGCCGGTGCCGACATAGTGGCCCCTTCCGATATGATGGACGGCCGCATTGGTGATATTCGCCAAGCACTCGAGCAAGAATACTTTGTCAACACTCGCATTATGGCTTATTCCGCTAAGTACGCTTCGGCTTACTACGGCCCATTCCGCGATGCGGTGGGCAGTGCCGCCAACCTTGGCAAAGCCGATAAAAAAACCTATCAAATGGACCCAGCCAACAGCAACGAAGCCTTGCACGAAGTGGCGCTCGACCTTGCTGAAGGGGCGGATATGGTGATGGTAAAACCCGGTATGCCTTATTTGGATATCGTGCGCCGAGTTAAAGATGAGTTTCAGGTGCCTACCTTTGTGTACCAAGTGAGCGGCGAGTACGCCATGCACAAAGCGGCGGCTATGAATGGCTGGTTAGACGACGAAGCCGTTATGCACGAGTCTTTATTAAGCATTAAACGCGCTGGCGCAGACGGCATTCTTACCTACTACGCCAAGCAATACGCGTTGTGGTTAAACCACTAGGCTCCATAACGCCCCTTCGCGTAACGCAGCATCAACGTAGCGCATTTCGTTTAAGTTAAGCGCCTCAAAGACGGCCAGCATAATGGCTAGGCCGCCAATGAAGATGCTGCGTCTTTCTGGCTTTAAGCCTGCAAATTGAATTTCATCAATATGCGATAACGCCAAAACATCTCGCTTTAGTTGCTCTAATTGAGCGCGCGAAAATAAACTACCCTGCCCCTGCTGCCTAGCCTGCATAATTTGCACAAAAGAACTGGAGCTACCAGAAGAGCCAAAGCTGTATTGCCACCCTAGGCTTTTTAAAGTGGCGGCAATGGGCTGCAAATGCTGTTGTGCCGCCGCAACCGCCTGAGCAAAGTAGGTGGCATTGATATGGCCGTTGGGAAAATAGTCGCGGCTAAAGGTAACGCAACCCAGCGGCAGGCTAAATAAGGCTTGGGGTTGATTATCATGAGCCACAATAATTTCGGTGCTGCCACCGCCAATATCCACCAGCAAGGTGTGGCTGCTGTATTTCGCCATAGTGCGCGAAGCGCCCAAATGAATAATACGGGCTTCATCCTCACCGCTAATCAATTCAATTGGCACATTTAAAATTCGCTCGGCCTGAGTCAAAAATTCTTGGCGGTTGTGAGCTTGTCGCAAAGCACAGGTAGCCAGCGCCCGCACTTTAATTTGGCTGTATTTTTTTAGTTGTGCAGCAAAGGACTCTAAGCAACTCCAGCCGCGCTGCATGGCTTCTAAAGAGAGCTGGTTGTCTTTATTCAAGCCGGCGGCCAATTGCACCTTACAGCCTAATTTTTTTATCTTTTTAAATTCTGTGCCAGTAAACTGCGTAACCACCAAATGAAAACTGTTGGAACCTAGATCGATGGCAGCAACATAAGCACTGGCATGCTTATCTACGTTATTCAAATTCAAAACTCAGTGTTGCAACGCTCATCACTATGCAGGCGGATTTTCTGTTCGTCTAGTGCTAAACAGCATTGATTCCAGCGATTAGGTGCGTACAATGCAGGCAACTCACAAATTCAGAGGAAAACCCCATGAGTAATAATATTGTAAAAGTTTCCGACAGCTCATTTGATGCCGATGTTTTATCTTCAGAACTGCCTGTATTGGTGGATTTCTGGGCAGAGTGGTGCGGCCCTTGCAAAATGATTGCTCCGGTTTTAGAAGAAGTGGCCAACGATTTTGCAGGCCGTATTAAAATTGCCAAATTGAATATCGACGAAAACGAAGCTACCGCACCAAAATACGGCATTCGTTCTATTCCAACACTAATGCTGTTCCGCAATGGCCAGGTAGAAGCCACTAAAATTGGCGCCATGAGCAAATCTGAGCTAACTGCCTTTATAGAACAAGCACTTTAAGCCTTCTCGATTGCCATAAAATCTACAAAAAAGAGCGGTTTTTGCTTTTTTTTGTAGACACTTCACTTGTTATAGCGATATAGTCCGTAGCCATTGGTTCCGCCAATTCTTTTCTCCTTCTGAAATTCACTCAAATTTCTTTCACTCAGTCAAAACACAATAATCCTACCTATGAATCTTTCTGACCTAAAACTTAAGTCTGTCCCTGAACTTTTGGATATTGCCAAAGAAATGGGGCTAGACAACGTAAGCCGCACTCGTAAACAAGACATCATTTTCACCATTTTGAAACATCAAGCCCGCAGTGGTGAAGATATTCACGGTGACGGTGTGTTGGAAATATTACAAGACGGTTTTGGTTTTTTACGCAGTGCCAGCAGCTCTTATTTAGCTGGCCCAGACGACATCTATGTTTCTCCAAGCCAAATTCGCCGCTTTAACCTGCGCAAAGGGGATGAGGTAGTAGGTAAAATTCGCCCACCCAAAGAAGGCGAACGTTACTTTGCATTATTAAAAGTCGATACCATTAATGGCGACAAACCAGAAAGCACCAAAAACAAAGTATTATTTGAAAACTTAACCCCTTTGTTTCCAGAAGAGCGCTTGGTGTTAGAAGTAGGCACAGGCTCTACCGAAGACTTATCTTCTCGTGTTTTAGACCTGATTGCACCCATTGGCAAAGGTCAACGTGGTTTAATTGTGGCACCGCCCAAAGCGGGTAAAACCATGCTGCTGCAAACCATTGCTCAGGCGATTACTCGCAACAACCCAGAGTGCGATTTAATTGTTCTGCTTATCGACGAACGCCCTGAAGAAGTAACCGAAATGAAACGCTCTGTGCGCGGCGAAGTAGTTGCTTCTACCTTCGATGAACCTCCAGCGCGCCATGTGCAAGTGGCTGAAATGGTGATCGAAAAGGCCAAACGCTTGGTCGAACACAAACACGACGTGGTTATTTTGCTCGACTCTATTACTCGTCTAGCTCGTGCTTACAACACCGTTATTCCCTCTTCAGGCAAAGTATTAACCGGTGGTGTGGATGCCAACGCGCTAGAAAAGCCAAAACGTTTCTTTGGTGCAGCGCGCAACCTAGAAGAAGGCGGCTCGCTAACCATTATCGCCACCACCTTGGTGGATACTGGCTCGAAAATGGACGAGGTTATTTACGAAGAGTTTAAAGGTACAGGTAACCAAGAGTTGCATCTTGACCGCAAGATTGCCGAAAAACGCACTTACCCAGCCATTAACATTCGCCGTTCTGGTACTCGTCGTGAAGATATGATGTTTGATGAGCAAGCCATGCAACGCATGTGGATTCTGCGTCGTTTGCTATCTGAAATGGAAGACGTGCAAGCCATTGAGTTCCTGTTGGATAAGCTTCGCCAAACCAAAACCAATGATGACTTCTTTGATGCCATGCGCGGTAACGGTAAGTAATAACTTAGCCACCATAGGCTGTATAAAAAACGGGGCTTAATGCCCCGTTTCTTTTTGCATCATGATGGCTTTAAGCCACCAAAACTCCTTTGAGTTTTTTCATGGCATTTTGCTCTAGCTGGCGAATGCGCTCAGCCGATACGCCATAAGTGCTGGCTAAGTCGTGCAAGGTAGCCTTTTCTTCATTTAACCAACGCTTTTGCAGAATATCGCGGCTGCGTTCGTCTAGGTTGGCTAAGGCGGTATGCAGGCGCTCGTTGCTGTCTTGCTCGGCGTTGCTGCTTTCAATCAGCAATGCTGGGTCAGCATTTTTGGCTTCTAGGTAGTAAGCAGGTGCTTGGCTGGCGCGCTCATCGTCGTCATCAACGCCGGCATCAAAGGCGGCATCATGCGAGTGCAAACGACCTTCCATTTCAAACACGGTAGCTTTTTCTACGCCTAAATCTTCAGCAATGGATTGGGCTTCGTCTTGGCTTAACCAGCCTAGGTTTTTCTTAGCACTGCGTAGGTTAAAGAACAGTTTACGCTGGGCTTTGGTGGTGGCCACTTTAACGATGCGCCAGTTGCGCAACACAAATTCGTGAATTTCAGCTTTAATCCAGTGCACGGCAAAAGAAACCAAACGCACGCCCACTTCAGGGTTAAAGCGTTTCACGGCCTTCATTAGGCCCAAGTTGCCTTCCTGAATTAAATCGCCTTGGTTTAACCCATAGCCAGAATAGCTGCGGGCAATGTGTACCACGAAGCGCAAGTGCGACATAACTAAAATACGCGCGGCTTCTAAGTCTTGTTGGTAATAAAGGCGTTCAGTGAGTTCGCGCTCTTGTTCGATGCTCAGCACCGGTATAGCACTGATGGTTGCAATGTAAGACTCAAGATTAGCGCCTGGGCTTAACGATAAAACGGCAGGTAATGCTTTGCTCATATGCCCTCCTTTGTTACTTCATAATTCGAGTTGACCCGATTCTAACACTGGCAAATACGACCGCCAAGTTAGGCCAAAGTTCACTGTGGTTCGATGTCTTTGAGATGACGCCACACCGACCACCAAGCTCCTAGCCACCCTAACAGCATGGCTCCAAAAAGCAAGCTGAAGGCCGTGCCAGCAGAAAGAGGGCGCAAACTAAACTCCGATCCATACAGGGCAGCAAGGTTAGCGACCGGCCCGCGTACCACCAGCCAACAAACAATAAGCAGCACCCACGACAGCAGCCCACCAATCAGGCCATACCACAGCCCTGTGTATAAAAATGGTCGGCGCACCCAAGCATCGGTGCCTCCCACTAATTTAACCACGCGAATTTCATCCACCCTGGCTGCAATGGCTAGGCGAATGGTGTTTCCTACTATTAGAACAATGGCGATGGCCAACAATAAGCTGAGCACAAACACCACACGTTTGGTTAGCGACAGCAGGGTATGCAAGCGCTCTACCCAGGCCATGTCTAGTTGCACGCTGTCGACGTTGGGGTAAGTTTTGAGTTGGGCAAGCAGACTTTCGGTCGAAGTTTTACTTAGCCCAAGGGGTGGATCCACCCAAATCAGCGAAGGCAACGGATTTTCTTGAAGTAAGTCTAAGGCGGCTTCTAGCCCGCTTTCTCGACGAAACTCAGCCAAAGCTTGGTCAGCATCAATGTATTGGGCTTTAACCACAGAAGTAAGGTTTTCCACTCGCTTAAGCAAAGCAAGCCCTTCTGCTTTTTCGAGCTTTGGAGTGAGATAGAGCGTAATTCGCCCCGACTCTTGCATGCTGCCACCAAGCTGTTGCAGGTTGTCGAGCGTCATCCATAACGCGCCAGGCAGGGTTAAAGCGATAGCAATCACCAACCAAGTGAGCGAGTTGGCAATGGGGTTTCGCCACAGCTTAAGTAGCGTTTCTGCCGCGACCAACTGGTGGTTGGTGAACCACGATTGCATATGTTGTTTGGCATCGACCTTTTGAGTGGAGGCGCCTTGACGTGTTGGGTTAGCCATGCGGCCCTCCATGAATCTGGCCTTGCTCTAAAATAATGCGGCGATGTCCCATGCGTTCGACCAAGTCGATATCATGCGTAGCCACCAAAACAGTCACGCCCACTTGCTGAAAGCGTGAAAATAAATTCATGATTTCGGCAGACAGTTCTGGATCGAGATTACCCGTGGGTTCGTCGGCTAATAACAGTGCGGGCTTATGCACTACAGCGCGGGCAATGCCCACACGTTGTTGCTCACCGCCCGACAATTCAATTGGGTTGCGCCTTTCTAGCCCGGTTAATCCTACCGAATCGAGCGCGGCTCGAACACGGCGCGCGGCATCCGTAAGGCTATAGCCTGCCACCAGCAAAGGCAGTGCGACGTTATCAAACACGGTTCGGTCGAATAACAATTGATGGTTTTGAAACACCACCCCAATTTTGCGGCGGTGGTAGGGCACCATAAAGTTAGGTAGGCGTGCTAGGTTTTGCTCATCAACAAACACTTGCCCGCGAGTGGGGCGCTCCATCAAGAGCATGAGTTTCATAAGGGTGCTTTTACCTGCACCACTGTGGCCGGTTAGAAAAGCAAACTCGCCTTTGGCCAGCTCTAAATTAACGCTGGTTAGCGCTTCCTTGCCACCTGGGTAGCGTTTGCTCACTTGGTCGAAACGTACCATGGTCATAATGAGAACCTTTAGTTTTCTTCTTCTTTTTGAAATAGCGCTTTGGTGAACTCTTCGGCGTTAAAAGTGCGTAAATCGTCTACACCTTCGCCAATGCCAATAAAGCGCACAGGCACACCAAACTGTTGAGCCAAGGCAAAAATAACGCCGCCCTTGGCGGTGCCGTCTAGCTTACTGAGAGTTAACCCTGTCACCCCGACGCTTTCTTTAAAATGCTTAAGCTGATTGATGGCGTTTTGGCCTGTGCCCGCATCCAGTACTAGCATGACTTCGTGTGGGGCAGAGTAATCGTGCTTTTTAATCACACGAATGACTTTTTCCAGTTCTTGCATCAGGTTGTCTTTGGTATGCAGGCGGCCAGCGGTGTCGGCAATAAGAATGTCTATGCCACGGTTTTTGGCCGCCTGAACCGCATCGTATAACACCGAAGCGGAGTCGGCGCCTGTGTGCTGGGCAATAACCGGTACATTATTACGTTCACCCCACACTTGCAGTTGCTCTACGGCGGCGGCACGGAAGGTATCACCAGCAGCCAGCATTACTTTTTTGCCTTTGGCTTGGTATTGCTTGGCCAGTTTGCCAATGGTGGTGGTTTTGCCCACACCATTAATGCCCACCATTAAGATAATAAAGGGAATTTGGCCAGTATTGGTTTCCAGCGGGCGTTCTACTTTTTTAAGAATGCTTTGCAGCTCGTTTACCAGCACTTTATAGAGTGCGTCGGAGTCGCTTACTTCGTTGCGGCCAATTTTTTCATTTAAAGTCGCCATGATTTTACTGGTGGTTTCGACACCAACGTCGGCCATTAAAAGCTGGGTTTCGAGCTCTTCGAGTAAGTCTTCGTCGATTTCTTTTTTGCCCAAAAGCAAGTCGGACAAACCATCGCTTAGGCCGCTGCGAGTACGACTTAAACCTTGGCGCATGCGCTTAAAAAA
>JBASZG010000096.1:0-2934 GCA_049277875.1 Venatoribacter sp.
GCTGTCTGGGGTGATTGTGTCGCCGGCTTTTAGGTCTTTTACAAAGTAGAGCGAGCGGCGAAACTTTAGGGTGGTGGCTTCGCTTTTTTTAACGCTGTAGTCTATTTGGCCAAGGGCTTGCCAGGCGGTTTTGCTGCTTTGGCAGAGTGCGGCTAAATCGGCAGGTTCTAATGAAAAGCTGTCGTCGGGGCCGCCGCCTTTTCTATCAAGAGTGAAGTGTTTTTCGATAATACTTGCACCCAGTGCCACGCTGGTGATGGCGGTGGTGTTGTCTAGCGTGTGGTCTGACAACCCTGCCACTAGGCCAAAGCGTTGAATTAAATCGGGTATGGTGCGCAGATTGTAGTCGGCTGCGGGGGCTGGGTAGCCGCTTACGCAGTGCAGCAAGGCCAGTTGTTTACAGCCGGCGCTTTTTGCTGCGTCTACGGCTTCGGCAATTTCTTCTAAGTTGGCCATGCCGGTCGAGATAATCATGGGTTTGCCGGTTTGGGCAATGTAGCGGATAAGCGGCAGGTCTATCACTTCGCACGATGCAACTTTGTAGGCTGGCGCATTAAGGTTTTCTAACAGGTCAACGGCAGTGTTATCGAAGGGTGAGCTAAAAATGGTGATGCCAAGTTTGTGGGCGTATTCAAACAGGGGTTTATGCCATTCCCAAGGAGTGTGCGCTTCTTGGTAAAGGCTGTGTAGTGTGCGGCCATGCCATAGGCCGCCTTCTATCACAAACTCTGGAGCATCGCTGTTTAAGGTGATGGTGTCGGCAGTGTAGGTTTGCATTTTGAGCGCATCGGCACCGGCGAGTTTGGCCGCTTCGATGATTTTAAAGGCGTTTTCAATACGACCATTATGGTTGGCCGACATTTCAGCAATGATGTAAGGCGGGTGTTTGGGGCCAATTAAGCGGTTGTTAATACTAATGAGCATATTAGCCTTCCAGTTGAGTTAGTAGCTTAAGCAGTTCGCCAAGGTGGTTAATGTGGTGCTGTGCGTCGTAGCCTGTGGCAGCTTGCACTTGGCGGTGTTCGCCAGTTAGCACTCGAACAGTAGTGCTGCCTTGTTTGTTTAGATTTACAAAGTCTTTGGTTGGGTTATCGCCCACATAGATTAAATCTTGAAAACTGCATTGTTGCTGGCGGCGTATAAGCTCGAAACAGTGCAGTGCTGGTTTGGCATTGGTTACGCCATAGCGGTGAGTAATGTACGTTTTGGTAAAATAAGGGCTTAGGCCAAGTGCTTGTATTTTGTTGTGCTGCACTATTTTGTGGCCGTCTGTTACTAGGTAAAGCGGAGCTTGCCAGCGTTGTAAAAACTGTAAGGCTTCAGGTGCTAGTGAAATATTTGGCTGATGGTGGCGGTATATTTTAAGGCACTGCTTTACTAGCTGCTGCGAGAGCCGGTTCTTGCTATGTAAAAACGTATTAAAAACCATACCGCGCCCTTGAGCTTCAAGGGTTTGCATAAGGTAGTGATAGGTGTCGTTGCTAAGCCAGCCATACTGAGCTTCCAGCCAATCGGACACCGCACGAAAGCCGCTTTGCACATAGGTGATTTCGGGATAAAGCGTATCGTCTAAATCGAATATCAATATTTTATTCATAGGTGTCGGTTGGCACTCGTATTTGACGAACTTCCTGTTTGGCTCGGATAAATCGGCTGTGGCTTATGTCTTCACCCATGGCTTCGCGTAGCGACCACTCTAGGCTGTGCAATCCTACCTGTATTGAAGCCGTTGAAGCGCCACCAAACCGAGGATTGCATTCGATGATATGCAGTTGTTTATTTTTGTCGAGAATTGCCTGTGTTACCGAGTGGCCATTTAGCCCTAATGCCTCTAGCACTTGCTTGGCTTGCTGTTCGATGCTGGCATCGGTAAAGGTGGTGGTTACTTGCGCTTCGCCTTGAATGATTAAGTTGCGCTTACGCAGCACCAGCCCTTTTACTTGGCCTTGGCGGTTTTGCCATGCGTCTATGCTAATTTCTTCGCCTTCAATATAGGGCTGATAAATAGGATTTTTAAGCTGTGTAGTCCAGTCTTGGGCTTGTTCTGCGTTAAGGTTGATACCCACACTTTGACCGCCGGCTCCAAAGCGTTCTTTTACAACCAAACGCGGTGCTTGAATCTCGTTTATTTGGGCAACTGCAGGAATAAACGGCAAATGATTAGCTTGCCCGAATTGGGCAAATTGCAGTTTGTCTAAGCAGGTATTTAGTGCTTGAGGGCTTGAACTAAGCAAGGTGATGCCTTGCTCTTGCAGCCATGCTTGGTGTTTCGCCCAAAAAAGTAATTCGCCATCGCGGGTGGGCAGAATAAATTGAATGCGGTGTTGCTTTAGCCCCTCGGCCAGTTGGCTTAAATTGGCTTCTTTGGTTTTTGGCATTAACCAAAACGCAGGTGCAACATAGGCTGAAAGCACTTGATTGCAAGCATCTCCGGCTACAATTTGAATAGCAGGGCTTACCTTATTGGCCTCTTGTTGAGCGGCTTTTAAAAGCGGGATTTTATTGGCGGCGCTGCTGATAAGGAGGTTCATTTTAATTATTTATATTCTTAAGGTTTTCAAATTAATGTGCGGCTTATGCTCTAGCGTAAGCAGCTTACCACCCTCTCCACCCCGCGCCCATCCGTGATTTGAGCAGCTGAATTAGAGTAATAGGTTAAGTTCTTTTGTATTTGTGTTAGATGCTCTACCCCCCAGGGCAGCATGGCATTCTCTTTGATTAAAGCTTGTATTACTTCTTTTTGATTGTCTGCTGTGCATAACAGCAAACTGGGCACACCTAAAGTGCACAGTTCCCACACGGTAGAGCCAGCGGCGCTTATGGCTAAATCGCTATTGGCCATTAATTCGGCCATGTTATTAACGCCAATTAACACCGTAGTTTGCACAGGCATTTGGCTGGCGATCTGTTTAACTTGGTGAATATGTGGGTTGG
>JBASZG010000097.1:0-3323 GCA_049277875.1 Venatoribacter sp.
TTTTTCAATAGGGGCAGCAGCCAAGTTAGTAATGGCTTCGGCCACGGCCAAACGACCTGATGCAGGGCCGTCAAGCAAGGCCACCGGAGTGCGCTCGCCCATAGCCATAGCTTCGCCTTTATAGGTGTCGTAAGAGGCGGTGGTTACGGCTACGTCAGCAACCGGCACTTGCCAAGGGCCAACAAACTGATCGCGCGCCACAGTACCAGTAATAGAACGGTCGCCAATGGTAATTAAGAACGATTTGCTGGCTACGGTTGGCAAGCTAAGTACGCGCTCTACCGCTTCGCTGATATCAATAGCAGAAGCGTCGAAGGCGGTGCTTGGTGCATTAACTGAGCGCACGCTGCGGTGCATACGCGGTGGTTTGCCCAGTAGCACTTGCAAAGGCAAATCAACTGGTTTGTTGCCAAAGTGGCTGTCGGTAACAGTTAAGTGTGGCTCGGCGGTGGCCACCCCCACTACCGCATAAGGGCAGCGTTCGCGCGCACAGATGGCATCGAACACGTCCATATTTTCTTCGGCTACGGCCATAACATAACGCTCTTGCGATTCGTTCGACCAAATCGCTAAGGGGCTCATACCTGGCTCGTCGTTGGGCACGTTACGCAGTTCAAAAATACCGCCACGACCACCGTCGTTGACTAATTCAGGGAAGGCGTTAGATAAGCCGCCGGCACCTACGTCATGGATAAAGGCAATGGGGTTGTCATCGCCACGCTGCCAACAGCGGTCGATAACTTCTTGAGCGCGACGTTCCATTTCGGCGTTATCGCGTTGCACAGAAGCAAAGTCTAAATCGGCGTTAGATTGACCTGAGGCCATCGAAGAAGCCGCGCCGCCACCTAAGCCAATTTGCATGGCAGGACCGCCTAGTACGATTAAACGCGCGCCTACTGGAATCTCGCCTTTTTGCACGTGTTCGTCACGAATGTTGCCGTAACCGCCTGCAATCATAATGGGCTTGTGGTAACCGCGTACTTGGCCATTGTGCTCAAGTTCAAAGGTACGGAAATAACCGGTTAGGTTAGGACGGCCAAACTCGTTATTAAAAGCTGCGCCACCCAAGGGGCCGTCAATCATAATATCCAAGGCCGAAACAATGCGCTCTGGCTTGCCATAATGGCTTTCCCAAGGTTGTTCAAAGCCAGGGATTTTAAGGTCGGATACGGTAAAGCCGGTTAAACCTGCTTTAGGTTTAGAACCACGACCAGTTGCGCCTTCGTCACGGATTTCACCGCCCGCGCCTGTTGCTGCACCCGCATGAGGGGCAATGGCAGTGGGATGGTTGTGAGTTTCTACCTTCATCAAGATATGCATAGGCTCTTGGTGATAGGCGTATTGGTTGGTGCCAGGCACAGGGAAGAAACGCCCTGCACTGTGACCAGTAATAACCGAGGCATTGTCTTTATAGGCAGAAAGCACGTCTTGGCTGTAACACTCGTAGGTGTTTTTAATCATTTTAAACAGCGATTTATCTTGCGCCTGCCCGTCGATATCCCAACTGGCGTTAAAGATTTTATGACGGCAGTGCTCAGAGTTAGCCTGAGCGAACATCATTAGCTCAACGTCGGTGGGGTTGCGCCCTAGCACTTGGTAGTTTTCGTAAAGGTAGTCGATTTCATCGTCGGCCAAAGCCAAACCAAGCTCGCTGTTGGCGGTAACTAAGGCTTCTTTACCACCAGCCAGAATATCCACTGTGGTTAAAGGAGCAGGCTCGGCTTTTACAAACAAAGCTTCGGCCTCGGCGGTGGAGCCAAGCACGGCTTCGACCATGCGATCGTGTAATAACGCCGCTACTTGCTCGCGCTCGCTGGCGTTAATGCCTTCAACAAAATACTGCACCCCACGCTCTAAGCGTTTAATGCTGGTAAGGCCGCAGTTATTGGCAATGTTGGTGGCTTTAGACGACCAAGGGGAAATAGTGCCTAAACGAGGCACGACTACAAATACTTCGCCCTTGCCTTCTTGTACGGCCACTTTGGGGCCGTATTGCAATAAGCGCGCAAGCACTTCTTGCTCTTTATCGCTTAACGCGGCACTGGTATCGGCAAAGTGCACAAACTCGGCGTACACCGCAGTAACGCTAGGTACGGCTTGTTGCAACTTAGCAAGGATTTTGGATTGGCGGAAAGCAGAAAGCGCAGGTGCGCCACGCAGCTCAAGCATGAGGAAACTCCAGAGCGAGGGTCAGCAAAAAATGGCGCATATCTTACCGTAATGCGCCCGTTCATTCTAGACAAACCGAACTTGTCTGGCAGACGGCAGGAACAATCTGTTTCCTTACTTAAAGCAAGCTTTAACTTGCCTTTACATAAACCAATTAAATCTTATTTTTCAATGGACTAGCGCTCGAAGCTAAGAACTTTAAAACACAACAGCAACAAAAACCCTCCTTTTTGTAGATTGTTTTTTATACAACCCACCAATACAATAAGTATCAATTACTCAAAACGCACCATTTTGGTGCATTTTAGGCGAGGTAGCCTGATGACTGTCACAATTAGAGCACTCTTATCTACATTGTTAGTCTCGGTTCTACTTGCGTCTTATTTTGCTGGCGCTCACTATTCACCTCCTCAAGACGCGCCTCCTGCCTTACAACAACTGCTCGAAAAAGGCAGCCTAACCATAGTTACTCGTAACAACCCAACCAGCTATTTTGAAGATCGTACCGGCCCTACCGGCTTTGAATATGAACTGGCCAGCGCCTTTGCCAAGCATCTAAATTTGCCGTTGAAGGTTATAGTCGCGGACAGTCTAAAAGAGATTTCTAGCACCCTAGAAAGTGGGCAAGCCGATTTTGCAGCAGCAGGCTTAACCCAAACCGAAGGCCGCGAGCGCACGATGCGCTTCGCTCTTCCTTATAATCAAGTTTCAGAGCTGGTGATTTACCGCCGAGGCGGCGCTAAAGCCGAAACGGTACAAGATTTGGTTGGTAAACGAATCATGGTAAACAGTGACTCCAGCCATGCCGAACAACTGCGTATTTGGCAGCAAGAGTTAGTGCCAGAGTTAAGCTGGGGTGAAGGTTCTGATACTGACACGTCCGATTTGCTACAGATGGTGGCAAATGACAGCCTTGATTTCACCTTGGTCGATTCAAACGAGTTTCAAATTCTGCAAGCCTACTATCCGTCGTTAAGCATTGCTTTTCAGTTGGATGAGCCACGCACTATTTCTTGGTCGTTCGCTCAAAGCAACGACAACAGCCTATTTGATGTTGCCAATCAATTTTTAAGCGAGTACCAACTCACCCCAGCTTTTGCCGCCATGACCGAGCGTTTTTATGGGCATTTAGACAAGCTGGATTATGTAGGTGC
>JBASZG010000098.1:0-2465 GCA_049277875.1 Venatoribacter sp.
ATTCAAAAGGTTAATAGGGAAACACGATAGAATCCGAACAGCACCTAAACAAGAGGTGTTTTTAGTGCAATTAGATTTGAGCGGTGTGCAAGAGCGTGTGGTGCCTAAATTTGTTGAATTGTCTAAATTCCCAGAAATGCGCCGCGACCTAGCCTTGGTTTTAGATAAAAATATTGCCATTGATACCGTCTTATCCGCGATCCGCAGTCAAGCGGGTGAATATCTGACAAAGCTCAACTTATTTGACGTATATACAGGTAAAGGCATTGATTTAGATAAGAAAAGTCTTGCTTTGGGCTTGACCTTCCAACATCCTTCGCGCACATTAACCGATGAAGAAATAACCAATTGGGTATCATCTGTATTGGCTCATTTGCAAACAAGCATAGGAGCCACGCTGAGGAGTTAGCATGGGTTCTTTAACCAAGGCTGAATTGGCCGAAAAACTATTTGAAGATTTAGGTCTAAACAAGCGCGAAGCGAAAGACTTGGTCGATACGTTTTTTGACGAAATTCGTGAAAGCCTTGGTCGCAATGAGCAGGTCAAACTATCTGGTTTCGGTAACTTTGATTTACGAGACAAAAAACAACGCCCAGGCCGTAACCCTAAAACCGGTGAAGAAATTCCAATTTCAGCACGCCGTGTAGTTACCTTTAAACCAGGCCAAAAATTGAAGGAACGAGTCGAAATTTATGCTGGAACCGAGCCACAATAACGAACTGCCTCCTATCCCCGCAAAGCGCTATTTCACTATTGGTGAAGTCAGTGAGCTGTGTGACGTAAAACCTCATGTGCTGCGCTACTGGGAACAAGAATTTGCCCAGCTTAAGCCTGTAAAACGCGCTGGCAACCGTCGCTATTACTTGCGCCAAGACGTTATTTTAGTGCGTGAAATTCGCTTTTTGCTCTATCAAGAAGGCTACACCATTGGCGGTGCACGTTTGCGTTTAAGCGAAGAAACAGAAGTTAGCGCGGTCGCAATGGACCAAGCCTTGATTAAAGAAATGCTGGCTGAGCTAAAAGAAGTTGTAGAAATGCTCGAAGGTCATGTTCTGCAATAAAATGGCTTTAATTTTTTATGCGCTTGCGTATAATGCGCGGCGTTCTCACTGAGAACCAAATCGGGATGTGGCGCAGCTTGGTAGCGCACTTGCATGGGGTGCAAGGGGCCGGAGGTTCAAATCCTCTCATCCCGACCAAATTCAGAAAGGCCAACCATTAAGGTTGGCCTTTTTCTTTTCTCGACCTCGCCTGTTGTGCGTCTAAATCTTTTGGCGAAAATATCAAAGCAGTCACATTCTTATGTAGTTATATATTGTAGAATGTGCCCTTAATTTATCTTGGGCGTGTTTATGTTTCCTCTTACGGTTTGGGGTTTGGCACTAGGCCAAGCTTTGTTGACCACTGGCAACATTCTGCTGGTCACTGTTACTGCCTTGATTGGGCAAGAATTAGCGCCTTCTATGGCAATGGTCACGTTGCCTGTGACCTTGCAATTTTTAGGCTTGATGAGTGCCACTTTGCCAGCGGCTTTATTTATGGAAGCACTTGGGCGCAAGTTGGGTTTTCTAGTGGGCAATATTATTGGGGTGGTGGGTGCCTTTCTGGCGCTCTGGGCCTTGCAAGAACACAGTTTTATGTGGTTTTGCCTAAGCACTACCTTACTGGGAATAGCTATTGGGGTAGGGCAGCAATACCGTTTTGCCGCTGTTGAGGTTTGTGCTTCTCATCAGCATGCCAAGGCTATTTCCATTGTTATGGCTGGGGGCATTTTAGCTGCGTTTTTAGGACCAAACTTAGCGGTATGGGCGAAAGATATGTTCCCAGAGAGTATGTTTTTAGGGCCATTTACGGTGCTGGCTGGGCTGTATATTTTCACCATGCTGTTAATTTTATCTTTGCCCTTGCCTAAAGTGCAGGCTCAGGCTGCAAAGTCTAACAAAACGCCTTATCTAACCTTGTTAAAGCGCCCATCTTTAATTAGCGCTATTGCCGCAGGTAGCATTGGTTATGGTGTGATGGTGTTGGTGATGACGGCTACCCCCTTGGCGATGAAAGCTCAGGGGTTTGAATTTGCCGCTATTGCCAAGGTGATTCAGTGGCATGTGCTGGGAATGTTTTTGCCTTCATTTTTCACCGGCAGCTTAATTAATCGTTTTGGTTCGCGCACCATCATTCTTGTCGGTGGCAGTTTGCTGGTGGCGTGCAACCTGCTGGCGCAATTCGGCTTTGATTTTTGGCTGTTTTTGCTGGCGTTAATGCTTTTGGGGGTGGGCTGGAACTTTACCTTTATTGGTGCCACAGCCTTACTAACCAAGGTGTATGCGCCACAAGAAAAAGCCCAAGTTCAGGGCGTAAACGATATGCTGGTGTTTGGTTTTTCAGCGCTAGGCAGCTTGTTTGCTGGAGCATTAGAGCTAAACCTTGGCTGGCAAGTATTGAATTTACTGATGTTGCCCTTTAT
>JBASZG010000099.1:0-1849 GCA_049277875.1 Venatoribacter sp.
GGAGGAGGAGGTGGCGGTGGCGGCACAATCACCTTAATTGATTGAATTACAATTGGCTTAATAGGCACATCGCGCATTCCCATTGGCGTGTTTTCAATTTTATCAACCACGTCCATGCCTTTGGCTACAAAGCCGAAAACAGCATAGCCAAAATCACGCACGCCATTATCTAAAAAACGGTTGTCTTTGGTATTGATAAAAAATTGGCTGGTGGCGCTGTCAATCATTGGTGTGCGAGCCATAGCGATGCTGCCACGCACGTTGCGCAAGCCATTTTGAGCTTCGTTTTTAATTGGTGCTTGAGTTGGTTTTTGTGTCATGTTGGTGTCAAAACCGCCACCTTGAATCATAAAATCTTTAATCACGCGGTGAAAAATAGTGCCATTGTAATGGCCGCTTTCTGCGTATTTTAAGAAATTTAAAACACTGATTGGCGCTTTGTTATAGTTTAAATCAAGGTCGATATTGCCTTCGCTGGTATGCATTACCACCTTAACAATACCATTGGTATCAATAGCTTTATGGGCTGGATTTTGCGCAGAATAAACAACCGCAGCAGAACTGCTCATTGAAAAGGCAAATAGACCCAGTGCGAATAGTTTTTTTAGCATATTAAATTTGTCTCTTAAGCCCAGTTGCTTCCGCCGCGTTTACCACGCAAAGAAGGTAAAATTAGGCCAGCAATAATACCAGCAAAAACCAAACCGCCGCCGTACAGAATGTAGGTTTGTTGACGGCCATCATGCAGTTGAGTATTTTCCGTGCTTAGTGTTTTTACTTGAATTTCCAGCTCACGATTTTGCTCTAAAAGCTGGCGATTTTTTTCGTCTAATTCAACCGCAGAAGCCGAAATTTCTTTTAAGTGAGTCAACTCTTTTTCTAGGTCGGTATTATTGCGGCTTAGGCCTGAACGCTCAGTTTTTAGTTTGGCTGACTCTGCTTTTAATTCATTGCGTTGCTGAATGGTTTCAGCCAGCTCTGCTTCCAGTTTTTCCAGCTTACGCTCTGCCAATACTAATTTTTCTTTGGCTACAGGTTCTGTTTCTAAAAAGCGGGTTAATACAAAGCCTTCAACGCCTTTATCGGTTTTTACCTTGGTGTAGCCAGTGGCTGGGTCGTCGCTAATGAAAATAAGGTTTTCCCCACTGACTAGCTGTTTCAGAATGCGATATTCCATGCTGGGGCCAGATCGCAGTTGCAACCACAAGGTGTCGGTTACATAACGTTTTTCAACGGCTGCACTGGCAACTACACTAAGGCTTAATAACGACAAACCAATAATCAGCTTTTTCACAATAAAATCCTCTTTTCTTATTATTTATGGCAATACTTTTAAAAATGGCTTAACAATTACTTTTTCGTATACACCGGCACCAATGTATGGATCGGCATCGGCCCAAGTTTGGGCTTCTTCTAAAGAGCTAAACTCGGCAACCACCAAACTGCCTGTAAAGCCGGCATCGCCTGGTTGCTCAGAATCTATGGCAGGGTGGGGGCCGGCAATAAGCAAACGACCTTGGTTTTTCAGTGCAATTAAACGCTCTAAATGCGCAGCACGCACGCTTTGGCGTTTGGCTAGACTATTTTCAACGTCTTGACTGATGATGGCATACCACATAGTTATTGTTCCTTATGCTCTATAAAACGATACAAATAAAACGACTGGGCAATGATAAATACGATTGTCAGCCCTAATAAACCAAAGAGTTTAAAGTTAACCCAAGCATCTTCTGAAAAATTATAAGCGACATACAAATTGGCTAAGCCACTCATAACAAAAAAACCAACCCAAGCGTA
Organism: Venatoribacter sp.; assembly: GCA_049277875.1. GTDB lineage: Bacteria > Pseudomonadota > Gammaproteobacteria > Pseudomonadales > Oceanobacteraceae > Venatoribacter. The sequence continues at coordinate 1,798 of JBASZG010000099.1, forward strand.
GTTGAGTTTTGCCCAGCTTTCCGCCGGCATACTAACCGCTTGTTCCATCATG
>JBASZG010000100.1:0-5345 GCA_049277875.1 Venatoribacter sp.
GCGGTGCCAATAACGTAGTAGGTATCGTCTACGTTAGTTACCCAGTGGCGCATGGCTTCATTCATGGCGTCTTTTAGAGTTTGTGTGCCTGAGGTCACTGCATGCACTTTGGCCCCCAGTAACTTCATACGAAAGACGTTGAGCTTTTGACGCTCTACGTCTACTGCGCCCATAAACACTTGGCACTCAAGGCCAAAGCGAGCGGCTACGGTGGCGGTAGCAACGCCATGTTGGCCTGCACCGGTTTCGGCAATGACTTTTTTCTTGCCCATAAACTTAGCCAGCAAGGCTTGGCCAATGGTGTTGTTTACCTTGTGGGCGCCAGTGTGGTTTAAGTCTTCACGTTTTAACCATATTTGCGCGCCGCCGCAGTGTGCGGTTAAACGCTCGGCAAAGTACAAAGGCGATGGACGGCCAACGTAATGTGCCAGATCGCTGTCAAAGGCAGCTAAAAAATCGGGATCGTTACGCAGTTTTAAATAGGTTTGAGTCAGTTCGTCTAGGGCAGCCGACAGGGTTTCAGACACGAAACGGCCACCATGAATACCAAAGTGCCCATTTTGATCGGGCAAATCGAGAGGAAAAGAAGAGTTAGGCACGATAAACCTCATTCATAAAATCGTTAATTTTGCTGGTGCTTTTAATGCCTTTGCTTGCTTCTACGCCACCGCTTACGTCTACCGCAAAGGGCTGCACTGCGGCTATGGCTTGAGCTATGTTGTTTGGGTTTAAACCACCAGCAAGGATAATTGGCTTGGTTGTTTTAGGAATAAGCGACCAGTTAAAAGTTTCGCCTGTTCCACCGGGTACGCCCGCTTTGAAACTATCTAGAAGTAACGCCAAGGCGCTTGGGAAGCGCAGGCAAGCCTCCACCACGTCCTGCGTTTGCCGGACGCGAATGGCTTTGATATAGGGCTTATGGAATTGCGCACAGAATGACTCGTCTTCATCACCGTGAAATTGAATGAGGTCGATTCTAACGCTATCGAGTACCTTTTGCACTTCCTCTACGCTGGGGTTTACAAAAAGTGCCGTAACACTCACGAAGGCTGGTACACTGGCGGCAATGGGTTGGGCTTGTTCGATAGACACCGCGCGTGGGCTTAATGGATAAAACACCAAACCAAGTGCGTCGGCACCTGCTTTGATGGCTGCACTAGCGTCTTCAAGGCGGGTGATACCGCAGATTTTAACTCGAGTTCTCTTGTTCATTTTTGTGCCTTATTTAAAGGGGCCGAGAGTCGAGGGTCGAGCGCATAGAACTGCTCATTCCCAATTCCCAACTCCCAACCCTCAACACTCAACCCCGAACTGCTAAACAACCACCACGGCGGCCTTGGGTTGGCTGGGGATGTGGGTGTAAGGTTCTGGGTAAGCAACGCCGACGAAATACAGACCAGCCGCAGGAGCCGTAATACCAGCCCGACTACGGTCTTTACAATCCAGCACCTCCTGCAGCCAAGACACGGGTTTGTGCCCTTCACCAATAGGCAATAACGTACCCACTATGTTACGCACCATATGGTACAAAAAGCCGCTTCCTTCTATGTCTAACACCACAAGGCGCCCTAGGCGCTGAACGGAGATGCTATGAATGGTTTTTATCGGCGACTTGGCTTGGCAATCTTTAGCACGAAAAGAGGTAAAGTCATGCTCCCCCAGTAAAAACTGAGCGGCCTGATGCATCAATTGTTCCTTCAATGGGTATCGCCACCAAGTCATTTGGTCATGTAACAGCGCTTGTTTGGCAGGGGAGTTGTTGATGATATAACGATACCGTCTGGCCTGAGCCTTAAAGCGGGCATGGAAGTCTTGGTCTACCTGCCCTACCCATTGCAAGGCAACGCCCTTAGGCAGGTTCACATTTGCCCCCATCATCCAACTATACTCACTGCGCTGCACAGGGCTATCAAAGTGAATCACTTGACAGGTCGCGTGAACACCTGCATCGGTGCGGCCTGCCGTATGAACCCGAATCGGATGGTTGGCTATGATTGAAAGAGCCGCCTCAAGGGCGGCTTGAACACTGAGTAACTCAGGTTGGTGTGCTTGGTGCTGCCAGCCGTGAAAGTAGGCACCGTTGTACTCTACTACGGCTGCATAACGGTAGATGGTGCTAAGCAAGGCTTTCGATTAGCTCCTTGGCTTGGCTTTTCTGGTCTTCATTGCCTTCTTGCAATACTTCTTCTAGGAGTTCGCGAGCACCGTCTGTATCGTCCATGTCGATGTAAGCGCGGGCTAAGTCGAGCTTGGTAGAGGTTTCATCGGTGCTAGAGAGGAAGTCCAGCTCATCGTCTTCTGCTTCCGCCGCAGCGACATTCATATCAAGGTCGTCTAATTCAGCAAAGTCAGGGTCAAGTTCAAGGTTATTAGCATCAGCGTTCTCTTCAGCTTCCACCACAGGCAATGCAGTTTGTTCTGCTTCACCTAAGTTGTCTTCAAATGAAGGCAGCTCTATTTCAACGTTGGCTAACTCTTGGGTTTCTTCCTGTTTTGGCTGTTCAGCAGTATCAAATTCTAAAACTGAATCGAGGTTTAAATCGGCAATCTCGGCTTCTAATGCTTCGTCATCGCTTAGTGTGGTCGCGCTTTCTTGTTCAAAAGCTTGAGGTTCAAGCGGCGCAGACAAGGATTGGCGAATTTCCTGAGCGCGAGCCAAGGCATCGGTATTTCCCAAAGCCGCTAAGTTTGCTTCAGCGCGAGAGAATGCCGCAGCATCGTCTTTGTCGGCTAAAACTTCTAGTAAGCGCAAGCGCAAGTCCATACGATCTGGTTCGCTTTGGATGGCGCTTTCAAGTAAATCAATGGCTTGGTCGTACTTGCCATAAGCCAAGTAGATTTCAGTTTCACTGATTACGTCTTCAGTTTGAGCAACACCTGCGAAATTATTTTCGTGGCTCTCTGCACCACCGTTACGCAGGCCAGAAATTGAGTTTGAATCCTCCAGTTCAATATCATCAAAATCAAATTCATCGTCTGCTACAGAGGCGGCAACAGAAGTGTCGCCGCTTTCGTTCTCTTCAGATTCGTTTTCTGCAGTTTGGACTAAGGTGGCAGCGCTAATGATGCCTTCTTCTGCTTCGTTTTCTTCGGCTGAAAGATCAAAGTCTTCGTAGCTATCTTCTTTGCGGGCTTTTAAGGCACGCACAGCCAGTAGACCTGCAATCAATAAAATGCCTAGAGCTGCAACAGGTACAATAGGATTTTCAAGCAGACCATCCATAAAAGATTCTTCTTGTTCAGCTACAAAAGGACTTTCGCTGAGCACTTCTTCATGGGGTGTTTCTTTAAATTCTTCTTCGTTGTTTACACTGTCTTCGCTTACGGCATTAGCGTCGTGTTCATGATGAGCAACTAAGTTAGCATCGTCTCCTGCGGCATCAAGAGTTGCAGCATCAGGATGGAAGTCTTGAATTTCATCGGTTGTGTTAATTTGCTCTAAATCACCACCACTTACTTGCATATTGGCTAAGGCGTCGTCTTTTAGAGAAATTAAACGTTGTAGCGTGGCTATTTGTTCTTGCAGAGAATCAACGCGGTTTTGCAACTCTTCATTTTCGCGTTTAGAGCGGTCTGCATTTTCTAAAGCAAGCGCCAATTCGTTTTCCAGCGCTTCACGATTGCCCGCTGTGGCTTGCTGGTTAATTTCACCACCAACACTGCCTGTGCTGTTATCTTGGGTATTGCCTGTAATTAAGCGAACTTCACCGCCTGTTGTTGCAACACGTTTTGGTGCGCCCGCACCTTGCTTACCTGTTGCATCAATTTGCCCTGGGCTGGCTTGGCTTGCATGAGCAGATTGGTTTTGGCGTAAGACTTCAGCAATAGCGGCCTTGTCTGAAACGCCACGCACTTCATCGGCATCGGGCACGCGCAAAATGGCATGGCTTTTTAAACGGTTAATGTTGCCACCAATAAACGCCTGAGGGTTTTCTTCCTGTAAGGCGATCATCATCTGATTGATAGTGATATCGTCTGCTGGGCGTACTTTGCGAGCAATAGACCACAATGAATCGTTTGGCTGAACTTTGTAGGTGTCTGCCTGAGCATGTTCTGATTTGACTGTTGGCTTAGCTGGCTGAGGAGCTGCCTTGGTTACTGTGCCTTCTTCTCTGGAGCTTGGTGCGGTAATAAGAGTTTGGTAGTTCTGCTCTTCAAAGACAGGAGGGTCAATCAAAACTGTGTATTCACGCAGCGCACGGCCGGTTGGCCAGTCTAAATCTACGATTAAGCTAAGAAATGGTTCATTAACGGGTAATGTAGTTGATAAAAGGATTTTACCTTTTTCAACTTTAAAGTTGATTTGCTGTAGAAAATAAAGGCGCTCCACACCAGCTTGATCAAACTCTTCTTGCTTAGCTAAAGCTGCTTTAATTTCCCAATCGGATAAGCCTTTGTAATCCAACAATTCAATCTCAGCTTTTAATGGCTGATTTAATGTTGACTTTAAAGAGATCTCACCTAGGCCAAGGGCCATCAATTGAGAAGATAGTGTGATGCCGCTGGCGAGCATGATAGCGTTTGCAAGTAGGCGCTTCATTAATGCTTCCTTGTTGTTATAGTTTGTTACTACAGTCTAATTAAATTATTACATTCAGGTTTCGAGTGGTGCACACCTTCGATAGGCCTGATTCCATTCAAATTGCGTGCAAGTATCAAATATAAATCCAGAGAACGCAATGACTTAAGCCAAAGTTCCCCGCCAACCCTAATACTTTTAGCTGATTTATATATCACCACGAGGCAAAGCTGAAATAATTTTTATGTTTTGGCTTATTTTTTCCATTTACTCAGCAAAATCAAGTAAAAGGCCGATATCAAACCGGCCTTTGTTAGCATTACTGATTTAGCAAAATTCGCAGCATGCGACGTAGCGGTTCAGCCGCGCCCCATAAAAGCTGATCGCCAACCGTGAAGGCTGAAATGTATTCAGGCCCCATAGAGAGCTTGCGAATACGGCCAACAGGTACTTTTAAGGTGCCGGTCACATAGGTAGGTGTCAGTTTTTGCACGGTGGCAGGTTTTTCATCGGCAATGACTTCCACCCAATCATTGTGCTTGGCAATAATTTCGTGAATTTCAGCCAGTGGCAGGTCTTTTTTAAGCTTAATGGTTAAAGCTTGGCTATGGCAGCGCATGGCGCCAACGCGCACGCAAATGCCATCCACCGGAATAGGATTGCCAGTGCGGCCTAAAATTTTATTGGCTTCGGCCTGAGCTTTCCACTCTTCACGGCTTTGGCCGCTTTCAAGCTGAGAGTCGATGTAAGGAATCACACTGCCTGCCAAGGGCACACCAAAATTAGCGGTAGGCATATCGCTGCTGCGGATGGTGGCGGCGACTTT
>JBASZG010000101.1:0-4033 GCA_049277875.1 Venatoribacter sp.
GATTCCGCCCGCAGAAATCAGCGAAGACATCACCAATATGTACAATTTTATTATCGGAAAACTATAAGCCATGTCATTACAACAAAAGATTGACCGAATTACCGACATACTGCGCCGCGACGATGGCATTAGTGGTGCTATGCACTATACCGAGCAAACCTCTTGGGTGTTGTTCTTAAAGTTTTTGGATGATTATGAGTCTGAAAAAGAAGATGAGGCAGTACTGTCTGGTAAAGCCTATCAACCGGTTTTGGATGACGAACACCGCTGGTCAAATTGGGCCTGTCCGAAAAATGCCGATGGCAAGCTAGACATCAACAAAGTCCGCACGGGCGATGACTTAACCGATTATGTTAATAACGAGTTGTTTCCGTACTTAAAGAGCTTTGCCAATGCCGCCGTTACCGGTTCAGACCCAAAATCCTTCGCCTATAAAATTGGTGCCATCTTCCAGTATTTAGACAACAAGGTGGCGTCTGGTCATACTTTGCGTGAAGTGCTGGATATTATCGATACGCTGAATTTCCAATCCAGTGATGAAATGTTTGAGCTGTCGTTAGTCTATGAAGGCTTATTGCAAAACATGGGTGATGCCGGTGGCTATGCGGGTGAATTTTACACCCCGCGCCCAGTAGTACGCGCCATGATTAAGGCCATTGACCCACAAGCCGGGCAAACCATTTACGATGCAGCGGCTGGCTCATGCGGATTCCTAGTCGAAGCCTTTGACCACTTAAAAGCCAAAAAGAGTGCGCTTTCTACTGAGCAATGGGACTTTATCCAGCGCGATACCTTCTTTGGTTTTGAAAAAGCTTCGCTGGCTTACGTAATGGGCATGATGAACATGATTTTGCATGGCATCGAGTCACCTAACTTGTTTCGGGGTAATACGCTGACCCAGAATATCCGTGATATTCAGGAAAAAGACCGTTACGACATTATTCTGGCTAACCCACCATTTGGCGGTAAAGAGAAAGACCAGATTCAACAGAATTTTCCCATTAAAGCGAATGCCACCGAATTGCTGTTTTTACAGCACTTTATGAAAACCCTGAAAAGTGGCGGCAAAGCAGCCGTCGTAGTACCAGAAGGCGTGCTGTTCCAAACCAACAGCGCGTTTAAACAAGTCAAACAAGAACTTCTGGAAAGCTTTAACCTTCACACCATTTTAAGCCTGCCTGCTGGGGTATTTTTGCCATATTCCGGCGTTAAAACCAACGTGCTATTTTTTGAGCGTAGCGGCGGTACCAGCGACGTGTGGTACTACGAATGCGAGCCTGAGCAAAAGCTCACCAAAAACAAACCAATCACCGACGAGCACCTTAAAGAATTTGTTGAGCTGTATAACAGCCGCGAAACTACGGATCGTTCCTGGACGGTATCCGCCAGCAAATTGGCTGAAGATTATGACTTATCTGCTAAAAACCCTGCCAAACAAAAAGATGCAGAGCACTTAGCGCCCAGCGATATTCTCAAACAGATCCGCACCAAGGAAAAACTGGTATCTGGCCTGTTGGATGAAATTGAAGACCTGTTGGCGGAGAAATAAGCATGGAACAGGTTTTATATTCATTGCCGGATGGCTGGAAGTGGCTAACGCTTAGTGAAACGACCTTGAATGCAAAGGCAGATATTGTCGACGGTCCATTTGGTTCAAATTTAAAGGCATCGGAGTATGTAAATGAAGGCGTGCCAATATTACGTCTTCAAAATGTTGATAGACTGAGTTTTATTAACAAAAACATTCAATTCATCACCAAAGAAAAAGCTGAACAATTATCTCGTCATAGCTATAAGGTTGGTGACATAGTGATTACAAAGCTTGGTGCACCTTTAGGTAAAGCGTGTATCGTTCCAGATGACTTCGAAGATGGCAGAATAGTTGCCGATATTGTAAGAGCTCGAATTAACGAAGATGCATTTGATAAGAGATACATTTGTTATGCGATTAACTCTTCAGCTTGTGTTAGACAGTTAGAAAGCCAAACTAAAGGAGCAACAAGACCCAGAGTCAATCTATCTCATATGAGGGGGCTTATTCTACCTGTTGCGCCAATCTCAGAACAAAAACGAATCGTCGAAAAACTCGATGCACTGCTCACCCGCATCGACACCGCCATCGAATATTTGCAGGAAAGCGTCACACTGGCTGATGCGTTGTATGCGAGTGAGCTGAATGAGGTTTTCCCATCAGATGCTGATATCGAGTCTTTAACAGATAAAGACGGCTGGGTTTCACTGTCCGATATTTGCACTTTTGAGAACGGAGACCGGGGTAAAAACTATCCATCTAAATCAGCATTCGTAGCTGAAGGTATTCCTGTAGTTAGCGCCGGTAATCTAGGGGAAAGATATATAGATCATAAAAAGCTCAATTACATCACTCCTGAGCGTTATGACTTGTTAAGAAGTGGCCGAATAAAAATTGGTGACATTTTGTTCTGCCTAAGAGGCTCATTGGGCAAAGTTGCCATTTCGAAAGACATTAAAGAAGGCGTGATCGCTTCTTCCTTGGTGATTATTAGACCAAAAGATCGAGTGTCGGCGGAATATATTTATAAATATTTGAAAAGTAGTCTCTGTCAGAAATTTATCTCTTACTATAACAACGGCGCGGCGCAACCAAACCTGTCAGCTAAAAGTCTAGGTAAGTTTATGCTTCCACTTCCTAATGCAGATCAACAAAAAGTAATTGTCGACGCTTTAGATGAGAAATACCAGCTCAACCAGAAGTTGTTAGATGGATTGAACAGTAAAATTATCAGCCTTCAAAGCCTGAAAGCATCAATTCTTGATTCCGCCTTTAAAGGTGAGCTCTAAGGAGGGAGTATGAGTTTACAAACCAATCTCAAAGGTCGCTTACGCAACACTTCTTTACCTAAGAGTCACGGCCTGATGCCTGTTTTTGAGGCGGTGGTAAACTCTATTCATTCGATTGAAGAAAAAGGTAATAGCGATAACGGTAAGGTTATTCTTCGGATCAACCGTGCTACTCAGGAGAGTCTAGATTTCGATGCCAAATCGCTACCACCTATTTTGGGTTTCACCATAACTGATAATGGTTGTGGTTTTGATGAAACCAACTTTAAGTCATTTGAAACACTGGATTCCGACCACAAAATTGACAAAGGCTGCCGAGGTGTCGGTCGCTTGATGTGGTTGAAGGTGTTTGACTTAGTCGAAGTGGAAAGCCATTTTTGGGATGGGGATGGCCAGCTAAAAAAGCGTGTATTTCGCTTTAACGATAAATCAGGCGTCCACTGTGAAAGTCTTCAGGTAGCTACCGAACAACAGCCAGGTACTCAGATCAAACTGGTGGGATTTGATGAAAGTTATCGAAAGCAGGTACCAACCAAGGGACTAACAGTAGCTAATCAGCTACTTGAACATGTGCTCTGGTACTTTGTTCGTCAAGGCAGTGCTCCCAATATACAAGTCGAAGATGCTGGTGAGATTTTCGAACTGGATTCCTTGCTCGAAGAACATATGCATGCGAGTGCTTTTTCAGAAACTATTACTATAGGTGACTTTTCATTCGATCTTACTCACATTAAGTTTCGAGCGTCTGTAAATAAAAAGCATCAGTTAGCTTTGTGTGCAGCTAATCGTTTGGTTAAAGAGGAATCCATTCAAGGAAAAATTCCCGGCTTATACGGCAAAATATCTGACACATCAGGGGAGTTTACCTATACCTGTTACGTGTCTTCAGGCTACCTAGATGAGCGTGTACGTAGCGAGCGAACCTCTTTTGATATTGCCGAAAACGTAGAGGACATGCTCAATGAAGTAAGCTTTAAAGATATTCGCGACGCGGTGTTAGAGCGTACTAAAGAGTATTTACAAGATGTCCTAACAGAAAATGTCTCAGCCGGTCGTAAACGCGTAGATGATTTTATTAATAGCCATGCACCCCGATACCGGCCTATTGCTCACTATGTTGCAGAAGAACAGCTCATTGTTGACCCAGAAAAGTCGGACAAAGACTTAGAGTTACATCTACATGCTCAGTGGTATGAGGTCGAACGACAGTTAG
>JBASZG010000102.1:0-4179 GCA_049277875.1 Venatoribacter sp.
GCCATTGGCATTGCGCGCATGAAAGAGTTAGTAGAAGCTGAGTGGGTTCGCACCCGCGAAAGCGAAGACAAGCTTACCCGCGAAGAAATTGAACGCGTACAAAACAACTTTACCGAACCTGCCTACCTAGAGCTTGAAGACGGCCCAGCTGAGCTGCAAAATCCACGCCTTGAAAACCGTGAGTTTGCTCGTTGGCTAGACACCAACGTAGTTGAACACAAAAAACCCGGTTATGCCGCCGTTACCATTCCACTTAAACGCACTGGTAGCACACCAGGCGACGTAAGTTCAGAACAAATGGATGACATTGCTGCACTGGCCGATGAATACAGCTTTAGCGAAATACGCACCACCCACCAACAAAACATGGTGCTTGGTGACGTCGAACAACGCCGACTGTTTGAACTTTGGCAAAAACTCACCCCAATGGGTTTAGCAACCGCCAACCTTAATCTACTTACCGACGTTATTTGCTGCTCTGGTGGCGACTATTGCGCCCTAGCCAACGCCAAGTCCATTCCGATTGCCGAAGCCATTCAAGACCGCTTTGACGATCTGGATTATTTGCACGACTTAGGCCCAATCGACTTTAACGTATCAGGCTGCATGAACGCCTGTGGCCACCACCACGTTGCCAACATTGGCGTGCTAGGGGTAGACAAAAAAGGCGAAGAGTTCTACCAAATTGCAATTGGTGGTAAGCAGGGCTTTGACGCCAAAATTGCTAACATTCTTGGCCCCTCTCTACCCCGCGCTGAAGTGCCCAACATCATCGCCAAAATTCTAGATTTTTACGTCGCCAACCGTTTAGAAGGCGAGATTTTTGTAGACGCTTATTACCGTTTAGGCCACGACGCATTTAAGGAGCATATCTATGGCAAAGCTCGTTAAGAATAAAGAACTTATTACCAACGACCCTTGGCAAGTAATAGATAACGACGCTGAAGTAAAAGACTTCAGCATCGTTAGCCTTGGCCGCTGGCAAGCCGAGCGCGAGACCCTGCTGCCACTTGCTCAAGCAGGCAAACTAGGTGTTTGGCTTGATAGCATAGAAACCGTTGACCTAATCGAAAACGACTGCCAACTGTTTGCCCTTATCGCACTTAACTTCCCAGTGTTTACCGACGGTCGCGCCTACAGCGGCGCACGCCTACTGCGTGAACGCCACTTCTTCACTGGCGAACTACGCGCCATTGGCGATGTACTGGTAGACCAAGTGTATTTGCTTAACCGCATTGGTTTTGATGCACTCGCCCTGCGCGACGACCAAGACGTAGAACGCGCGCTGCACTCGTTTAAGCCTTTCTCCCAGACTTATCAAAGCGATGTGCACGAAACTCGTCCTCTATGGCGTCGTCGTACCACCAACGGCCAAGCGTCACAACCATTAGAAACCGTATAGCTGTTTTAATTGGTTATGTTAAAGGCGATCATTTGATCGCCTTTTTTTATGCCAAATAAATGCTGCCCTCATTCTGTCCATTCACTTGCATTTTAAATATAAGTATATTCTAATGCAGTTATATAACTATGAGGCACAGCTATGAATCTTACTTTTTTATCTCGCCCAGCGCGTCTTGCACTTGCGTGCAGCGCCCTCACTCTGGCTAATGGTGTGTTTGCGCTGGAACAAATAACTCTTAACACCAGCAAATTGCCTGTCTACTACGACTTAGAAGCCACTCTAGAAGCCGTAAATCAAAGTACGGTTTCGGCTCAAACCAGTGGTGCGGTAAAAGCCATTTACTTTGATGTAAACGACGAGGTAAAAGCCGGTAGCGTGCTGCTGGAAATAGATAACACCGTGCAGCTGGCTGCGTTGCAGCAAGCCATTGCCAACCTAGAGCAAGCCAAAGCGCAAAACGAAGACGCGCAAGTATTGCTAACACGCAATAAAAAGCTGTTTGAACAAAAAACCTTATCACAAGGTGAATACGACAGCACGGTAGCTCGTGCTAACAGCGCCGCCGCTGCGGTAAAAGCCGCCGAAGCTGGGCTTAAGCAAGCCCAAGAACAACTGGCCTACACCCAAGTAAAAGCACCCTATTCTGGCATAGTTAAATCGCGCCATATTGAAGCCGGAGAGCTAGTAAACCCCGGTCAACCTTTGATGACTGGCATGGCCATGCAGCCTTTGCGTGCCGTAGCCGATATGCCTCAACGCGTTGCCCAGCAATACAACCAAGCTAAAGTAAGCGTGTGGGTGAATGGGCAAGAGCTTAACCCCGAAAAAACCACGCTATTTCCTTACGCCGACAATACGTTGCATAGCGTGCGTTTGCGCGCCGAACTGGCAGATAATGCCAACGCCTTCCCCGGCCAATTTGCCAAAGTACGAGTACAAACTGGCGAGCGTGAGGCCATTTTAGTGCCGCAAGAAGCCGTGTTGCGCCGCAGTGAATTGGCCAGCGTGTATGTGCTGCACCAAGGTGAGCCGCGCCTACGCCAAGTGCGTACCGGGGAAAGCTTTAATGGCCAAGTAGAAGTACTAGCTGGCCTAAAAGCAGGCGAGCGTATTGTTACCAACGCCCTTGACCAACTTGCCGCCTTAAACAAGTAAGGAGACAACCATGAACTTAGGTATTTCGGGCAAAATTGCTCGCACCTTCCAAAACTCACCCATCACGCCTTTGCTGGCTTTGGTGGGGCTGTTGTTGGGCTTTTTCGCCATTATGGTTACGCCCAAAGAAGAAGAGCCACAAATCGACGTTACTTTTGCTAACGTGTTTGTGGCCTTCCCTGGTGCCAGTGCCAAGCAGGTAGAAGAGCTAGTGGCCACGCCAGCCGAGCAGGTGCTATCAGAAATTAAAGGCGTGGATAAAATTTACTCGATTAGCTCCCCCGGCCAAGCCGTTTTAACCGTGGCTTTTGTGGTGGGTGTGCCACGCGAAGAAGCGATTTTAAATCTGTATAACCAAATCTACAGCCATAACGATTGGTTTCCACAAAACATGGGCATTATGCCGCCTGTTATTAAACCTATGGGCATTGATGACGTGCCTATTATGGCACTCACTCTTTCATCAAAACGCCCAGATATCAGCGCCGCCGACCTAACCCAATTGGCTCATTCGCTTGAAGTTGAGCTAAAGCGAATTGAAGGCACGCGCGATATTTACACCATTGGTGGTCAAAATTCGGTGCTCAACGTGCGCCTAGACCCGGCCCGCATGAATGGCTTTGGTTTATCCTTTGACGAAGTGCGTAACGCCCTTTTAAGCGCCAATGCGGGCGGCTATTTGCAGCCCATTACTCAAAACAATCGTGTTATTCAAATTCAAGCAGGCAGTTTTTTAAAAGACGCCAACGAAGTGGGTAACCTAGTGGTGGGCAAATCGGCTTCGGGCATAGTTTACTTGCAAGACGTGGCTAATATTGAGCTTGGCGCCGATACCCCAGAGCAAAGCGTATACACCCGCGCACCTAGCATGGAAGGTTCGCTACCTGCTGTAACCATGGCCATTGCCAAGCAATCCGGCCAAAACGCCATTGATATTACTCAGGCGATCGAGCAGCGCCTAGTCGAGCTAGAAAACCGCTTAATTCCTGCCGATATTAAGGTTGAAGTAACCCGCGACTATGGCGAAACCGCCAAAGCCAAATCCGACCAACTGATTGGCAAGCTGCTGTTTGCTACCGCTGCGGTGGTGGTGCTGGTGCTGTTAACCATGAGCTGGCGCGAAGGCGTTATTGTAGGGGGCGCTATTATTATCACCCTAGCCATTACCCTGTTTGCGAGCTGGGCATGGGGCTTTACGCTTAACCGCGTATCGCTGTTCGCGCTTATTTTCTCGATTGGGATTTTGGTAGACGACGCCATTGTGGTGGTGGAAAACATTCACCGTCATTTGCACTTAGACCCAAGCCGCAAGCTGCTGGATATTATTCCTGAAGCCGTAGACGAAGTAGGCGGCCCTACTATTTTGGCCACCTTTACCGTCATTGCTGCGCTTATGCCTATGGCTTTTGTGTCGGGCTTAATGGGGCCGTACATGAGCCCTATTCCCATTAACGCCTCTACGGGCATGTTAATTTCGCTGATTATTGCTTTTATTGTTACGCCTTGGCTGTCGTACAAACTGATGAGCCGCATGAAGATAGACGCAGGCCACGGCCAAGCCAGTGCCGAAGAACAGCTCGAAATGCAAAAGAACACCAAGCTGTATCGCTTCTTTAATC
>JBASZG010000103.1:0-48508 GCA_049277875.1 Venatoribacter sp.
AAAGAGTTAATACAAATCGAACCAAACCTTGAAAGTTTTACGTCTGCTCAATGGCTACCCGAATAGAATGAACAATAAAAAATATTTTTCACTACGCACAATTTTTCTATCTTGGTCTGCTGGGTTACTGCTTATAACCTTGCTGCTGTCAGCTTACTGGCTTATACAGGGTAGCAAGAGCCAACTAGAAGAAGCGGCACGCAATCAGATTGAAGCAGACACACACTCTTTGCTCTTAATTTTACAACAGCAAATTTCAGACAACGAATGGCGATTGGCAGATAAAACTCTAAGCTTTTCTGCCTTAAACGAGCACGTTGTTTATATTTCCCTATTTCAAGAAAACAAAATTATTCTTTCTACCCGCCGCGCAGAAATGGATAAAATATCCTCGCTAGAATTTATTGATAAAAGCCTGGATACAAACAATAAAAAACCACAGCTTACTCATTCAGGAAGCCAGTTTTACGCTTTAATTCCATTAGTAGCGCGCTCTAACACTAAGCTGCGCGAAAATAAAACAGCATGGATTTACGCTCATTACGACTTTAAAGATCTTGAAGTCAAATTAATGCAAAAATCGCTACAACGAATTAGCATTTTATTTATCATCTTTACCATGCTCACGGTATTTTTAAATTTGGTTGTAAAACGCCAAGTTCTAGTTCCGTTACGCAAGCTCATTGCATTTGCTCAAGAAATGATGCGCAACGAGCCTGGGGAAACCATCGACATTAACACTCGCTCGAAAGAATTTAAGCAATTAACCACATCATTTAATCAACTAAGCCAATTTTTGCAGCAGTCGATAGAGTATATTGACCACCAAGCCGACTACGACAACCTCACCAATTTAACCAACCGTCGTTACGCAATTAATAACTTAGAAAATTGGTTGCAAGATGCAAAAAATTCCAATCAATTTGGTGCTGTCTTATTTATCGACCTAGACCATTTTAAAACCATTAACGATTCACTTGGTCATGCCATTGGCGACAAGCTATTGCTGGAAATAAGCCAACGCTTAGCAATGCTAACCCACGAATCTGAGAACATATCACGCTTAAGCGGTGATGAATTTTTACTTACGCTTTCGCCACTTTATAAAGATCAGGTTAGTTGCTTAGCGGATGCGCAAAAGAAAGCCGAAGAGATTCTGGCCACCATGCGCGATACCTTTAATATCGATTTACACACCTTCCATTTATCTTGCAGCGTTGGGGTAGCGCTGTACCCCGTGGATCAAGCCAGCTCTAGCGACGTGATACGCCAAGCCGACACGGCCATGCATAATGCTAAATCGGCTGGGCGCGGCCTATACAAGTTTTATACTTACGAAATGCAAAAGGCCGTGCAGGCTCGCCATAATTTATTTAACGACTTACATAAAGCCCTTGAGGCAGGCAATTTTACCTTAGTATTTCAGCCACAAATTAACGATAAAGATCAGTTGGTTGGGGCAGAAGTTTTATGCCGCTGGACTAATAATGGCACGCCAATTCGCCCTGATATTTTTATTGCCGCAGCAGAAGAAACAGGGCTAATTATTCCTCTTGGAACTTGGATTTTACAAAAAAGCTGCGAATATTTAAGCCATTGGAAACAAAAAAATATTTTGCCAAGCAGCTTTCAACGCTTAGCAATTAATATCAGCCCAGCGCAATTTTTAAGTAAAGATTTTACCGATTTAATTTTGCGAATTATCAAAGAATATAACCTGTCTTCTGACGATATTGAGCTTGAAATTACGGAAAGCATTTTTGTTGATAATAAAGATATGGTGCGCCAAAAAATGCACCAGCTTTGTGAACATGGATTCACTTTTGCAATGGACGACTTTGGCACCGGTTATTCATCCCTTAATTACTTGCAGCATTTGCCACTGCATAAATTAAAAATTGACCGGTCCTTTGTTATCGAAATTACTCCAGAAAAAACAGATGCTCCCTTAGTTAACTCAATTATTCAGCTTGGTACTAACTTAAATATGAAAATTATTGCAGAAGGTGTCGAAACCGAGCAGCAGCGCGATTATCTTTTGCACCATAACTGCCCCAACTACCAAGGATACTTATTTAGTAAGCCGTTAACCGAACCTGAGTTTCTTGAATTTATAGAGAAGAACACCAACTTACAAAAACTCAAAGCATTAGGCTAAACCAGAGAAACTGGCCAGTAACTTTTGCTTTAGCCATTGGGTTGCCAAATCGTTATTGGTTTTCTTATGCCAATATAAATAGAGCTTGATTGGGTCTATGGCGATAGGCAATTCACGCACAACAAAGCCTTGTAAATTACGCACAAAACTTTGCGGCAAGCTAACCATTAAATTAGTTTGTCGCACGACATCTATGGCGGCGTGATAATTTTGGCAACGCAAATTTATTTTGCGATGTTTGCCCAGCTTAGCCAGTTCAAAGTCTTCAATGCTTTGCCCCTCTACTCGACTTGAAACCAGCACATGCAAAGCCTGCAAGTAAGTTTCTAAGCCCCATTCTTGCAGGGCATAAGGGTTATCCTGACGCATTAAAATTACTAGCCTATCCACACCAAAATTTATTTGTTCTATGTTCTCTGGCATGGGTAAAAATACATCCACCGCAAAATCAATCGCACCAATTTCGAGTTGGCTGGCAATATCTTTGCGCGGTAGGCGCACGGTTTTAAGCCTAATGTGCGGTGCTTCTTGGCCCATTTCCGCCATAAGTTTTGGCAAAGCCACTACTTCCATGAGATCTCTGGCAGCGAGCGTAAAGGCTCGATTAGACAGTGCTGGCTCGAAAACATTATCTTGAGCCAAAGAGGCTTCAAAATTATGCAGGCCCAAATTCACTAATTCATAAATCGACTTAGCTTTTGGTGTAGGGCGCATGCTGCGTCCAATGCGCTCAAATAATTGATCGTGAAATTGCTCGCGCAGTCGAGCCAAGGCATGACTTACCGCTGGTTGAGACAAGCACAACTCGGTTGCGGCTTTCGTTAAACTGCCGTGGCGGTAAATAGCTGCGAACACCACAAAAAGGTTTAAATCGACGCGGCTAAGATTAAGTTTATTCATAATTTTTTGGCTGAAAAAAACAGCTTTTTAGAAAGCAAAAAAGCCCATCAAGTTTGCACAAGATGAGCTTTTAAAGCCAGAGTTGCTTAACGCTTGCCTAGCTTTTCACGGATTTGCTGAATGGTGCGCAATTGCGCCACCGCTTCTGCCAACTGAGCCAGCGCTGTGGAGTAATCCATTTCGCTGTTCTTGTTTTCCATCGCTATTTCGGCTTGACGTTTGGCTTCCAGTGCTGCAGCTTCATCTAAGCTATCAGCGCGTAAAGCCGTATCGGCCAAAATAGTGACTGAGTTGGGCTGCACTTCCAGATAACCGCCAGAGACATAAACAATCTCTTCTTCACCGTTTTGTTTCACAATACGGACGGTACCAGGCACTAATGGAGTAAGCAATGCAGCGTGGCTGGGTTCAATACCTAGCTCGCCTTGTGCACCGCGTGCAACCACACGTTGTACCAGACCAGAGAAGAGATATTCTTCTGCACTGACGATATCGCAGTGGACGGTCATCGCCATATAAAATTCCTCAGTCCGAGGCGGCCAGCCTAGGCTGGCCTAACCCGTTACATTTTCTTAGCTTTCTCAACCGCTTCGTCGATGGTACCAACCATGTAGAACGCTTGTTCTGGCAGGTCATCGTATTCGCCGTTTAGAATGCCTTGGAAACCACGAATGGTTTCTTTCAGTGATACGTATTTACCAGGAGCACCGGTGAACACTTCTGCTACGTGGAAAGGTTGAGATAAGAAACGCTCAATCTTACGCGCGCGAGCTACCAACTGTTTGTCTTCATCAGACAATTCATCCATACCCAAAATTGCAATGATGTCTTTCAGCTCTTTATAGCGCTGTAATACACCTTGCACACCACGAGCAACGCCGTAATGTTCGTTACCGATAACCAGTGGGTCTAGCTGACGAGAGGTAGAATCCAATGGGTCGATCGCTGGGTAAATACCTTTGGCCGCGATATCACGAGACAATACAACAGTAGAGTCTAAGTGCGCGAAGGTGGTGGCTGGAGACGGGTCAGTTAAGTCGTCCGCAGGAACGTATACCGCTTGCACAGAGGTAATAGAGCCAGTTTTGGTTGAGGTAATACGTTCTTGCAGAACACCCATTTCCTCAGCCAGAGTGGGCTGGTAACCTACCGCTGAAGGCATACGGCCTAACAGTGCAGATACTTCGGTTCCCGCCAAGGTGTAACGGTAGATGTTGTCGATAAACAACAGTACGTCTTTACCTTCGTCACGGAATTTTTCCGCCATGGTCAAGCCAGTTAACGCAACACGCAGACGGTTGCCTGGTGGCTCGTTCATTTGGCCGTAAACCATCGCTACTTTTGATTTGGCTTTTTCGTCTAGGTTAACTACACCTGAGTCGGCCATTTCGTAGTAGAAGTCGTTACCTTCACGAGTACGCTCACCCACACCAGCGAACACAGATAAACCTGAGTGCGCTTTGGCGATGTTGTTGATGAGTTCCATCATGTTTACGGTTTTACCTACACCAGCACCACCGAACAGACCTACTTTACCGCCTTTCGCAAAGGGGCAAACCAAGTCGATTACTTTGATACCAGTTTCAAGCAGTGCAGTGCTGGCAGATTGCTCATCGAATGCAGGGGCTGCACGGTGAATAGAGGCACGCTCTTGTTCGCCGATTGGGCCGCATTCGTCGATAGGACGGCCTAGCACGTCCATAATACGACCTAGAGTTTC
This sequence comes from Venatoribacter sp., assembly GCA_049277875.1. Lineage (GTDB taxonomy): Bacteria > Pseudomonadota > Gammaproteobacteria > Pseudomonadales > Oceanobacteraceae > Venatoribacter. The sequence continues at coordinate 4,779 of JBASZG010000103.1, forward strand.
TAAGCCCACTGGAACAGAAATAGGTGCGCCAGTGTTGGTGGCGGTTAAACCACGTTTTAAACCTTCTGTTGAGCCCATCGCAATGGTACGAACCACGCCGTCGCCCAGCTGTTGCTGAACTTCTAAAGTGGTTTCAGTGCCATCTACGGTCAGGGCGTCGTAGACCTTTGGCACGTCAGCGCGTGGAAACTCCACGTCGATAACGGCACCGATGATCTGTACGATACGTCCGCTCATATTCGGATCCTCTTAACCTTAAATACTTATAATCCCGCGCCTTAAACGGCAGCGGCACCGCCAACAATTTCAGAAATTTCTTGGGTAATAGCCGCTTGACGAGCTTTGTTATACAGCAAATTCAGCTCTTTGATCATGCCGCCCGCGTTATCGGTAGCGTTTTTCATCGCTAACATTCGCGCCGCCATTTCACATGCGTTATTTTCTACTACACCTTGGTATACCTGTGATTCAATGTAGCGAGTCAGCAGACCATCAATGATGCTTTCTGCGTCTGGCTCATATAGGTAATCCCATTGTTTTTTCACTAAATCGTCGGTTACTGCCTTTAATGGGAGTAATTGTTCAGTGATGGGTTGTTGCGTCATGGTGTTCACAAAGCGGTTGTGCATGATGAATAGGCGATCTATTTTGCCTTCATCATAGGCATCCAACATCACTCGTACCGCACCGATCAAGCTGGCCAGTTCTGGCGCATCGCCCATTTGGGTTTTGCTTGCCACGACATTGCCACCAAAGCTTGAAAAGAACATTTTGGCTTTAGCACCAATCACGCAGAAGTCGACCTCAACGTTCTGTCCTTTCCAGTCTTTTGCTTGCTGTGCTAGGCGCTTAAACAGGTTGTTGTTTAAGCCACCGCACAAACCACGGTCGGAAGACACCACAATGTAACCCACTCGTTTTACATCGCGTTCTTGCAGATAGCGGTGGCGTGATTCAGATGCTGCACTGGCAAGGTGGCCCACCACACGACGGATGTTATCCGCGTAAGGACGAGTCGCTTGCATGCGCATTTGAGCACGACGCATTTTACTTACCGCTACTTTTTCCATAGCGGAGGTAATTTTTTGCGTGCTTTTTACGCTACCAATCTGCTCTTTAATCTCTTTTCCGACTGCCATAAGCTGTCCTACCTAAGTGAATCTTGCCGCCTTAAGCGGCAGGGTAATTACCAAGCCTGAGTGCTTTTGAATTTCTCAATACACTCTTTAATGCCGGCTTCGATTTCATCGTTGTAGTCGCCTTTTACGTTGATTTTTGCCATTAACTCAGCGTATTCGCTGTTGGCAAAGCTCACTAAAGCGGCTTCAAACGCTTGGATCTTGTTCACTTCGATATCGGCTAGGTAGCCTTCGTTGGCAGCGTAAATCACTAAGCCCATGTTCGCAGTAGACATAGGAGCGTATTGACCTTGCTTCATCAGCTCGGTAACCGCACGGCCATGTTCTAATTGCTTACGGGTAGCTTCGTCTAGGTCGGATGCGAACTGCGCAAAGGCAGCCAATTCACGATACTGAGCCAAAGCCAGACGGATACCACCGCCCAGTTTTTTGATGATTTTGGTTTGTGCTGCACCACCTACACGAGATACCGAAATACCCGCGTTCATTGCTGGGCGGATACCTGAGTTGAATAGGTTGGTTTCAAGGAAGATTTGACCGTCGGTAATCGAAATTACGTTGGTAGGAACGAATGCAGAAACGTCGCCACCTTGGGTTTCGATGATTGGCAGAGCAGTCAATGAGCCGGTTTTACCAGTTACTTCACCGTTGGTTACGCGCTCAACGTATTCAGCATTTACACGGCAAGCACGTTCAAGTAAACGTGAGTGTAAATAGAACACGTCACCTGGGTAGGCTTCACGGCCTGGAGGACGACGTAGCAACAGAGAAATTTGACGATATGCCCAAGCTTGCTTGGTTAAGTCGTCATAAATAATTAGGGCATCTTCGCCGCGATCTAGGAAGTATTCGCCCATGGCACAGCCAGAGTAAGGGGCAAGATACTGCATAGCAGCAGGGTCGGCAGCGCCAGCAGCGACGATAATGGTGTGAGCCATTGCGCCGTGTTCTTCTAGCTTGCGTACTACGTTAGCAATGGAAGATTGCTTTTGACCAATGGCCACGTAGATACATTTAATGCCTTTGCCTTTTTGGTTGATGATGGCGTCGATGGCAAGAGCAGTCTTACCAGTTTGACGGTCACCAATAATAAGCTCACGCTGGCCACGACCAACAGGAACCATAGAGTCAACGGCTTTATAGCCAGTCTCAACAGGTTGGTCTACCGATTTACGGGAAATAACACCAGGAGCCACACGCTCTACAGGAGCGGTTAAAGTGGTGTTCAGTGGGCCTTTGCCGTCGATGGGGTTACCCAAGGCGTCAACCACACGACCCAGCAAGCCTTCGCCTACTGGTACTTCAAGAATACGGCTGGTGCATTTGGCTTTTTGGCCTTCTGCTAGGCCTTTATAGTCACCCAGAACCACGGCGCCAACAGAGTCGCGCTCAAGGTTCATGGCTAGGCCATAAACGCCACCGTCAAATTCAATCATTTCACCGTACATGGCATCGGCCAGACCGTGAATACGAACGATACCGTCGGATACAGATACCACGGTGCCCTCGTTCTGGGCTTGTGAAGTTACATCGAGGCTTTCAATGCGCTTTTTGATAACTTCACTGATCTCAGATGGATTCAGTTGCTGCATGTGCATCGTCCTTCAAATTAGGATTTCATCGCTTCGGCTAATTTAGACAGCTTGCCGGTTAAGGAGCCGTTAATTACCAAGTCACCTGCACGAATGATCGCACCGCCGATGAGAGACTCATCAACTTCGCTGGTCATGCGTACGTCGCGTTGTAGTTTGGCTTTCAGTGCTTGTGCCAGTTTCTCTGCTTGTGCATCGCTTAACGGTTGGGCAGAGGTCACAACAACATCTACCACGTTTTCAAGCTGTGCTTTCATCTCTTCAAACAGCGCAGAGATTTCAGGCAACAACAGCAAGCGTTTGTTTTCAGCCAACACAGTGATTAGGTTTTTAGCGGCTGCATTGAGCTTGTCGCCACATACGTCAATAAGCGTTTGAGCTTGTTGAGCTGCAGTGAGCGCTGGGTACTGTAAGAACTCAGCGACTTTTTCTTCTGCCACACACAAAGCCAGCAAGTTTAGATCGGATGACCAAGCATCCAACGCTTTGCTTTCTTGTGCTTGTGCAAACACCGCTTTGGCGTATGGCCGAGCGAGAGTAGTTAATTCAGCCATGAAAACCTCGCTTAAAGCTCATCGGCCAATTGATTTAGCAGGTCGTTATGAGCTGCGGCATCAACGGATTTGCCAAGGATTTTCGCTGCGCCAGCGATGGCCAGCTCAGACACTTGCTTACGCAAGGCTTCTTTTGCGCGGTTTACTTCTTGCTCAACTTCAGCTTGAGCAGCGGCTACTAAACGTGCACCTTCAACTTTGGCCGCTTCTTTGGCTTCGTCGATAATTTGGTTAGCACGCTTGTTCGCGTTTTCAATGATCTCTTGTGCCTGCTCTTTGCCTTCACGCAATTGAGTGGTGGCTTTTTCTTGTGCCAGCTCTAAGTTACGGGCAGCACGGTTAGCAGCATCTAGCCCTTCGGCAATCTTCTCTTGACGCTCGCGCAAAGCTTTAGTGACCGGTGGCCATATAAACTTCATGCAGAACCAAACGAAGAGCGCGAAGGCGATCATTTGACCTAAGAGGGTCATATTAATGTTCACTGCGATATACCTCTTGCTTGATCGTTGGAGTGAGTTAAAAACACGATCTAAAGACCGTGCTTAAAGCTCAATTACGCACCCATACCTGGGGCAACAACGAAAATCAGGTACATTGCGATACCAACACCGATCATTGGCACGGCGTCAAGCAGACCAGCCATTAAGAAGGTTTTGGTTTGTAGGTTAGGACCTAGTTCTGGTTGACGGGCAGTACCTTCTAACAGTTTGCCACCTAAAATGGCGAAACCAATACCAGTACCTAGAGCGCCTAAGCCAATCATGATAGCTGCTGCGATGATAACGAGTTCCATATGAGACTCCTAAGGGTTAAGTTAAAGTTAAGTTGAAGTTAAAGGGTGAAACAGTCCAAATCTTCCGCCTAGTGATCTTCGCTGGCTTGACTCAAGTAAACGACAGTCAGAACCATGAAAATAAAGGCTTGCAATGGAAGAATCAGAATATGGAAGATGGCCCAAGGTAAATTCAGCAACCATTGTGCGTAGAACGGCAGCAGGGCAATCAATAAGAAAATCACTTCACCAGCGTACATATTACCAAATAGACGCAAAGCCAATGACAATGGTTTGGTTAACAAGCCCAGCACTTCAAGGAAAAGGTTAAAAGGGATGGCTAACCAGTGATTAAAGGGGTTTAAAGACAGTTCCTTAGCAAAGCCAGAAACGCCTTTAATTTTAATGCTGTAGAAAATAATCAAGCAGAATACCGACAGCGACATACCAAAGGTGATGTTAGGATCGGTGGTTGGCACAATTTTGAACGCAGGCAAGCCGGCGGCATGGCCCAGTGCAGGAATTAGGTCAACCGGCACCCAGTCTAGCGCGTTCATAAAGAACACCCACATAAAGATGGTTAACGCCAAAGGTGCAATTAAGGCACTGCGGCCGTGGAAGGTTTCTTTTACTAAGCCGTCAACCCAGCCAACAATCGCTTCTACTAGGTTTTGCAAACCACCGGGAACTCCGGAAGTGGCCTTGCGCGCCGCCATGTAGAACAGAATGCTAAAAATCAGACCCATACCAAAAGACCAACCTAGTGAATCTAGGTGAAAGGCCATAAAGCCCATGTCGCTGGCTTCTTGGCCGTTCTGGGCGATTGTCCAGGTGGAGGTTTCTAAGGCGGTTACGCTGCCGTCTTCACCTACGCGTTCATAACCAGCAGGCAACTTGCCATAGGTTAGGTTGGTAAGGTGATGAGGAATATACACTTGTGGATCAAGAGACATGGTTCACTCGCAATTTTTAAAGGTTACAAATTTATTACTTTGCTGGAGAACACTTGCCCCAGCTGCGCCATCACAAAACCTGCAAACAGCGCAATAAAATTCAGTGGCCAGCCCATGCTAAAAACCAACGCAAAAAGGACTGCCGTTAACACAAACTTCCATGCGGCACCTTGGTACAGCACGTTTACCATATTGTGGGCATGACGTGCGCCACGATAATGAAAAGCACGCCAGATAAAATACCCATTTGGTAGGGTGCTTACTAACCCTCCCAGTAACGCAGACCAAGCTGCATTGGCATTGTATTGCCAGGCCAGCAAGGCCGTAAGAACACTCAAGCCAAGCTGCAGAATAACGATGCGATGCACCGGTGGGCGAGGTATCGTTGACACAAAAAACCCCTAAACAAAACAGTTAATCCCATCCGGTGGACAAAAAAGTGCGGGGATTATAGGGGCTTACCCCTTTGGCTTCAACCTAAACCATAAGCAAGAACAAAAATTTTCTGAAAGTCATGGAGTATTGTTGATATTAAGCAGGCTGTCATCGCGAGAAACGGAGCGACGTGACGATCTTGGTTTGCTTAAGGATTGCTTCGCTGCGATGGCAGCGTAGGTAATTCATCAAGACCCCCTCCATACAATAAAAGCCCAGGAGGCACCGCCTGAGAAGACTTAAGCGGTATGCAGATGTTTAACTGCGACCAGCCTTCTCGGCAGGCTGATTTCATATGCGTATCTTCAACATGAATAATATCCCACTTTTCTTTTCTTCTCTCCCAGTGAAGCTGAACGCCATCGGGATAGGTTGCTGTTATCTCAGTATTTCCAACTGCATTTATTGATGATTCAAAATGAGCGGGTGGCTTAGTTGGATCGGACAGCATCCAAGCCCAAGGCAAAGTCAAAAGCAGTTTATTATCTGGGTTCTTTACCTGATAGGTTTCGGCATCTGGAATTTTCCACCAAGCACCTGTATTGGAATAATAAAACCCTACTGAATAAATGCGCGCTGGCTCCACACCATTTAAAAAAAACGTTACGGTGACACTGCTGGAGTCCTTGTAGCGTATGTACCACTCCGCATACCAAAAAGCGGAGCTGGGCATGTAGCCTATGCCTTTGCCCTTCGGCTTTAGTTCAAAGCGCACATTTTCTCTGGGATTATTCATGCCCACTTCCCATAATATTGGATACTCAGCTAACTGCTTCTCCAAGACTTGAGCTTGTTGCTGCACAGCTTTAGGCGTCTTGAAATAGCGATCATATCCAGGATAAAACACGATCGTAAGCGCTATAGCCAGAAGCCAGCCCATGCCAAATAAAAAATAATTTACGATGCTTATTTTTGGTCTTTTATTTTTATAGAAAATAAAAGTTATTAGAAAAAATAAGGCACATATTATTAATGAAAAAATCAAAGTTTTAATTACGGAAATAATATCCATAAATATTACACCGAAATCAAAAGCGTACTCAGCAAACCAATAAAACACGACCAACCCCAAAGCAGCACCTAATAAAAAAGCCGCCAATAGGTGGCCTATTCGCCGCCCTATACCTAACATTTTATTGTTTAAGTGCATTCTGTAGCTCCTCCGCTAAAGCAAGCAAATGATCCGCAGTGACACGAGCAATAAACAATCCTCGGGATACTTTCACTGAAGCAATAAAACTATTCAGATTAAATAATGCCAGCTTGGTGAGCCCTTGTTCGATGGCATTTCGAACTAGATAAAGCTCCAATTTCAATACTGAACGTACGCCCCTCCGACACCAGTCAATCTAGCCTGCACTCTTTTTTTGATTTAAGCATTCGTCTTCCTTAATAAGCGTTGCGCGGACATTTCACCCTATCCACCTCGAAACCGTTTGCAACCATAAAATCTACTTCTAATGCCAAATTAAGCATTAAGCATGATTCCCCAAGCTAATGCCGTCTTTTAGTTAGGCTTTTGTCATTTTCTTGTCATATTCGCTTTGCACAATGGCTCTGTCTTTTAAAAACATGAAGTAAAAACAACGATATGACTAACCAAGAGAACCTTAATACTATGAAAAAATTAGCCTTAGTTTTAGCTATTACTGCGGCCCCTTTTGCTGCTCCTATGGCGCAGGCCGCTGATGACGATGCCATTAAAATTTATGGCCGCGTGAATGTGGCGCTGGACGCAGTGGATGATGGCAAGGACTACAGCGAATTAAACCTATCCAGCCGCTCTTCTCGTTTGGGTTTTAAAGCAGAATCGAAACAAGATGGCTACACCGCCTTTGTACAAATTGAACAGGAAATTAACTTCGCTTCTGGCGCAGATGGCCAAAAGTCTTTATCTAGCCGCGATACCTTTGTCGGCCTCAAAGGCGATCGCTGGGGGACGGTAAAAATTGGGCAATTTGATACCCCATTTAAAGCCGCTCGCGGCAGTGCCAATTTATTTGGTGACCAAGTAGGTGATATGCGCGCGCTCACTCGCGTGGGCCGCTTCGATGAGCGTGCGCCTAACACCTTGCAATACAGCACGCCGAGCTTTAATGGCTTGCAGGTCAATCTGGCCTATGCCCTGCACGAAGGCGATAAAAATGCTGCCGATGCCATCGATCCTAGCAAGAGTAAAAAAGATGCTGGCACCAGCATTTCTGCCACTTATAAAGTGGGCGCACTGGATGCGGCATTAGCCTATGAAACTTGGGAGGAAGACCACTCTCGCGGTGAGCGTAACGGTATCCGTTTAGCGGCGGCTTATAAAATTGGTGTCGCAAAAGTGGTCGGTCTATATCAAACCACCCGTCATGAAACCGATAAAAAAGCCGAAGCTGATGTATATGGCTTGGGCGGCGAATATGCGCTGACGGCTGCCACCGCGTTACGCGCTATGTACATGGCTCGCTCGGCCGATGCCACTGACACCGACAGCAATATGCTGGCTATTGGTGTCGAACATAAGCTCGACAGCAAACTGCGTGTGTATATGAGTTACGCCATGTTGGATAACGATAAAAACACCAACTACGCGCCTTGGAACGAAAGCCGTAACACGGCCATCGCTAATGGCGTGCCAGATGAAACCGCCAGCGCACTGTCTGTCGGTCTACGTTACGATTTCTAATACTAAAACTACCGAGTTGCCAAGGATGGCAGCCTCTTTCAAAGCGCCAATTAGACCGGCGCTTTTCTTATTTAATATGCGCCAATATGCCATCCAGCTCATCCAGCGAGCTGTAATTAATGACCAATTTGCCTTTGCCTTTAGCACCATGCTGAATAGCAACATTGGCTCCTAGTCGATCACCAATAATTTTTTCAAGGCGCTGTAAATCGGGGCTGGGTTTTGCTTCTGGTTTGCTTTTGCCTTGTTGTAGCTGGCGCACTAAAGCTTCGGTTTGGCGTACAGTTAATGCCTTTGCCACCACCGAAATAGCCGCTTCGCTTTGCTGACCACCAGCCAAGCCTAGTAGCGCACGCGCATGGCCCATTTCAATATCGCCATTTTCAAGCAGAGTTTTTACATCGGGGTTTAAATTAACCAAACGCAGCAAATTAGCCACGGTAGCGCGGTTTTTACCTACCGCATCGGCCACTTGTTGCTGAGTTAGCTCAAATTCGTGCTGCAAACGGTAAAGCGCATTGGCTTCATCCATTGGGTTTAAATCTTCACGCTGAATATTTTCAATCAGGGCCATAGCAATGGCCGCGCTATCGTTCACGTTGCGAATAATGGCCGGCACTTTTTCTAAGCCAGCAATTTGGCTGGCACGCCAGCGGCGCTCACCAGCAATAATTTCAAAGCGATTTACACCTGCTATTTGGCGCACCACTAAAGGCTGCATTAGGCCCTGAGCTTTAATTGAGGCGGCTAATTCTTCCAAGCCTTCGGGCTGTATATCTTTGCGTGGTTGATAGCGCCCTGGTTGCAGCCATTCCACAGGCAAGCGGCGCAATTCGCCATCGCTGTACTGCAGGTCTGCTGCAGCATCAATGACGATATCTTCATCTTGCTCGCTGGTGCTTACTTCCTGCGCCCGAGAACTGGTTAACAGTGCATCCAAGCCTCTACCTAGGCCGCGTTTTTTCTTGGTCATGGTGTTAATCTTTCTTTATGTTTTGTTGTTGAGCTTTACGCAGGCGGCGGTTTATTTCACCTGCCAAAGCCAAGTAAGCCAAGGCCCCGCGTGAGGTTTTGTCGTAACAAAGTGCAGGCAGGCCGTGGCTTGGCGCTTCAGCCAAACGAATATTACGAGGAATAACCGTGCCGTACACCTTGTCACCAAAATGGCTGATTAATTGATTGGATACGTCCACCGTTAAACTGGTGCGCGGATCGTACATGGTGCGCAAAATGCCTTCCAGCTCTAGCTTAGGGTTAAGCGCTTGAATGGATTTAACCGTTTGCAACAAGGCACTTAGCCCTTCCAAAGCGTAATATTCGCATTGCATGGGAATCAGTACGCCATCGGCAGCCACCAAAGCATTGACCGTGAGCATATTTAATGAAGGTGGACAGTCAATCAAAACATAGTCAAAGCGCTCAGCCAGCGGCTGCATGGCCTTTTGCAAGCGAGTTTCACGCTGCGGCAGTTGCATTAACTCCACCTCGGCGGCAGTTAAATCGCCGTTTGCGGGTAAAATTGCGTAGCCCGCTTGCTCGGTTTTAAGCAAGGCCTGCTCGGCGCTGGCCTCGCCCACCAGCACCTCATAAAGTGAATTTTCCAGTTCGTGCTTATCAATGCCGCTGCCCGTTGTGGCATTACCTTGCGGGTCTAAATCCACCAGCAATACTTTGCGCTTGGTTGCCGCCAAGGATGCCGCCAAATTGACCGCCGTGGTGGTTTTTCCTACTCCGCCTTTTTGATTGGCAATGGCTATGATTCGAGTCACTTGGCGTTTCCTTTAGACTTTCGGCTGAATAGTTAATAAATGGCGCTCGCCCTCAACGCCAACAATGGCCAAAGGTACGCTTTTTATCAGATCGTAATGCTCGGCAATGGCCGCAATTTCATCGCTAGGATATTGCCCTTTCATCGCCAGAAACACACCCTTATTTGCCAGCAGATGCGCACACCACTGGGTCATGTCGGCCAGTGAAGCAAAGGCGCGACTGACGACCACGTCAAACAACTGGGCAGGCTTAAAATCTTCAACGCGGCCATTTACTATCACCACATTAGTAAGCTGCAACGCCGTTTTGGCTTGAAACAAAAAGCGTGTTTTTTTGCCATTGCTATCCAGCAAGGTAAATTTTTTGGCCGGATTCATAATCGCCAGAACAATACCAGGCAAGCCAGGGCCAGTGCCAACATCAATAATATGCTCGGCCTGTTGGATATGCGGATGCACCGCCAAGCTATCGAGCAGATGCAGGTTGACCATTCGCTCTGGCTCACGAATGGCGGTGAGGTTATAGGCTTTGTTCCACTTCACCAGCAATTCTAAATAGGCATACAAAGCCGCCAACTGAGCCTCATTTAGCTCAATATCTAACTTAGCTGCACCGTTTAAAATTTGATTTTGCAGGGTTTGGGGGCTGGCACTCATAACCTAATCCAATCAAAAGAGGGCGGCGATAGTAGCATATTTTACCTAGACAGGCTGTGGTAAATTACGCGCTTTTCTTTGAGCCTATTATCAATGCCAATGCTGTTAGCCGCTGCCGTTGCCCTTGTTATGGTGCATGGTTTTGGTCGCTTTGTTTACACTCCCTTATTGCCGCTGTTAGTGGATGACGGCCTGCTGTCACTCTCTCAAGCCGCTCTATTAGCCAGTTGGAATTATCTTGGCTACTTGCTAGGCGCGCTTCTGGCACTGTTTTTATATCAACGCAAATTGGGGCGCTTGACGTTACTGGCCGCGCTGGCGGTAAACCTTGGTTCCACTGTGTTGCAAATCTTAGCCACCAGCTACGAGCCTTTAGCTGTGTTGCGTTTAATCAATGGCATCAGCAATGGTGTGGTGTTCGCCTTAGCACCCGCCTTAGTGCTGGAATGGCTGGTCGAGCAAGGCCGCGCGCAGCTAAGTGGCTTGATGTATTTAGGCGTAGGCGTGGGTATTTTGCTGTCGAGCCTTGCCACCGACAGCAGTGCTGAATTGCTGCATGGCGCCAAGCGTTGGTGGCCAGCGGCACTGGCATCCATCCCCCTAGCCGCATGGTCAATCTGGCAGCTACGCAAGCTACCCAACTACGCCCCCTCGCCAGCTCGTAACGACCGCTCACCACTGTGGGATAAAGCCACTACCCCGTTATTTTTAAGCTACGCAGGCGCAGGGCTTGGCTATATTCTGCCGATGACCTTCCTACCAGCCGTTAGCCGTCAATGGCAAATTGAGATGCAGCCCAGCGCTTGGCTACTGGTTGCTATTGCCTCCATTCCATCCACTTGGTTATGGAACTGGATGGGCGCACGCTTTGGCGACAAACCCGCCCTATTGATTAATTACGCCGTACAAGCTCTGAGTATTGCCGCCTTATTAGTTTGGCAAAATCAACTGGGGTTATGGCTGTGCGCTCTGCTTATGGGTGCTAGCTTCTTAGGCTGCGTGCTACTCACCCAACGCATCGCCCGCGCCTTACACCCGCACCAAGGCCCACGTTTAAGCGCCGCTTTAATTGCGCTTTATGGCCTGACCCAGCTCAGCGGCCCTTACCTAGCCAAGCTCGGCATTGAGCAAGGCATGGCGCTGTCTGGCACTTTTGTGATTGGGCTTGCGGCACTGGTTTTTGCACTCATGCTCACCAGCTTTATTCCAGCCAAAAGACCTGTATAAAACACTCTGTTGCAACCTTAGCCCCATTTAAACTTGACCTTAATAACGTCTACAATGCTTGGCTAACCCGTAACCAATCGAGGAAGCCAAGTGTCTGCTTACTATCGTTTAATCAAGCGCGAACTTAGCCCAGAGCTGAGTGTTGCCTACTACGAACCCAATATCCACGCCCAAGGCGCATGGAACCCGCACGAGCAACATATGGCACCGGCCACTGGCGTGCTGTGCGCCGAGCTTGAGCTATTTAACCCACAGCCACACTTGCGCTACAGCCGTATCAACTTAGATATTTGGGGGCTGATTTCACTTAAACCCTTTAGCATTGAGGTGCGCAGCCTGCGCCCAGGGCGCACCATTGAATTGGTGGAAGCACGCATGATTGCCGAAGGCAAAACCTGCATAGTGGCTAAGGCATGGCGCACCGTAACCAGCGACACCAGCGCCGTAGCGGCCTTGGAAGATCCAAGCATTCCTTCGTATAGCGAGTGCGATCCTTGGCTGGGCATGAAGCAATGGGGCGGCGGTTTTATTGATAGCATGAACTTTCGCCAGCACAGTGAACGCCGCAACGGCAAAGGCATAGTGTGGATGAGCAACGAGCTAGACATGGTCGAAGGCCAAACCACCTCAGACTTTGTGCGAATTATGGGCATGTGCGACACCAGCAACGGCATAGTTGCACGCGAAAACCCACGCCAGTGGATGTTCCCGAACGTCGATTTAAACCTTAACCTACTGCGTATGCCACAAGGCCGTTGGTTGGGTTTAAGCACAGTGCAGCAATACGGCAGCGACGGCATTGGCCTGACCAGCTCGGTGCTGTACGACGAGCTAGGAATGTTCGGCCGCAGCGAACAAACCCTTACCCTTCGCGAGATAAAAGCCTAACTTTTAAGAAACCTTATGCACCTGATTGATTTTTTTCAGGTGCATTAAGATTTGGCTGATTGCCGCAGGAGTTACCCCTGAAATACGCGAAGCCACACCTAAAGTTTCTGGCTGTACCGTGCGTAGTTTTTGTTTCACTTCGTTCGACAAGCCGCTGATTTTATCGAAGTCTAAATCGGTGGGCAGCTTAGTGTTTTCGTAGCGGCGTAGCTGATCAATTTCATCTTGTTGGCGGGCAATGTAGCCGTCGTACTTGGCCGCAATCTCAACCTGTTCAGCGGCTTGGTCTTGCGCCAAAGGCTCGCCTTTTAAATTGGCCACTTGCTCATAGTTTAAACCGGGGCGTTTGAGCAAATCGTGCAGGCTGTATTCGCGTTGTAACTCGGCTTCGCCCCACTCTTTTAACTTTTCGGCTTGTTCGCTGTTGGGCTGCACCCAAGTAGTGCGTAAACGCTCACTTTCTTTTTCAATGGCTTCTTTTTTGGCACTAAAAATAGCCCAGCGTTCGTCATCTACCACGCCAAGCGTGCGGCCAATTTCGGTGAGGCGCATATCGGCGTTGTCTTCGCGCAGCACCAAGCGGTATTCAGCGCGGCTGGTAAACATGCGGTAGGGTTCTTTGGTGCCCATAGTAATTAGGTCGTCCACCAGCACACCAATGTAAGACTGGTCACGGCGCGGCGTCCAAGCCTCTTGTTCTTTTGCTCGCAATGCAGCGTTAATACCGGCCAGCACGCCCTGCGCACCTGCTTCTTCATAACCTGTGGTACCGTTAATTTGGCCAGCAAAAAACAGGTTATTTACAAACTTGGTTTCCAAGCTGTGACGCAAGTCTTGCGGATCAAAATAATCGTACTCAATGGCGTAGCCTGGGCGAGTAACGTGAGCGTTTTCTAGCCCTTGAATGCTGTGAATAAGGTCAAGTTGCACGTCAAAAGGCAAGGAAGTGGAAATGCCATTAGGGTACAGCTCGTTGCTGTTCAGCCCTTCTGGTTCCATAAAAATCTGGTGGCTGGTTTTATCGGCAAAGCGGGTAATTTTGTCTTCAATCGAAGGGCAATAACGTGGGCCAACACCTTCAATCACGCCAGCGTACATGGGCGAGCGGTCAAGGTTGGCACGAATAACATCGTGAGTGCGCTCGTTAGTGTGGGTGATATAGCAATTTACTTGCTGTGGGTGCTCGGCCACTGAGCCTAAAAAGCTCATCACGGGCAACGGAGTGTCACCCGGTTGCACCTGCATCACCGAGAAATCGACACTGCGAGCATCAATACGAGCAGGCGTGCCGGTTTTTAAGCGGCCGACATGGAAAGGCATTTCGCGCAAACGCTTGGCCAGTGCGATAGAGGGTGGATCGCCAGCACGACCACCCGAATGATTTTGCAGGCCAATATGAATTAAACCACCCAAGAAAGTGCCCGTGGTTAACACCACCGTGGTGCTGTGAATGCGCACGCCAGTGTTGGTTACCACACCACACACAGTCGAGCCAAGACCGTCGCCCTGCATAATAAAGTCGTCGCAGGCGGCTTGGAAAATATCTAAATTGGGCTGATTTTCGACAATATGGCGAATGGCCGCACGATAAAGCTGGCGGTCGGCCTGTGCACGAGTGGCGCGCACGGCGGGGCCTTTGCGGCTGTTTAATACTCGAAACTGAATGCCAGCGCGGTCGGTGGCGCGTGCCATCGCACCGCCCAAAGCGTCGATTTCGCGCACTAGATGGCTTTTGCCAATGCCACCAATAGCGGGGTTACAAGACATTACGCCTACTGTGTCGGTGTTGTGGGTGAGTAGCAAGGTCTTGCACCCAGCACGCGCCGCCGCTAACGCCGCTTCCGTGCCTGCATGACCACCACCTACTACTATCACGTCATAACGAACTGGATATTCCACAACACACCTCTGTATTTTGTCGCTCTGCTGAGTTCAAGCTTTTCCGTGGAGCACTTGCTTCACAACACGCCGTAAATACGTCCATGTAGGCTCCGCGATGACATCCATGTCATCGAGGGTTGCTCAACAAGCTGCCCCATCAGAGAGCTTTCACTTAACAAAACGACCGCAAAATTGGGCGCGGATTGTAGCAGAAAATCATGCGAAGCGTGAGAGACTTTGTTCAAAAAACACCCAGTGTTTGGCAGATTCAAACCTATCCACAAAGAAATAGACTGTCTATGCTGCAATCACTTCTAATAATAAAAACTGAGGAATACGTTATGGATATTTCATTAGAGCAAGCCCACACCATTAGCCAGTCTATCAATATCGACGGCCGAAAAATGGAGTTTAATTTCGAGCTGGATGAAATCCCCCGTACCTGGGTTAAAGACGATGTATTCACCTCATCCTTTTTAAGCGCACTATCTTGCCTATTTCCAGAAGGCGAGCGCATGTTTATGGATGCCGTTCGAGACAACCTTGATAAAATTTCCGACCCTCAATTACTAGAGCAAGTAAAAGGCTTTATTAAGCAAGAAGCCATTCATGGCCACGAGCACGCTCAATACAACGCCTACCTTAAAAAATGGGGCTACCCCATTGATAAAATCAATAATTTTGAGAAAAAAGAAAAAATATGGATGCGCAAATGGCTGCCTGCTTCGCGTCGCTTAGCCATCACCTGCGCACTGGAACATTTCACCGCCATCATGGCACACCAGTTACTTACTAACTCAGACTTCACTCAAGACATGCACCCAGAGTTTAAGCAACTGTGGCGCTGGCACGCGATTGAAGAAACCGAGCATAAGGCCGTAGCCTTCGATGTGTATCAACAAGCGGTTGGCAAATATTGGCTGCGCGCCCTCACCATGTTTGAAGTCACTATCTTGTTCTGCTTACGCACGTCCATCATTCAGGCCATTTTCTTATGGAAAGACCGCCAACTCTTCAACCCCAAAGTATGGTGGCAAGGGTTCCGTTTTTATTTTTTAAAACCCGGTTTAGTGCGCTCAATCGCAAGCGACTACCTCGACTACTACAAGAAAGATTTTCACCCTTGGCGCCATGATAACCGCGAACTGCTTGGCCAGTGGCAAAGCGAAGGGCAAAAATACAAAAGCGTTTAGGCTCTTTTTACAAAACTTCTGCTAGAGTTGTATCACTTTGGTGGTAGCTGCCAAACTTGTGTCGGTAATGCATTGCTATAAATCAATAAATTGATTATTAAGTATGCAAATTATTGTCAGCACACGTAAAGGTTCTGCCAGCTTTGATATTTGACGCCAGTCTGAATCCGAGATGATTGGCGCCAAACAAAAGATTTACTTTTGTAACTACTAGGAGAGTCTTAATGACCCAATTTAAACGCTACACGGCACTACTGGTAATGGCCCTAGCCACCTTAGTGCTTTCCTTTCCGAGCTTTGCTCAGGTAAAAAGCCAGGCCGACGTATCCATTACTTTACGCACCACCATTGGCGCAAAAGGCATGGGCTTCATTGGTGTAGGTGGCAATATTGACGGTGAATTTAACCCCACCCTAAACATTCCAGTTGGCGCAGTAGTACAAATCACTTTAATCAACGGCGACGGTGCCGAGCATGATATCGCTGTGCCTGAGTTTGGTGCCGCATCCGAACACATCATGGCCAAAGAAGCGTCTACCGTTATCGTGTTCAAAGCCAACAAAGAAGGTGAATCTGAATACTTCTGTACTCTACCTGGCCATAAATTGGCTGGCATGGTCGGCAAATTAATTGTGGGCAAGCCCAAACCTAAAGAGCAAGTTGCTGAAGTAAACCGTTTAGCCGACGACCTGCCCCCACCTGTAGGCAAGCGCGCAGCCAAAACCGTTGACTACACGGTTGAATCCTTTGAAGGCAAAGCACGCCTAGCCGACGGCACCACCTACACCTACTGGACTTTTGACCACAAAATTCCTGGCCCAATGATGCGTGTTCGCGTTGGCGACACCGTTAATGTGCACTTCAAAAACAACAAAGACAGCCGCATGATTCACTCTATCGACTTCCACGCAGTAACTGGCCCAGGCGGTGGTGCTAACTTGCTGCAAGTGCCACCAGGCGAACAACAAACACTAACTTTTAAAGCCTTAAAACCCGGTGTCTATGTGTACCACTGCGCCACGCCAATGGTTGCCCATCACATTGCGAACGGTATGTTTGGTTTAATCGTGGTTGAACCTGAAGGCGGCATGAGCAAAGTAGATAAAGAGTTCTATGTTATGCAGTCTGAGGTATACACCGTTGGTGCACATGGACAACACGGTCATCAAGAGTTCGACGTAGAAAAACTACTAAAAGAACAGCCAGAATACTTTGTTTTCAACGGCAGCACCGATGCACTAAAAGCCAACCCTATGAAAGCCAAAACAGGCGACAACGTGCGTATCTTCTTTGGTGTAGGTGGCCCTAACTTCACCTCATCATTCCACGTTATTGGCGAAATCTTTGATAACGTTTATAACATGGGCTCTTTCACTAGCGAACCAGTGAAAGACGTGCAAACAGTTACCGTTGGCCCAGGTGCGGCTACTGTGGTTGAGTTTGGCGTAGAAGTGCCAGGCAACTACATTTTGGTAGACCACGCTCTATCTCGCGCAGAGAAAGGTTTGGCTGGCGTACTTACTGTTGAAGGTAAAGATCGCCCAGACCTATATAAAGGCACTGGCCCAATCAGCCACGCTGGTCACTAGGCTGTCATCAATCTGAAAAAGGGCGCTCGCGCCCTTTTTTTACGTCTATAATCGGCATTGCCTAGTTTTTAAGGATGCTAACCGTGCAACGAGTCTTTTCGCCTTTCCTGCATCTGCTGACCTACGCTTTTTTGGGGTTGCTTACCGCTGGCTTTATTGTTTGGCTCAGCACCTACACGCCTTGGTACGGCCTAAAAATACAAGCACTGCCCGATCAGCCTATTTTATTATTGTCGGTAAATGGCCAAACTGAAGTTCAAGGCTTAAAGCTGCCTGCGCCGCTACTGGCCATCGACGATTTAACCCTAAACCATTACGACTTTGCCGAAGAACCCGACGTATTCACCAGCTACTCGTTATTGCACGATTTTTTAAGCCGTCAGCAGCAGCTTTACCAAAAAATGCAAAGTGGCCAGCTAAACCTAACATTGCAACAGAACGACCAGCTCCAGCAGCTTAAGCTGCATCCTCAAGCTAACCGCCCCATCAACACTCTGCCACTCACCTTCTGGCTACAAATTATTACCGGCCTCGGCGGCTTAATTGTTGGCTGTTGGATTTTAGTGCTACGCCCAGGCGATATTGCCGCCCGTAGTTTTATGCTCACCGGTTTAGCGCTGATGGTTGCGTCTTTTCCTGCCGCCATTTATTCAGCCAGAGAGCTGGCGTTAACCGCTCGTAGCTTTCAAATATTAATGTCGCTTAACCACATTGGCTCGGTGGGTTTTGCCTTTGCGCTGTTTGCCTTGTTCTTGTACCACCCACAAAATTTGGTTTCCAAACGCTGGGGGCAAGTGCTGCTGGTGCTGTTTGGAATATGGATGCTCAGCGATTGGCTACAGCTTGGCCGCTCGCCGCAAGACACCATCTACTTACCCATTTTATTTTTCAGTCTGTTAATTATTGCGGCCATTTTTGTGCAGTGGCATCGCAGCAAAGGCAACCCTAGGGCAGTGTCCAACCTGCGTTGGCTGGGGCTTTCAACACTCTTTATTATTTTTATTTTTGCTTCATTGCAAGCGATTCCTGCCCTGTTTGATGTACCCATTTTCTTACCGCAAGGGGTGGTGTTTGTTTTCTTTCTAATTCTGTATGTAAGCTTTGCTCTTGGCCTGCGTGGCACACAACTGTTTAACCTCGATCGCTGGGCATTTCATGTTTTATTGTGGGTGGCAGCAGGTCTATTCTTAATTGGTTTTGACCTGCTGCTATTTAGCTTATTGAACTTCGAGCAAGACAGTTCGCTGCTGCTTTCCCTGCTTATTTGCGGCTTTGTTTATATTCCTTTGCGCGGTTGGCTCTGGCATAAACTGGTAGAACGCCCTGCTCTCAATTCGCGGGTTATGTTTAACCACATAGTGGAAATTTCCTTAGCGCCATCGAAGGAAAAATACAACGAGCGCTGGGTGGAATTATTAAAAACCCTTTATAACCCCTCATTGATTGAGCCACTTAACCATAATGTTGAAACCGAGATTATTAATAACGGCCACGGCTTGGTTGTTCCTAAAGTGTTATACAGCCCAGCTTATCGCCTAGTCTTGGCTGAACAAGGCAGGCGTTTATTTACCCCTCATGACATTACGTTGCTCAACGAAGCACTCGACATGCTCAATTACGCTAACGAAAACCGCAATGCCTCAGAAAACGGTGCCCAACAAGAGCGCTACCGCATTGCGCAAGATTTGCACGACGATTTAGGCTCACGTTTATTAACTGCGTTGCATCTACAAAAGCCAGAGGACATACAAGAAACCATCAGTCTGGCCTTAGCCGACATGCGCGGCATTGTGCGTGGCTTAGCAGGGAAAGCCTTACCGCTTGAGCAAATTTTTTCTGAATTAAAAGAAGAATGCAGCCAACGCTGCGACAGCGCCGGCATCGAAATCGATTGGCCTGTGCTGCTTCTGGATAACCCCATCAACCTAGACTACCAAAACTATCGCCATCTGCTTTCGGCCATTCGTGAGCTATTTAGCAATATCATTCGCCATGCCCAAGCCAGCCGCATTCAAGTTGATATCGACGTACAAAATGGCCGCTTAGTTATGAAAATTAGTGACAACGGCAAGGGTTTTGACGGCAACGCCAAAGCAACTGGATTGGGCCTTAGCACCATCAAGCGCCGCCTTGATTTATTAAAAGGTGAGCTGCAATTTCAGCCTTCGACTGCCGGCACTCTGACCATTTTGAGCGTGCCATTACCCAACTAATTAGCCAGCCAAATACTCATTTTTTAAGCGCACATAATTTTGTGCGCTGTAAGCAAAAAACTCACGTTCTTGCTCGGTAATAGGGCGCAGTTTTTTAGCTGGGCTGCCCACATACACAAAGCCACTTTCTAAGCGCTTATTCGGTGGCACAACAGCACCAGCCCCAACTATTACCTCGTCTTCCACCACCGCGCCATCCATCACCATAGCCTTCATGCCAATTAGCACCCTGTTACCAATGGTGCAGCCGTGCAGCATGGCCTGATGACCAACAGTTACTTCATCGCCAATAATCAGCGCAAAACCTTCGGGGTTAAAGTGCGAAGCATGAGTAATATGCAGCACACTGCCGTCTTGCACACTGGTACGCTTGCCAATACGAATGCGGTGCATATCGCCACGAATAACCGTTAGCGGCCACACCGAGCTGTCTTCACCCAGCTCCACATCACCAATAACCACGGCAGTTTCATCCACCATACAGCTTGGGTGAATGACAGGAGTGCTGGCTTTAAAACGACGAATAGACATAGCTTGGCCTTAATAATGAAGTAAAGAATGTGTTGTTAGCATTTGAAATATACGCTCTTAGGCCCCATACAATAAGGCAATTTCATCTGCCGCGAATTTTATTATGCCTTTTTCTTTACCTGCTTTTTCCAGTTTCAACGCCCAAGCCACTAAAACCGAGCTAGAGGCCTTGCTAAACCGCAACCGTGAGCGCATTACTAAGTTAATAGAGTCGTTTAGCACCACCAGCAACGCGCCTACCTGGGCAAGTTTTGTTGCGCCCTTACAAGAGTGGAACGATGAGCTAAATAAGCTGTGGTCGCCTATGGGGCATTTAAACGGCGTACAAAACAGCGATGAGCTGCGCGAGGCCTACAACGCTTGTTTGCCATTATTAAGCGAATACAGCACCGAGCTTGGGCAGAACCAAGCACTCTGCGCGCTGTATCAAGCCGTTAAAGATTCGCCTGAGTTTGCCACCCTTAACCAAGCGCAGCAAAAGTCGATTGATAACAGCCTGCGTAGCTTTCGCCTAGGCGGTGTGGATTTGCCTGCGGATAAAAAAGCGCGCTTTGGTGATATTAAAAAGCGCTTATCCACACTTACTACTAAGTTTTCTGAAAACGTACTCGATGCCACTAACGCTTGGCATAAAACTCTAAATAGTGCCGAGCAACTGGCTGGCGTACCCGACAGCGCCTTGGGTTTATTTGCCCAACAAGCCAAGCAAGCAGGCGAAGAAGGCTATCGCTTAACCCTCGATTTTCCGTCTTACCACCCCATTTTGACCTATTGCGAAAACCGCGAGCTGCGCGAAGAAATGTACCGCGCTTACGTTACTCGCGCGTCTGAGTTAAGCGACGAAGGCAAGTTTGATAACAGCGCTGTGATGCAAGAGATTTTGGCGTTGCGCTACGAGCTTGCTCAACTGCTTGGCTTTAGCACTTACGCCGAGCGCTCTTTAGCCACCAAAATGGCCGACACCCCCGCTGAAGTGTTGAGCTTTTTAAACGACTTGGCGGCTAAGGCCAAGCCTCAAGCCGAGCGCGAATTTGCCGAATTAGAAGCCTTTGCCAAAGAACAAGGCGCCAACGAGCTTGAGCCTTGGGACGTCAGTTTTTATAGCGAAAAACTGAAACAAGCCCGCTACGCCATCAGCCAAGAAGAGCTGCGCCCGTACTTCCCTATGGATAAGGCGCTAAAAGGTATGTTTGAAGTAGTTAAGCGTCTGTATGGCATAGATATTGTTGAGCAAGCGCAGTTTGATAGCTACCACGGCGATTTGCGCTTTTTTCATGTGCAAAAACAAGGCGAAGCCATTGCCGCGTTTTATTTAGACCCTTACGCGCGTGCGAAAAAACGTGGTGGCGCGTGGATGGACGATTGCCGCGTGCGCCGCCAAACCGTGCAGGGTGTGCAATTACCTGTGGCCTATTTGGTGTGCAATTTTAGCCCAGCGGTGGGCGATACTCCGGCCCTGCTCACCCACGACGAGCTAACCACGCTGTTCCACGAGTTTGGCCACGGTTTGCACCACATGCTTACCGCCATTGACGTGCCCGAAGTCAGTGGCATTAACGGCGTTGCCTGGGACGCAGTCGAGCTGCCCAGTCAGTTTATGGAAAACTGGTGCTACCAGCCCGAAGCCTTGGCCTTTATTTCTGGCCACTATCAAAGCGGTGAGCCACTGCCCCAGGCCTTGTTGGATAAATTATTGGCCGCTAAAAACTTCCAAAGCGCGATGTTTACCGTGCGCCAACTGGAGTTTGCCCTGTTCGATTTTCGTCTGCATCAAGAGTATCGCAGCGACAACCCGGTGGATATTCAAGCCCTGCTTAACCAAGTGCGTCAGCAAGTAAGCGTTGTCCCCGTATCGCCCTTCAACCGCTTTCAACATGGCTTTAGCCATATCTTTGCAGGCGGTTACGCGGCAGGTTACTACTCCTACAAATGGGCCGAAGTGCTTAGTGCCGATGCGTTTTCGCGTTTTGAAGAAGAAGGCATCTTTAACCCAGAAACCGGAGCCAGTTTTTTGCGTGAGATACTAAGCCAAGGCGGCAGCCAAGACGCGGCGGTGCTGTTTAAAAACTTCCGTGGCCGCGCGCCCTCGGTTGAGCCACTGCTACGCCACAGCGGTATTAGTGCTTAATAGGTGGGCAACAAGCCCACATTATTTTTAGCGTTTTTTTCTGTAGGCGTTACGTTCATAATGCCCAGCAATTTAGTAGGAGATAGCTATGGCTCTTTATGATAACGGCTTGCGCGCCAAGCGTTTTATTGCTGGCACTGTGTGCCCCAAGTGTTCAAAAATGGACACCACTCGTATGTTTAAAAACGACAACGGCGACGACGTGCGCGAGTGTGTGTCTTGCGGCTTTGTGCAAACCCTGTCGCAACAACTAATGGAAGACGAAGCGAAAGCCGCCGAACTGGCCACTCGCGTTAGCCCCTTTGGCGATAAAGCCATTTTAGACGAAGGCGAAAAACCCCTAAAAATCATTGGTTTTAGCAACCCACAAAGCTAGACTGCAAGCACTGTTTAACGCTTACGCAGGGAGCAGCAACCTAAGTGCCTTACCTTCTCCGATTCGTATTGCTGTTCGCTTTGATGCTGCTTGGTGGCTGTGCCACCTACGGCAACATTATGGAGCCAACCATAAAAAGCTTGCAGCAAGGTGACTACCCCTCAGCTCAAACCAATCTTGAAAAAGTGCTCAAACCCACAGGCAACGACCGCCTGCTTTACTACTTAGAATTGGGCGTCATCAAGCACTTGGAAAACGACTTTGCCGCCAGCAATGCCCTGCTCGAACAAGCCGAGCGCATTGCCGAAGACCTAGAAACTAAAAGCCTCAGCAATTCCTTAATAGTGATGATGAGCAACCCCCGCAAAGGCCCCTATGCTGGCGAGCAGTTTGAAAAGGTTTACATCAACTACTACAAAGCTTTGAACTACTTAGGGTTGGCCCAACAAGCACAAAGCAATTCAGACTATTTTACCGCCTTAGATGGCGCACGAGTGGAAGCCAGACGGCTTATCCTACGCTTAAACACAATACGCGACGAAAAAGGCAGCTACGCCGAACAACAGCAAGCCAACGAAGAGGCGGGCTTATTTGCCAGTGTGGTGGATATTTTCAATACGGTTCTGCGTGGCAACCTAATTGATATGGACAGCATCCGCTACCGCGATGACGCTATGGCGCATTACCTTTCGGCCTTAAGCTTTGAAATGAACGCCGACTACAACAACGCCCGCCTTAGTTACCAACAAGCCGCACAGGCTTATGAAGATGGCTATGCCAAACAATATCGCCTCGACGATGGCATCATCAGCCAAGCTTGGTTCGACTGTATTCGAATGATGAGCCTGCTGCCCGGCTTTCAACGTGAAGCACGCCAGTTGGCGCAAAAAAAACTTTCCGAAGCGCAGCGCGACGAGCTAAAACACTGGAACAAACACACAGCCCAAGTGGTCGTGCTGGAACATAAAGGCTTGGCGCCACAGCGCAAAGAAATGAATTTACTGCTGTCGCGCAATTCCGACTTGCACGCCTTTCAATTACGTCCGCTGTTTCATCTTGGCGATGAAGATGCCCTTGTTTGGTTTTATATGCTCTATGCCGATAAAGGCATCGCTGGCTTAGTGAGCTCATACATGGATGCCGTCAACTACGGCATTTTGGCTTCGGGCTTCACCAAAACCATTTTCTTAGGCCCACTGTGGCATAACGCCGAACAAATTGGTCTGGTAAAAGCCGCCGAGTTTGGTTTGCGTGTTACGGTTCCCTACTATTCACCCGTCAAACCCCTACCAGAAAGCCACCTGCAAATTGACCAATACAACTACCCCATGCTGAAATCCGCCAATCCAGCACTGATTGCCGTACAAGAACAAATGACCTCGGCCAGCAGCGATATAAACCAAGCCTTAACCCGCTCGGCAGTGAAAGCCATGAGCGCGCAGCAACTTGAACAAGTAGGCGGCGAATACGCTGGCCTTCTGGCCATTGCCGGTAAACTGGCCATGCAATTCACCGATGCCGCCGAAACTCGTAATTGGGCGCTCCTACCACAAGACATTCGCATTCGCCGCTTAGCCTTAGCCCCCGGCCAACACCATTTGGTGTTGCAATCAAACATGCCAGATGGCACCCAAACGCAAGCGCAGGATATCGATTTAAAACCCGGTGACATTCATCTTTGGAGAGTGCGCACCCTGCCCAAGTTAGGGCATACTCCTACTCATTAAAACTGAACAATAAGGAAAGCTTATGAACCTATTTAAACTCACTTGTGCAACCTTGCTGGGTGCCAGCGTGCTAATGACCAGTGCTTGCTCCACCAAAGTAACTCGCCTAGACGAAGGTCAAGAAGTTGCACTTTCAGACCGCTGGAACGCCAAAGACTCTGAGCTGGTAGCCAACGAAATGATTGGCGATATGCTGTCTTTCCCTTGGGCGCGCGACTACGAAATGCAATACAACAAACGCCCCACCGTGATTTTGCAGCAAGTGACCAACAAATCGCACGAACATATAGCCATTGACACCTTTGTGAACGACATCAAGCGCGCGGTAATTCGCTCTGGTAAAGCCGACTTTGTTGCCGCCGCCGACGAGCGTGAAGCCCTGCGTGAAGAGCGCCGCGAGCAAGAAATGAACGCTAAAAACGCCAAACAGCAAGGCCAAGAACAAGCCGCCGACTTTGCGCTGTCTGGTTCAATTAATTCAATCGTGGATCAAGTCGGCAAGAAACGCGTTACTTTCTATCAAGTGGATTTAAAACTGGTGGATATCGAATCCAACCGCGAAGTTTGGAACGGCCAGAAAAAAATTCAAAAACTGCAAAATAAAGCTTCTTTTGGGCTGTAAACATGCGCTGGTTCGTTAGCCTAAGTTGCGCGCTGTTGCTGGCCGCTTGCAGTTCCAACACCAAGCCCCCAGCCAGCGCTGCAACCCAACCGCCACAATGGCTGCTTAGCCCACCCACCAAAGTGGGCATGGCCTATGGCGTGGGCAGCATGGAAAACTATGGCAACCCAGTGGATGCCCTGCAACGAGCCACCGACCTAGCCCGTGCCGATCTTGTCAGCCAGCTTAAAGTCACAGTATCGGCAGAAAACCGCAGTTTCGTACAAGAAAAGCGCCACGGCGCTCAACCCAGCGAAGTGCAGCAAAGCTTAAGCCAGTATGTGCGCAGTCAAATTCCCACCACCGAACTCGACGAAGCCACACTGAAAGACAGCTATAACGACGGCCACATTGTGTATGCCTTAGTCGAGTTAAATCGCAGCCAAGCGGCTGCCCGGCTAGGTTTCGAGATTGCCGAGTTAGACAGCCAATTAAACCAGTACCTGCCCCAAAACAACCAAGGTTCGGTGCTGGAGCGATTGCAGCGCAGTCTGCCTGCCTTAAAACTGTTTGCCAAACGCGAGCGCCTCAACGAGCGCTTAGCGCTGTTTAGCCTAGAGCGCAAGCCAGCGGCCTTGCCCATTGAGTTAAGCCAACTGCAAGCTGGCATCTATGCCCTGCTTGATGCTTTGCCCGTTAGTCTTAGCGTGACCGGCCAAGACGCACCATTACTGCAAGCAAGCCTGCTTGAGGCATTAACCTCACAGGGCTTAAAAGTGGGCAGCCATCAGCCAGCCGAACTGGCTTTCGAAGTAAGTAACCAAATTCAGCAACGCGCTCAAAATGGCGGCTTCTATGCCTTTGTGCACAGCCAAGTGGTGATAAAAAATCAGCAAGGGCGAGTGTTGGCTTCGTTCAGTAAAACAGCCAAGGGAGTCTCTGGGTTAGAGCAAGTAGCACTACAAAAAGCAGCCCAAGAAGCGGCCAAACAAATTTCTACAGAACTGGCAATAAGCCTAGTGGATCGGCTTTAGCCTACGTTAGCACGCAGCCCAGCTTGGGCGGTTACAGACGACCAAGGGCGGAAAATATGCACCAAATTACTGCCGTTTAACTGTTCAATAAGGCATTCTTCTTCGGCCAGTTCAAAACGGCGGTTATGAAAAATTTGCTGCACCGCTTGCGCCACCAGCTCATCCATTTCATTGGCAAATGGCTCACCAACCAATTCATGCACTATGGCGTTCGTAAGTGCCATATCCATATTCATCATGGTATTGCCGGTACTGAACAAACAATTGTCGATCACCTCTTCAATCAGGCGATGCACTAAATACGATTTCACCAAAATAGCCGTTAGCCCCGTGCGCGAGCCAAGCGAGCGCGGTGCTAATTCAAAAAACTCTTTGGCGATTTTAATTAAAGGTTGAACCAAGCGACCACAGCCGTTTTGCTCAGCCGACTCGTCCAGTTCTTGCAGAATATCGGGCACTGCCCCAACGTATAAAAAGATAAAGTTCAGCAATTGCTGATCGGCATTAGCGTCGTCGAGCTGAATTAGACGCGACAACTGCACGGCTTTTTCTTTCAACACGTTTTGCAGTGTGTGGTCGCGCCGCTCGGCGCTAAAGGCCACAACTATCTGTTTTTGAATACTGTCCACATGGTCACCTGGCCGTAAAAATACAAATGGAAATCCTTAAGCAAAGCGGGATCATTCCTTGGCCACGGCTTGAGTATAGGTAGTAAAAACGCGGTTTAGCTAACTTATACTCATTAATTTCCGGCTGACTTTGTGGACTTTCAGGCTAATTGGCGTCTTTTAAATCAACCGTGAAATTAAGCTGTGTGCGGTTACGGTCAAGTTCAATAATTTCTTCAGCGGAATACAGTGGATAGGCCCCGCACCATTCGCCTTTTTCACAAATCAGGCCATTGGCATCAATATCCGAGCCAGCAAAAATGCGGTAGCGCCCCGCTTGCTTGTTGCTAAATTGATATTGCCCAAACGAATCGGCAGCAACCGAGTCGAGCACACAGCCGGCGGGGGCTGTATTGTTATCGCAGTCGGCTTTTTCCAAAATAACGTAAAGTGGTGCTTGTGCTTGGGCAGATTGAGCATTACCCACCCATAAATTAACGTTCAGCAACAGGCTCAAGCTGGCTTCGTTACTGTTACTTTTATAGCGGATGTTCAATTTGGCGGTATGAAGGCCATCGCCTAGGTCGCTGGTGGTGGTTGCTTTTAATTGAATGGTTTGGGCCAGCCCAGGTTCCAAAGTGCTGGGCAAGCCTTCTATGGTTAGCCAGCTTGCAACTGGGTCGGCCTGCACCGAGATGGCAGCCACTTCGCCAGTGTTAGCAATCGTTAGCTCAAGAGTAGGCTGGCTGCTCGTAAGCTGAATGGTACTTTGTGACACACTTAAGCTGGCTGGGCTTAAATTAGTGCCACCATTTTCGGCAATATTAACTGCGGTTTGCACGGCACGATAGGCATCAATTAGCCCATAGCCATTTTGATCATTGCGAGTACAAGGTGTGCGAGTGGTAAGGGCGCAAGTTTGAATCAAATGATTCACTTGCTGCGGAGTTAGGTTGGGGTTTACGGCTTTCATCAGCGCCAACACTCCGGCTACATGCGGGCTGGCCATCGAAGTACCTTGCAGCCATCGGTAAGACGAGCTGCGCACTCTATTACTGCTTTCATTGACATAGGTGCTCATAATGCCATCTGGCTGGCCATCACGGTTGGCATCGCTGCTCATTTCACCGCCCGGAGCGGCCAAGCTAATGTAGGTACCATAGTTTGAATAACTGGCCTTATAACCAAGAAAATCCGTGGCGGCCACCGCGATAACGCCGCTGTAGGCGGCTGGGTAATAAGCATTGCTAACATTGCTGTTGCCTGCGGCAGCCACCACTATCACCCCAGCATAAATAGCAGCCGCAATGGCATCGCGCTCAGCCTGAGCTGACCCTGCTGAGCCCAAGCTTAAATTAATAATATCGGCTTTTTGGGCTACCACTGTGCCACTGTTGTTGCTAAGCCCTGCGGCATAACGAATACCCTGAGCAATGTCGTAGCTGGTGCCACCGCCTTTGCCTAACACCCGAACGGGCATCACTTTCGCATTCCAACCCACTCCGGCCACGCCAAGACCGTTGTTTGTTTCTGCAGCAATAATTCCCGCTACATGCGTGCCATGCCAAGAGCTTGCACCCACGCTGTCGCTATCGCCAGGGTCGTCAGGATTGTTATCTATACCATCACCATCGCGCGCCGCACTTGAGTTGGAAATAAAATCGTAACCCGCCACCAGCTTATTTTTTAAATCCTCGTGGTCCAAATACACCCCAGTGTCGATCACCGCCACCACCACTTGGTGTTCGCTGCCAGTGCTGATATCCCAAGCTTGCTCTAAGTTAATAGCCTGATAATTCCACTGGCTTTGGTATCTGCTGTAGTTGGGAGTGGCTTGAATACGGCGAATAAGGTTAGGCTCGGCGTATTCCACTTGGTCGTCTTGCCTTAACGCGGCAATATCCAGCAACGTTTGGCGTCTTTGATAAAGCTCGGAAAAGTCATCTTGTGGCGCGGCTGAAAACGTCTGAATACCACGCGCTTGCACTGCGGCACTACCAAGCTGGAGCAACTGTGGCATAGGTTCAACTGCGGCACCTCTGGCCATAGCGAAACTGCGAGTTTTGTATTGCACCACCGCCTCACCGGGCACCAATTCAACCATGGGCGCGGCATTTGCCTCGATGTGATCGGTGATATTTAATAAATATTTCGACCCGCCAGAAACCGCGTGCACATTAATAAAATAGTCGCCGTCAGATGCAATAACGACGCTTTCAATTTGACCATCTAAGCCTTGTTTTTGTGGAGCGCCGACCTGTTCGTTATTGGCCGAAAAAACCAGCAAATCTAGGTTGTTGGCGGCACTGGCGTCGATAACCTGCAAACGCACAGTTTGGTTGGCTTTTAAGCTAACTTTGAAAAAATCATCTGGGTCTGAGCTTGTCGCAAAGCACTCATTTGCCTCGCTACCATTGGTAGGCACCTTACTGGCAAAGCCCTGCACATAGCTCACTTGTGTTAATTTCTGCGCATTTTCCCAATCGTTATTCGAGATGCAACCTTGGCTGTTATCGTTAATGTCGGAATCCAGCGCCACGCCCGCAGCCTGATACACTTGGCCACTAAGATTAAAGCGCGGGGTAACGGCACGCAGTTCAGAACCACCGTCTTTTGCACCAGACTTACCCGTTTGGCCAACCAATCCATAGTTATCGCAGCCAGACAACAAGCCTAAGCTCAACATTAAAAAACCACTGAGTAACCGCATTCGTTTTTGGACCCTTTCATTATTTAGTATGGGTGCAGACTTCAAGCCGCCCACTTTCGCCTCAAAAAAATCAGTCTTTTCTCTGATTTTCAGTTTCCTTACCGCCGCTCACCAAAATTAGCCCTTCTATTCTGAGCGAATTTTAGTCATTAAGGATTCAGTATGTCTCTTGCTCGTGTTTATTCTCGTGCCCTTGCAGGAATTGATGCGCTACCCGTGGTAGTGGAAGTTCACCTATCTGCGGGCTTACCTTCGCTAAGCTTGGTTGGCCTGCCCGAAACCGCCGTAAAAGAAAGCAAAGACCGAGTGCGCAGTGCCATTTTAAATAGCGATTTTGAATTTCCAGCTAAACGCATCACCATTAATTTATCACCAGCCGACTTACCCAAAGAAGGCGGACGCTACGATCTTGCCATAGCCCTAGGGATTTTAGCCGCTTCCGAGCAAATACCTAGCACCCTTTTAGAAGACCATGAATTTATTGGCGAGCTAACCTTGGGTGGAAAACTCCAGGCCGTTCCCGGTGTCTTGCCCTGCGCCTTAGCCAGCACTAAGGCCAAGCACTCACTGGTGTTGCCTTCCGCCAACGCTCAAGAAGCCAGTTTATGCAGCCAAGGCGTGTTTCGAAGTGCTGAGAGTTTATTGGAAGTAGCTGGTTATTTAAGCGGCTTATCGGCCTTGCCCATAGTAGCAGCACTACCCACCAGCCACAGCAACCCTCACAGCCACATAGACCTAAGCGAAGTACGCGGCCAACCGCAAGCTAGACGTGCACTGGAAATAGCCGCCAGTGGCGGCCATAACCTATTATTTATTGGCCCACCCGGCACCGGAAAAACCATGTTAGCCAGCCGTTTACCCGGCATTTTGCCACCCATGAGCGAAGACGAAGCCTTAGTGTCGGCCTCGATTTACTCTATTTGCAAACAAAAATCCGATTGGCAAACACAGTGGCGCGTGCGCCCTTTTCGCAACCCACACCACACCGCCTCTGGCGTGGCACTGGTAGGCGGCGGAGGCAACCCCAAGCCGGGCGAAATTTCACTAGCCCATGCGGGCGTACTGTTTTTAGACGAGCTGCCCGAATTTAGCCGCAAAGTATTAGACGTGCTGCGTGAACCGCTGGAAAACGGCCAAATCGTCATCAGCCGTGCCAACCGTACCCTTACCTTTCCGGCGCGTTTTCAACTTATTGCCGCAATGAATCCCTGCCCCTGTGGCTACTTTGGTGACAACTCTGGGCGCTGCCGCTGTACCGCCGAGCAAATTAGACGCTATCAAGGGCAAACGTCTGGGCCATTGCTCGACCGCATTGACCTACACGTTGAAGTGCCCAGCATTGCCCCTGTCATACTGCACCAAACGCCAGCGTCGGAAAGCAGTCTCGTGGTGCAAGAACGAGTGATGCGTGCCAGAACCATTCAACTTACCCGTCAAAACTGCACCAACGCCGAATTAGGCAGCAAAGAGCGTGAACGCGTGTGCCAGCTAAGCAGTGAAGACGAACAATGGTTTTTAAGTGCCATCGAACGCCTCAACTTATCGGCTCGCGGCTTTCATCGCTTACTCAAAATTGCCCGCACCATTGCCGACCTAGATGCCCAACCCGCCATTCAACGCAAACACTTGCTAGAAGCCATGAGCTATCGTGCACTTGAACGCTATCAACCCACTCTATAATTCGCGCCAATTTCTTTACTAAATACATTCTTGTTCTACGCTGAATACCACGATGCAATGGCGATACATTGAGGTTTTTATGCAACAACAGCGTAAAACAAGCGTGCTTCTTGGCTTTATTTTTGGCGCTAAGCCAGATTTGGTGGCAAGGGCTGGTGGCCGCCGTGGTGGTTGGCAGTTTGAGCCTAATACTATGGCGTTTAAGCCTATACACCGAAGCACCCAGCCAAGCACAGGCCCAACCAAGTGAAGACCCAGCCCTACCCTTTTTACGCTCTATTGAAGCCCTGCTGTCCGACTTACTGCCGCTCACTCTTGCCATTATTAACGGCTTTCAAGTGAAGATGGCCTTCAGGCCATCGAGCAACTCAAGGCGAACCCGGATATAGACTCCATGATTCTAAACTTAGAAATGCCCAACATGGATGGCGTTGAGGTGTTGCACGAGTTGGTCAAACTCAAGCTCAATCCCTATGCCCGCAGAGGAGTTGATGGGTTGGTGGCACAACAATCAAGCGCGCCTAAAAGCATTATGACTTTTATCACTTTGTGACCTTAAGCTAAGTGAAATGATGAGGAAATGCTTGTAAACTGCGGCCCAAAATAATTCTAACAGGCATGACCATGACAATCCGGCACACTCGTAGCGAAGATGCTTACGAAAACCTCGACCCAGCTCCAGAAGGCGAGCTTACCCTTCGGCTTATTCCAACTCGCAAAGAGGCCAACCTGCATGGCGATATTAGCGGTGGTTGGGTTGTTGCCCAAATGGATCACGCGGCTGAAAACATTGCCACGCAAATTGCCAAAGGCCGTATCGCCAGCGTTGCACTCGAATCCGTGGTGTTTATGTCACCTATTCGCGTGGGTGCTGCAGTGTGCTTTTACACCCGTTTATTAGACATAGGCACTTCGTCTATTCGTATCGCCATTGAGGTGTGGACGCAAAATCCGAACGACAGCGAACAACGCAAAGTCGTCGATGCCGTTTTTGTTTACGTCGCCATTGATGATGCTGGCCGTATTCGCCGGGTTCCCAAATAAGCAGCTACTCTAAAACGGTTCCAGGGAAACGCCCTGCCAAGTATTCGGTGGCCAAAGTTAAGGCCGCCAATGCACGCCCTTCAGAAAAATCGTCTTGAACGTAAAGCTCAGACAGGTTGTTTAATTTCCAAGGCACAAGAATCAGCGGTTCTGGCTCGTCGCCATCCAACTTTGATGGGTATAGACCGCGAGCTAACACCACATCAATACCACCACTCATATAGCTGGGGGATGCCCCCAAGTTTTTAAGATGAATAAACTCACGCGCACCGTAGCCAATTTCTTCCTGCAACTCACGGTTACAGGCGTTGCGTAGTGTTTCGCCCAAATCTATAGCGCCTTTGGGCAGAGTAAGAGTGTAATCGTCGATGCCACCGCCATACTCACGAATTAGCGCAAAGGTTTCGTCATCCAGAAGTGCCACCAGCATCACGGCGCCGCGACCACCAGGAACCAGCCGTTCGTAAGTGCGCTCAACACCATTACTAAAGCGAAGGTCGAAGGACTCGATACGAAATAGGCGGCTTTGAGCTACTATCCGGCGTGCTAGAATCTCTGGTTTTTGCTGCATGTTTGTTCCACTTTTTAATTCATGTGAGTGTGCATAATGAGTTTACCCAACTGGCAACAGATTGATACCGTGCTGTTAGATATGGATGGCACCTTACTTGATCTGCACTTTGATAATTATTTCTGGAACCAACTGGTGCCAGAGCGTTATGCCGCCGCCCAAGCCATAAGCTTAGAAGACTCCTTGGTAGAATTGAACAAGAGTTTTACTCGTTTGCGCGGCACACTGAATTGGTATTGTACCGATTATTGGAGCCAGTTGACTGGTTTAGACATTATGGCCTTAAAGCGCGAGTGCCAAACCAAGATTGCACTTCGCCCACAAACCCGCGAGTTTTTACAGCAACTACGCCAACAGCAGAAGCGCACTGTCATTATCACCAACGCCCACCCAGACAGCGTTGAGCTAAAAATGCAGCGCACTAGGCTAAATTTAATGGTGGACCGAGTTATTAGCTCACATGGCTATCATGCTCCGAAAGAGTATCCTGAATTTTGGCAGGCATTAGAGCAAGATGAACCCTTTCAGAAGCAACGCACTGTTTTTATTGACGACAGCCAAGCTGTGTTAGAATCGGCGGCAAAATACGGCATAGGCTATTTAGTTAACATGATTAAACCGGATAGCCAAAAGCCAGCTAATTCGCCTTCGATATTTTGTAATATCGAGCACTTTGACGAGCTTAAACTTTCAACGCTATGACCGTTCGTTTAGATAAATGGCTGTGGGCCGCCCGCTTTTTCAAAACTCGCAGCCTAGCCAAAGATGCCATTGAAGGTGGCAAAGTTCATTACGACGGCCAGCGCACCAAGGTAAGTAAGCAAGTGGAAATTGGCGCCAAGCTTACCATTCGCCAAGGCTTCGATGAGAAAACCGTGGTGGTGAAAGAATTAAGCGAGCAGCGTGGTAAAGCACAACAAGCTCAATTGTTGTATGCCGAGCTGGCCGAAAGCATTAAAAAACGTATGGATGCCGCAGAGCAGCGGCGTTTAATGAAAGAATACATGGTCGTGCCCGACCACAAACCCAACAAAAAAGAACGCCGCGATTTAATGCGTTTTAAAGAGCAAAACCAGGATATATAAATGAGCGACTTACTCCACCAATTTAGTTTCGATGGCACCGATGTTCGCGGTGAAATGGTTCAGCTTGAAGCCGCATTCCAAGACGTAGTCGAGCGCCATAACTACCCTAGCATTGTGGCCAATGCCCTAGGTGAATTGATGGCGGCCACGGCTTTGCTTAGCGCCAATTTAAAATTTGCTGGGCGCTTAACATTGCAGATTCGCTTATCTGGCAGTATTCGTATTTTACAAGCAGAAACCAACGAGCAAGGGCAACTGCGGGCGATTGCACGTTTTGATGACAGCCTTGAGCAAGAAGATTTGAACTTTGTCGACGGCCAGTTGGTTATTACCATCGAGCCAGAGCAAGGGCAGAAATACCAAGGCATTACCGCCATCAATGGCGGCAATATTGCGGCGGCCCTAGAAGAATACTTTGCGCAGTCAGAGCAGTTGCCAACCCACTTTTGGCTGGTTACTCAAGGGCAGCAAGCTGCAGGCTTTATGTTGCAAAAAGTGCCTGCTGCGGCTGGTACAGAGGTGGATGCAGATGCATGGGAAAGGCTCAACCATTTAGCCAACACCTTAAAAGATGATGAGTTACTGAGCTTGCCAGCCGAGACATTGCTGCATCGCCTATACCACGAAGAAAAAACTCGTGTTTACCCAGCCACACCTTTGAGTTTCTCTTGTACCTGCTCTAAAGATCGCTTTGCCAGCGCGCTAAAGCAGCTTGGCTACGAAGAATTAGACAGCATTTTGCACGAAGCTGGACGTATTGATGTAAATTGCGACTTCTGCAACCAACCATACAAGTTTGAACGTGCCGAAATTGATGATTTATTCCCAGAACGGCGCCTGCAGTAGCCATGAGGGAAATTGTAAAGAGCGCCGATGAGAGTGTTTAGCATTTAACCTGCATCTGATATAATCGCGCGCCTTCGTGGCTTCTACTGAAGCCGTTACCAAAAGCATGGTGTTCCATGCGCATAGAGAGGATCCCATTGGGCACTGATATGAGCACTATTTATACCGATTTATCTACCTCATTTTTAGTTGAACAAGCCGTACTACGTGGCGAAGGCCAATTACAAGACAACGGTGCCTTTGTTGTCGAAACAGGTCATCGTACTGGCCGCTCACCCATGGATCGCTTCATTGTTGAAGAAGCTGAAACCAAAAACAGCGTAGACTGGGGCAGCGTAAACCGCCCTATTTCTTTAGAAAAATTCCAAGCCTTATGGCAACGTGTTGAAGCCTATATCCAAGAAAAAGATCAATTCGTTTCGCAGGTGCATGTAGGCTCAAGCCCAGAACATTACATTCCCGTGCAAATGCGCACTGAAACAGCTTGGCAAAATCTGTTTGGCCGTAACCTCTTTATTCTGCCTAAAACCTACAATGCCGCAAACAAACCAGAGTGGACCATTTTAAATGCGCCAGGCTTTGTTTGTGAGCCAGAGCGCGACGGCACCAACTCTGACGGCACCGTAATTCTATGCTTCTCTGAACGTAAAGTGCTGTTGGCTGGCATGCGCTACGCCGGTGAAATGAAAAAAGCGATGTTTGGTGTGCAAAACTTCCTTCTACCAGAGAAAGACGTACTGCCAATGCACTGCTCGGCCAACGTGGGTGAAGATGGCGACGTGTGCTTGTTCTTTGGCTTATCTGGTACAGGTAAAACCACTCTGTCCGCCGACCCAGAACGTTACCTAATTGGCGACGACGAGCACGGTTGGGGCAAAGACGTAGTATTTAACTTAGAAGGCGGTTGCTATGCCAAAACCATCAACCTGTCACAAGAAAACGAGCCAATCATTTGGGACGCCATTCGCTATGGCGCCATTGTAGAAAACGTGGTGATTGACCCAGTTACTCGTGTTGCTAACTACGAAGATGTTTCAAAAACTGAAAACACTCGTTGCGCCTACCCACTGACGCACGTTGAAAAGCGTGTAGAAGAAAACCTAGCTGGTGAGCCTAAAGCGGTTATTTTCTTAACCTGCGATATGACTGGTGTGTTACCACCTGTTTCTATCCTAACTAAAGAACAAGCGGCTTATTACTTCTTATCTGGCTACACCGCACTGGTAGGCTCTACTGAAATGGGCGGCGTGAAAGGTTTGAAATCTACTTTCTCTACCTGTTTTGGCGCACCCTTCTTCCCACGCCCAGCCGGCGAGTACGCTGAGCTATTAATCAAACGTGTCACTGCGTTCGACTCACAAGTGTACCTAGTCAACACTGGCTGGTCTGGCGGCCCTTATGGCGTAGGTAAACGTTTCAGCATTCCTGTTACTCGTGCTGTTGTATCCGCTATTCAAAATGGCAAACTGCGTGGCGTTGAAACTGAAACCACGCCCGTATTTAACCTGCTCGTACCTAAGTCATTAGAAGGCGTAGACAGCAAGTTACTGAACCCACGCATTACTTGGGGCGACGATGCCAAGTACGACGAAGCCGCGAAAGCATTGGCCTCTCAGTTTGTTAAGAACTTTGAAAAATACCAAGTGGCAGACGCCATTTTGGCGGCTGGCCCACAGCTATAAGCAGGCTTAATAAGTAAAAAAGCAGCCTTAGGGCTGCTTTTTTGTAGGCCTTACTTGGTAACTGCTCATAACTGGAAAGAGCACAAACTACGACCGACCTACTTACTTTGGCGCTACGAACTGTCGCATAGAGTAAAAACGCAAGGCCGAGGAACTAAAGAGCGTTATGGAACACGCCTCAATCCCATCTGCTGGACAGCTTGCGCACTTTGGCGCTGTGGCGCCTTCGTAAAAAAATCATCGCCTATGGTAATTCCTTCTTTACTGGGCAGCACAGCCAGAAATTTACCTGACAGCTCGACATTATCTTGGTCATCTCGTGTTTGCCACATTTTTAAAAACTGAGCTCTGCTGTAAGTGCGATTGCCCAAGCTGGGATCGGCCAGCCACACGGTGTTAGCGTCAATTCCGCGAAGCACTGAAAAGTGATCATCCTTGCGGTGTTTCAAGTACACCACTACAGGGAATTTGAGTCGCATCAGCTGTTCGTAACTGGCCGCAAAACCCTGCGCCTTAAAACCAAACTTTGGCAGGGCTTTTTGCATATCTTCAAACGAGGCGCGCAAATCACCCTTATCCATCGCTTTGAGTAAGGCTTCTTCGGTAACCGATTGACCATAAAATTCATTGAGCAAGGTTGCCAATGATGCGGCACTGCATGAGTAATCCAAGCCTTGTTTGACGATACGCGAGTCGCGCATAGCTTTCCAGCTTTGGATAGGGACGCGGACATGGGCGGCTGGACTGTCAAAAAAAAGCATACTGTTTACGATGTCTCGCCTCTGCAAATAAGCACCAGATTCAGACGATAAAGCAATATTGGAATGACAAATACCAACCAAGAAAATTACTATAAAAAATATGCTGGTATGCGGGGCGAAAGCCATTTCACTTCTTGTGTTTTTCATGATAATGCATGATTCCAATACAGCACAAACCAAGCACTCCACCTAAACATATCGCAATTAAAATACCAAAAAATACTCCTCTATCCGATGGAAATAGTAGGACGTAAGCCGCGAATAGTGTGAAAAAACAGCAACTGGCTGCAAAAAATGTTTTGAGCTTGCTCCATTTCTTTGAAGAGGCATACTCAGCCAACATCCCACCAAACATGCCCGCAATTTCAACAATTAAACTCATATAGCCTCCTCTAGCGGCAGGATGGAATTTACACCCCATCTTGCCATGTATTATTCAATTACCAGCCGCGATAGCTACGATATTGAGAAAATCCGAAATTTGACGCTAAAACATTGGGGCGCCAAGCAACGTTTCCTACAACTCCTCCGCCAGATGCACGAATTAAAGCACCGCCAACACCACCAGTTAACGCACCTGTTCCAATCGAATAAAGTGAGCCTTGCCAAGTAATTGGTTGGTTGTTGTAATAACTGGTTGCAGCATAAAATCCAAAGCCCGCTGCGCCGCCAATAGCAAAATTCACCCAAGCCCCCTCCGTGTCCTTCATCTCCTGCGAAGACAGCGCAGCAAGCTGCATCGGTTGTGTATCTTGCTCAAACAGCATCTGCGTGTCTTGAGCGGTAAATTGCGACAGTGGTGTAGCCATAGGCGCATCATTGGCAAACGCAGGCAGTGCCAAAGTGGCGACCAGCACACCTGCAAACAAAGTTGATTTCAATGTCATATCAAACTCCTAACTTTCAATATCAGGGCGATTTTACAATTGATCGCATATTTACGTTTTGATTTCTCGTCAAAACGTATGCAGCCAATTGAGCCTCAGGTCTGCCCCGTTGGATCCTGAAACATTCGATTTGAAGGTGATGTTCGCTGTGCTCCCCTTCGATATACCGTACCCCACGCCCATCAGCAAATCACTGCTGGTACGTCTAAAGCTCTGTGTCTGGCCAGCCCATCTGTCCGCTTGGCGATTTGTCCATTGCATCCCTGTGGTAAGGGTAACGCGGTCGTTCACCGCAAAGGCAATGCTGGGGCTGAGCAACAACAGGTTGCCAGGCTTGTAATCGGCCTCGCCGTCTTTGCGGCTTTGGTTGAATCGGTAGGCGGTGGTGAGCGAGAACACCACGGGATCGATGGCTTTGTAGGTGGTCAGTCCCACCAGTGTGGATTTGAAGGAGGTGCTGCTTTTCTCATGTTTCTCACGTAGGGCTATTTCTACAAAGCCCAGCAACGCTGGCGTGTCATCGTCTTTTTTTAACTGATAATTGATACCCCCCCAAGTATCGGCAAAACGGCTGTCACTGTTGCTACTTGTGCCTGATACATCGCTGCGGCGGCGGCTGCTATGTAGGTAAGAGGTGCGGGCGAAAATTTCGGCTTTGCCCGTGAGACCGTAACGCAAGCCCAAGGTGCCCACCAACGAATCGTTGTTGTCATGATTTTCACCAATGAGCGTAGGCAGGGTAACAAAGGATGTTGGCCCAGTTTGTACGGTTATGGGGGTCACTCGTGGACACACCTTGACGGTCAATGTTGGCGTAGGCCAAGGAAACATCAAGTTTGACCCTGTCCTTGTCGGTGATCAAATCTTCAACCGTGAGGGGCAAGTCGGCAAATACTGCTGGTATCTTAAAAAAATATATAAACCATATAATCAGCCCCGATTTTTGAATCAGCCTATCTATATTTCTTGTCATCCAACGCCTCCTGCAAAACGGCAGAACACTGTGCCATCAGCACAACATCTAGACCATACGAAATACAGGCTAAAATTTATCTTAGGTTTCAGAAGATCGTCGTAGCCTGTCTGTTCTTTGGCCTCTCAGTTTGTTAAGAACTTTGAAAAATACCAAGTGGCAGACGCCATTTTGGCGGCAGGCCCACAGCTATAAGCAGGCTTAATAAGTAAAAAAGCAGCCTTAGGGCTGCTTGTTAAAGTATTAAAAATAGCCCCATTGCATTTGCATGGGGCTATTTTTTTACAGAATAAACTGGCTAAGGTCTTGGTCTCTGGCCACTTTACCCAGTTGTTTTTCAACGTAGTCTGCGTCAATGACTATTGGCCCTTGGGTGTCTGTCGCATCAAAGGAGATCTGTTCCAGCAGTCGTTCAAGAATAGTGTGCAAGCGTCGAGCGCCAATATTTTCGGTGCTTTCATTAACTTCATAAGCAATGGTAGCAATGTGCTTAATCGCTTCTGGGGTAAAGTCGATACTCAACCCTTCTGTCTGCAACAGGGCTTTATATTGAGCGGTGAGCGATGCGCTAGGTTCGGTAAGAATACGCTCAAAATCTTCTGGCGTAAGTGCATTAAGCTCAACTCGAATAGGCAAGCGGCCTTGTAATTCTGGGATAAGGTCAGAGGGTTTTGCTAAGTGGAAGGCGCCAGAGGCAATAAATAGAATATGGTCGGTTTTAACCATGCCATATTTAGTATTAACGGTAGAGCCTTCAATTAAAGGCAATAAGTCACGCTGTACGCCTTCACGAGAAACGTCGCCACCGCTGCCACTCTCATGACGCTTTGCGACCTTGTCGATTTCATCTAAGAAGACAATACCGTTCTGCTCTACTAGCTCAACTGCGCGAATTTTTAGCTCGTCCATATTCAGCATTTTGCTGGCTTCTTCATCGGCGAGAAGTTTTTGCGCTTCTTTGATTTTTAATTTACGTTTTTGGGTTTTACCGCCGCCCAAATTGGAGAACATGCTTTGCAGTTGGCTGGTCATTTCTTCCATACCCGGAGGAGCCATAATTTCAACGCCTACGTTTAACTGAGCAACATCCAACTCAATTTCTTTATCGTCTAACTCACCCTGGCGCAGCTTTTTTCGGAAAATTTGACGAGCGCTGGATTCTTCTTTAACTGGTTCTTCTGTGCTATCCCAATTGGTTGCAGTGCTGCGTGCTGGCGGCAATAGTGCATCTAAAATGCGCTCTTCAGCGGCCTGTTCAGCTCGGGCAGATACTTTGTGCATTTCTTGCTCGCGCAATAATTTCACACCGGTTTCAACCAAATCACGAATGATGGATTCAACGTCTTTGCCAACATAGCCAACTTCAGTAAATTTAGTGGCTTCCACTTTTATAAATGGGGCATTAGCCAGTTTGGCTAAGCGGCGGGCGATTTCGGTTTTACCCACACCAGTTGGGCCAATCATTAAAATATTTTTTGGGGTTACTTCATCACGCAGCTCAGGCGCAAGCTGCATGCGCCGCCAGCGATTACGCAAGGCTATAGCAACCGCGCGCTTGGCAGCGTTTTGCCCAATAATAAAACGATCGAGTTCATGCACAATTTCACGAGGGGTCATTTGGCTCATTATTTTTCCTCAGCCGTTAAGCTTTCGATGGTGAGGTTGCCATTGGTAAACACGCAAATATCACCAGCAATTTTTAAACTTTTTTCCACAATCTCTCGCGCGGGTAATTCAGTATTTTCTAGTAACGCTCTTGCCGCAGACAGCGCAAAATTACCACCCGAACCAACACCGATTAGATCTTCCTCTGGCTGAAGAACGTCACCATTGCCAGTAATAATTAACGAAGCCGTATGATCGGCTACCGCAAGAATAGCTTCGAGCTTGCGTAGGGCACGATCAGAGCGCCATTCTTTGGCTAACTCCACGGCAGCACGAGTTAGTTGACCATGATGTTTCTGCAGTTGTGCTTCAAATTTTTCAAAAAGCGTAAAGGCATCGGCGGTGCTACCAGCAAATCCCGCAATGACCTTGCCATCGTATAAGCGGCGAACTTTGCGAGCATTCGCTTTCATAACAGTGTTGCCTAACGAGACTTGGCCATCACCACCAATCACGACTTCATTACCACGACGAACTGAAACAATTGTGGTCATATTTTTATCCTAAAGATGAACTGTGAGCTGTGTATTGGGGCGTTTTATAAAATCTCAAGCCTCGATAAGGCACTAGACGCTTGACCATAAAAAGGCTACCTTTCTTTTCTTTTTAGAATCCAGAAGCGACTATGAATATTAATAAAGACAGCGTTGTGCAACTTCTTTATAGCCTTTACGACGACCAAGATAATTTGATTGAAACCACAGAAGAGGCGCATCCCATTGCCTACCTTCATGGTCATGCCAATATGATTACTGGCTTTGAGAAAGCGATGGAAGGAAAAGCTGAAGGCGAGCACGTTAGCATCAAACTTACTGCCGATGAAGCCTATGGCCAGCGTCAAGAAGACGCAACGGCGCGCATTCCAATCAAGCATCTTATGGGTGCCAAGGTTTGGAAAAAAGGTATGGTTGCCACGGTTAATACCGACCAAGGTTACCGCCAAGTCACCATTATTAAACCTGGCCGCTTTATGGCTGATGTCGATACTAACCACCCATTGGCTGGAAAAAACATTCGCTTTGAAGTGGATATAGTTTCTATTCGCGCTGCCACTGCAGAAGAAGTTGAACACGGTCATGCTCATGGCAATGGCGGCCATCAACACTAATTTAATCTAACGATGATTTAATCAAGGAGCTTCACATGAAACACAAACTTACTTTAGCCTTTGCCTCAGCAGCATTAATTGCTGCTTGTTCAAGCACTCCACCAGCGGCTCCAGTAGCAAGCTGTGTGTATCCAGATGGTTCTAATATTGAAGCTCCAAATTGGGTATGTAATGCCCCGATTGAAGAAGCTGAGTTATCTGCTGTTGGTTTTGCCGACAAATCTGCCGCTGGCCTTAATTTTATGAAGCAAATGGCTGCAACCGCTGCCCGTGTTGAATTGGCTCAAACAATGAAGGTGGAGCTAGAAAACATGATTAAACAGTACGCTGAAACTACAGGCAGTGGTGATAGTGAGACGGTTGATATGGTAAATACGTCGGTCACCAAGCAAATTACCAAGGAGACTTTGGTTGGATCACGCATATTCCGTCAAATCACTATGCCACAAGGCGGCATGGCCGTTGCCGTTGGCCTAGATGCAGAAACGGTTGGCAAAATTCAAGAGCAAGCAATTAAAACTTCAATGAATAACGACAAAGCTTTGTGGCAAAAATTTCAAGCCGACAAGGCATTCGATGAAATGGCCGCTGATATTGCCAAGTTAAAGCAGTAATTATGAGCCTTGCTATTGAAATAGTGCCGGTAACGGCTTTTCAACAAAATTGCAGCATCCTTGTTTGTACTGAAACCAAGCAAGCTGTGGTGGTTGATCCTGGTGGTGATGTACAGCGCATCGTCGCCAGGATTCAAGAGCTAAAGGTAAGCCCGCAAGCTATTTGGCTAACTCATGGGCATATTGACCATGCTGGTGGCGCTGCCGTATTAGCCAGAACGCTTAATATCCCTATTGAAGGCCCACACCAAGCGGATAATTTTTGGATTCAAGGGCTGCCTCAGCAGGCAATGATGTTTCGCTTTCCAGAAGTAGAAAGTTTCATACCAACACGCTGGCTAATAGAGGGAGATTCATTAAGTGTTGGTAAGCTCACTTTTCAAGTTATTCACACGCCAGGACATACCCCAGGGCATGTTGTTTTCTTTAACTCAGAAAACAAGCTTGCTTTAGTTGGCGACGTTATTTTTAACGGCTCGATTGGGCGTACAGATTTTCCACAAAGCAATCACGCTGATCTTATTCATTCGATTCGAGAAAAGTTATTTTTGCTTGGCGATGACGTTACCTTTATCCCAGGACATGGCCCCACCTCGACCATATCCCAAGAGCGGCGCAACAATCCCTTTGTCGCCGACCATCGAGGCTAATTTAATACTTCAATCGGCCGTGGTTGAACCGGTACATTCATTGGTTCAATAACAGCCTGCTTATAGGTTTGCATGCGCGACAGCTTATCCATTCTAGCTTTGCTTTTTTCAAGCGCATCGTTCATTTTTTCATCGTAAATTTCTAACCAAGTTCTAGAGCCAGGCACCATGCGAGCCAAGTCAGTCATGCCATTCTTTAATGCGTTTAAGTGCTGCTGGTAGCTTTGTTCCTGCTCAAGCATCAGTGCCTTAAAGGTGGTTGCTTGACTGCTGTCGAGTAATAGCGTCATGCCATCAATGCGTTTTTGCCAAACTTGTGCGTTTGCATTCAGCGTTGCCATCTGCGCTTCTACTTTTTGCAGATTCGCTTCACTGGCTTTCGCTTCTTCCAGAAAAGAGGCGATA
The DNA here is from genome assembly GCA_049277875.1 of Venatoribacter sp. Classification (GTDB taxonomy): domain Bacteria; phylum Pseudomonadota; class Gammaproteobacteria; order Pseudomonadales; family Oceanobacteraceae; genus Venatoribacter. The sequence continues at coordinate 47,998 of JBASZG010000103.1, forward strand.
GAAAGCCCCAATATTATGCATAAAGAAAGTCCTGCAATCGCTAGGGTAATCCATAAAATAAGCTGTGTTTTCTTTAACTCAGCTTCCACGTTTGCAATACCCATGTTCTCTTCGTCTCGACGTGCCATGCTCCACCCTTATTTTGTTTTTCTTAGATAGTATTGATTTGATCTTTAATGCACAAGCTTATTGATTTGTCTTAGCAGCTATAGCCATTTGCGTGGCTTGCGTTATCTGCAAAGCAAGCGAGCCAGATGGATGCAGCGAATAATATGTTTCTCACATGGGGCAACTTTGCACTTCGACTCTAGGCTCTCACCCCAACCCCAAGAACGAAAAAACCCCGTTAGATTTCTCTAACGGGGTTCGTATTAAGAGCTTGACGATGACCTACAATGATTCGTGCCATCCAGGCACTCACCCTACGGGCAGCTAAAGCTGTCCAAAACTGTTCCAAACAGTTTTGTCACATGGGCCGCCCTTTATACAGTGACAGAGAATCTCTTTTATC
>JBASZG010000104.1:0-22284 GCA_049277875.1 Venatoribacter sp.
ACGTGTCGGCCTTGGACGTAAGCCTAAACTTGCGTAAAAGCACCTCCTCACAAGAGGTGAATAAATTGCTACAATCCGCCGCCGAAAATACACTGGCGGAAATTTTAGGCGTTACCTTTGAGGCGCACGCCTCGATTGATTTTAACCACGACGCACGCTCTGGCGTGGTCGATGCCAGCCAAACCAGAGTCAGCAATGGCCATTTATTAAAACTTTTGGTTTGGTGTGATAACGAATGGGGCTTTGCCAACCGCATGCTGGATACTGCAAGCATTATGGCGAATTAACAACTTTTAAAATGGGTTTTCTATGTCTGTATTAAAAATGACTGAACTGGAATTAAAGGGCAAACGCGTTTTAATTCGTGAAGATTTAAACGTGCCAGTTAAAGATGGCAAGGTAACCTCAGATGTACGCATTCGTGCTTCTTTGCCTACTATCGAGCACGCACTTAACGCGGGTGCCAAAGTGATTGTTATGTCGCACCTTGGCCGCCCAACCGAAGGCGAATACAGCGAAGAAAACTCCATTAAGCCAGTGGCCGCGCATTTAGGTAAATTACTAGGCCGCGACGTGCCTGTGGTTCAAGATTTCCGCGCTGGTATCAATGTGGCCGAAGGCGAGTTGGTATTACTAGAAAACGTGCGCTTTAACAGCGGCGAGAAAAAAGACACCGACGAATTGGCCAAAGCCTACGCTGAACTATGTGATATTTTTGTGATGGACGCTTTTGGCACCGCCCACCGCGCTCAGGCTTCTACTCATGGTGTGGCTAAGTTTGCTCCAGTTGCCTGTGCTGGCCCTTTATTGGCCGCCGAGCTAGATGCGCTAGGTAAAGCCCTAGACAAACCCGCCCGCCCCTTAGTGGCTATCGTGGGTGGCTCTAAAGTATCCACCAAACTAGAAGTGCTAGAGTCTTTATCTGAAATCTGCGACCAAATTATTGTGGGTGGCGGTATTGCTAATACCTTCTTAGCCGCTGCTGGCAAGCCAGTGGGTAAATCGTTGTACGAACAAGACTTAATTCCTGCCGCCAAAAAACTGATGGAAAAAGTATCCATTCCGCTGCCTACCGATGTGGTGTGTGGCAAAGAGTTTTCTGAAACCGCCGTCGCTACATTAAAAAGCGCCGATGCCGTGGAAGCCGACGATATGATTTTTGATATCGGGCCAGACAGCGCCAAAGCCTTGGCCGAGCAGCTCAAAGAAGCCAAAACCATTATTTGGAACGGCCCTGTGGGTGTATTTGAATTTGACCAATTTGGCGAAGGCACTAAAGCCTTATCTTTGGCCATTGCTGGATCTGATGCGTTCTCTATTGCTGGCGGTGGCGATACCTTAGCCGCAGTGGATAAATACAACATTGCCGAGCAGGTATCCTATATCTCAACTGGCGGTGGTGCGTTTTTAGAATTTGTCGAAGGCAAAGTGTTGCCAGCCGTAGCTGTGCTGCAACAGCGCGCTAAATAATAACCATTCTCACACTTAGAACGGATTTTTTATTACCTATAACAATAAGGTCTTGAATATCACCTTGCCTGAGTGTGAGCCACCCCCTAAAATGACGCCACTTTACGATTCACCCGGCAATAAGACTGGGAACAAGCCGAGATTAGATGCCGTAGGAGCAAAGCCATGACTTTCGTAGTTACCGATAACTGTATTAAATGCAAATACACCGACTGTGTTGAAGTGTGCCCTGTAGACTGTTTCTATGAAGGTGAAAACTTCTTAGTCATTAACCCAGACGAATGTATCGACTGCGCTTTGTGTGAGCCTGAATGCCCTGCGGAAGCCATCTTCTCAGAAGACGAAGTACCAGCAGGACAAGAAGAATACTTAGAAATTAACGCCGAATTGTCACAAGTGTGGCCAAATATTTCAGAGAAGAAAGATCCATTACCCGATGCTGAAGAATGGGATGGCGTTCAAGGAAAATTAAAATACTTGGCTCGTTAATTCGGCCAGTAAAAATAAAAAAGCTGCAAATTTGCAGCTTTTTTTGTGCCGGTAAAAAGCCTAAAAACTTAGGCTTCACTAAACAGCATGCTGGCGTTTAGCCCGTGTTTTTCCATAATGCTGCGCAGGTGTTTCAGCGCTTCTACTTGAATTTGGCGCACGCGTTCGCGGGTCAGGCCAATTTCAGCACCAACGTCTTCAAGCGTGCTGGTTTCATAACCGCGCAAGCCAAAGCGGCGAGAAAGCACTTCACGTTGCTTTTCTGGGAGTTCTTCAATCCAACGGTTCAAATTACTTTGAATGTCTTGGCTTTGCAGTTGATCGCTTGGGTCATCGACGCGCTCGTCGGAAATAGTGTCTAAAACAGTGCGATCAGACATAGTGCCAATGGGGGTATCTAACGAAGAAACGCGCTCGTTGAGTTTGAGCATTTTCTTCACGTTTTCTACAGGGCATTCCAATAGTTTGGCAATATCTTCTGGGCTTGGCTCATGGTCGAGCTTTTGTGATAGTTCACGCGCTGCACGCAAATAAAGGTTTAGCTCTTTTACCACATGAATAGGCAAACGAATGGTGCGGGTTTGGTTCATGATGGCACGCTCGATGGTTTGACGAATCCACCAAGTGGCATAAGTAGAAAAGCGGAAACCGCGCTCTGGGTCAAACTTCTCAACCGCACGAATTAAACCTAGGTTACCTTCTTCGATAAGATCTAACAGGGTTAGGCCGCGATTGATATAACGGCGTGAAATTTTAACGACTAAGCGCAGGTTGCTTTCAATCATGCGCTTACGGCCACGTTCGTCGCCACGGCGTGCCATGCGCGAAAAATGCACTTCTTCTTCGGCAGAAAGGAGTGGTGAGAAGCCTATCTCATTGAGGTAAAGTTGGGTTGCATCCATGTCTTTCCAAGATGCATTTGCCGCAAAGCGAATTTGCTCGCTTTCTTTCTCTTCGTCGGCAGTGTTGTCCATTTCTAACAATTCAGCGTCGTTAGGATTAAATTCCAGCTCTTCAGCTAAGTTTGCATTTGCCATGATGTGTTCCGCCTTTATCAGTTTTGCTTAGTTGGGCTAAGCAAAGGTCTTTTTATCGTTTTTAACCTGATTTGGCAGGAAGGTATTGAAGCGGGTTAACTGGCATTCCGTTTTGGCGAATTTCAAAGTGCAGCTTCACTTTGTCTGTGCCCGTTGAGCCAATTTCAGCAATTTTCTGTCCAGCTTTAACAACATCCTGCTCGTTCACCAGAATGCGGCTGGCATGTGCGTAGGCGCTTAGAAAAGTATCATCGTGCTTTACTATCACTAAGTTGCCATAACCCCGGAGCCCCTGTCCGGCGTATACCACAGTACCAGCTGCAGATGCCAAAACAGATTCCCCCAAAGCTCCACTTATATCAACCCCTTTGTTTACGGGAGCTTTGGTTGAGAACTGAGAAATCAAACGCCCGTTTGCTGGCCAAATCCAGTCAATCTGAGCGGTATCGTTTATGCCTGACGGTGCATTACCGCTGGGTATGGAGCTGGCGGATTGAGTTTGATTTGATGCGGGTAAGGGTTTTGACGATTTTTTGGCACTGGCCACAGCGGTGTTTTTGGGCGCAGAAGTGCTTTTAGCATTAGCCGCAAGATCAATCTTTTGGCCGGGATAAATTGTGTAGGGTGGGCTTATTGAGTTGGCACTCGCTAACTGCCTGTAGTCGAGACCATAGCGAAAGGCGATAGTGTAAAGCGTGTCTCCGCGAGCAACAGTGTATAAACCGCTGGTGTCTCTACTGTTCCCCAGCTTGCTCTCAACCGAGACGAAGTCGTGTGCAGAAATGCATCCTGATAAAATTGTAATTAACGTGACTATTATGACAGCTTGTATTGGCTTCATCCGGCTCTTACCACTAGATGCTTTTTTGACACTCGTTTGTAGCAGCTTTTTGCAGAATTAAAAGTCATATTCTTATATTTCTATTTCATTAATAAGTTGGTTTTTATATTCTAAAACATTCTTAGTAATTAGGTTGAACTATTCGTGTTTTCTATCTTATTGATTTAATTGTTATTCTTTTTGCTGAGTTGATTGGCAAGCCACTCGACCACAAAAACAGTGGAAGCGCCAATTAGCATTAATACACAGGCGCCAAGCAACTCTGAGCTAACAGAAGGCAAATAATTCCCTTCTAAGGTTTGCTTCCACGGCCATATCTTGATTAAAGAGCCTAGCATAACCCCGGTTAAAAGCGCGGACATCGCCTGAGCATAGTGGTGCATCAGCCAGCTTAGTAAGCGTGTAAAAAGCAACAAACCAGCACCAATGCCAAGAACAAAATAACCCAGTAGCGAAACAGCGCCCTCGTTCAGGGCTTGCAGAATAGGCGCGTACAACCCCATAAGCACCAACATAAAGCTGCCTGAGATACCGGGAAGCAGCATGGCGCTAATGGCAACCGAACCTGCCAAAACAAGGTTAAAAGGTGTAGGAGCTAAGGCAAATGCCGAAGTGGTGAAGATATAAGCCATGCAGGCGATGCCAATAAGCAACAGCAGCGCCCGAACGGCATTCCACTTCACTTCACGCGCAATGTAGATAGAGGCCGCAATAATTAAGCCGAAGAAAAAAGACCAGCAATACACAGGGTAGTGGGTTAATAAAAACTGAATTAACCGCGACAAACTTAGCAGGGCGATAAGCATACCGCTGCCAAGAATAAGCAAGAAATTGCCATTAATAGCCCGCCATGCGGCTTTTATGCCTTCGTTTTTAAGAGTTTTTAGGGCGTTTAGGTTGATGCTTTTAATGGAGTCGAGCAGATCGGTATAAATGCCGGTTACAAAGGCGATAGTGCCTGCCGAAACGCCAGGGATAAGCTCCACCGCGCCCATTAAAAAGCCTTTTAAGAATAATAAGATAGAAGACATAAAAACTCGTATTTAGCGTTGAATGCCAGATAAAAAAGGCACAAAGAAAACGGATTCTAGTATTTCAGAATGAAACTGGTCGCCACTGCGCACAATAAGCTGTAACTGCTGCTTTTCGCGGCCAATGGGCATCAGCAAACGGCCACCGTCGGCCAATTGCCCAAGTAGGCTGCTGGGCACTTCTTCTGGGGCGGCGGCGGCTAAAATGCCATCGTAAGGACCGTATTCTGGCCAACCCCAAGAGCCGTCGGATAATTTAAAGCGCACATTACGATAACCAAGCTCTTGTAAGCGTTGCTTGGCTTTTAGGTGTAAAGGTTCGATACGCTCAACGCTATAGAGCTTGCCTACCAGTGGGCTGAGCACCGCCGTTTGAAACCCAGAGCCTGTGCCAATTTCGAGTACTTTATCGAGCTTTCCTTGAGCCAATAAAATTTCGGTCATCCGTGCCACAGTATAAGGCTGGCTGATGGTTTGGCCGTGGCCAATGGGTAGGGCGGTGTCTTCGTAGGCGCGGTGCGATAAGGCTTCATCAACAAATAAATGTCTGGGCGTTTGGGCGATAACCTCTAACACGGCTTGGTTTTCGATACCTTGTTCTTTTAGACGCTGCACCATGCGGTTGCGGGTGCGCATCGAGGTCATGCCTATGCCTTGCAGGTTTAAGCTGCTCATTGAATTAACCCCAAAGCCGCTTGCACTGGCACTAAGGCGTTGTGGCGGGTCATATCCATTTGAATAGGCGTAACTGAAACGCGCTTTTGCTCTATGGCGTAAAAATCGGTGCCAGGGCTGGCGTCGGCCACATCGCCTGCGGCTGAAATCCAATAGCATTCTTTGCCGCGTGGGTTGGTGGTGCGAACCGGGTTGTCGGAGCGTTGGCGGTGGCCAAGGCGAGTAACTTCTATGCCGGTAATTTGTGCGTAAGGAATATCGGGCACATTGATATTGATTACCGAATAGGGCGGCAACACTAAGTCATCGAGCTTAGGTAGCAACTCTAACAGCACTTGGGCGGCGGTTTCAAAGTGAGTGCGGCCACAAAGCGACACAGCTATGGGAGTGCGCGCTAAAAAACGCCCTTCCATCGCCGCCGCCACCGTGCCTGAATAAATAACGTCGTCGCCAAGATTAGCGCCAGCATTTATACCGGCAATAACTCGGTCGCATTCGTCTTTAAAGAAAGCATTGATGCCGAGATGAACGCAGTCGGTGGGCGTGCCGTTTAAGCTAATAAAGCCGTTATCAAGTTGAACTGGGTGTAAAGGGCGGTCGAGTGTTAACGAGTTAGATGCGCCGCTGCGGTCGCGGTCGGGGGCTACCACATCGTAGCGGTGGCCTGCTTGCTGTAGGGCTTTGGCTAAGGTACTTAGCCCTTGGGCGAATACGCCATCGTCGTTAGATAGCAAAAACTTCATGCAAACTCTCGTTGGGGTTCTTCTGCGATCAGCAGCTCTTTAATCAATGAGGTCGCATAATACCCACTTGCGAGTGAAAAAGTGAGCAATAAATGAACACTTTCGCCTTCTTCTTGCCATTGCCAGCCAAAATTAGCCGGAATAGCCGCCACAGCGCGACGCTCTTGGTTTAAACCTGAAAACTCTAAGCCTTCGCATAGGGCGGCGTATTTTTGCACTACCGCCTGTTCTAGCTCTAAGGCTTGCGCTTGTGCCTTGGAATGGCCACGGCCCCACATTGGGCCGGTGGCCTGTTCTTGTGCTAATACATCGCCTTCTAGGGTTTGCCCCCAAAGGCCACGATTTATGCGTTCGGCCAATACTTCATTAAAAATAAGCGAGCGCACCGCCGACAAATAAATGCTTTTTTTGCCGGGGTTACGCACTCGAATTTCGCGTGCCAACATGGCGCGGCCTTGTTCGATATTGCCGCCGTCGTGGCCAAAGCGTTGCTCGCCAAAGTAGTTAGGCACGCCATGCTTGGCTATGGCTTGCGCGTTTTGTTCTAGGGCGGCTTTATCGCCAACAAAATCGCGCAGTAAAATTTCAAACTTATTCCCTAACAAATCGCCACGGCGCAGTTTTTTGTTATGGCGAGTTTGCTCTAGCACCGTCATTTCGGCGTCGTTTAAGGCGGTAAAGTCGGGGGTGTTTTTGGGCGAATAAACACTAAACCACTGCCTAGTAATGGCGTGGCGGTCTTTCATACCCGCATAGCCCACGTCCATTTCTTTTACCCCAGCGTGTTCGGCTAAACGCTTGGCTATCCAAGCCGTGTTTGCGCCAGTTTTTTCGATATAAAGCCAAATGTGTTCACCTTCGCCACTGGGCAAGCCAAGGGGTAATTCGGTTACTTTAAAGTCGGCCACTTGGCTTTTTAAGGTGGCTTTAGCTTGGCTTGCTGGGTAGGCGTTTGGCCAAATGGGTAGAGCACTCATGCGTTATTTGCCTTGACTAATAAGGCAACCGCTTCAACGGCGATGCCTTCTTTGCGCCCCACAAAACCGAGTTTTTCGGTGGTGGTGGCTTTTACATTGACCTGATTAAGCTCGGTGTTGAGCACCGCCGCAATTTGCTCACGCATTTGTGGAATATACGGTGCCATTTTGGGGGCTTGCGCCATGATAGTGATGTCTAGGTTGCCAACAACATAGCCTTGGTTTTGCACCAGTTGATAGGCTTGGCGCAGTAATTCACGGCTGTCTGCGCCTTTATAAGCGGCATCGGTGTCGGGAAAATGTTGACCAATATCGCCCAGCGCCACCGCACCAAGCAGTGCATCGGTGAGGGCGTGCAAGGCTACGTCGCCATCGGAATGAGCAATAAAGCCATGCTCAAAGGGTATTTTTACACCACCTAAGGTAATTTCATTGCCTTCGCCAAAGGCATGAACATCAAAACCATGACCTATGCGCATTGTGTTACTCAATATCGATTAGTTTGCCGGGGTTAATTACGTTGTTGGGGTCGAAAACCTGTTTTAAGGCTCTCATATAGCCAATTTCAGCCTCGCTGCGGGTGTAACCCAAGTAGGCTTTTTTGGTTAGGCCCACGCCATGTTCGGCAGACACCGAACCGTCGTATTTTTCTACAATTTCCATTACCCAGGTGGACACCTTGTTGCAGCGCGCAAAGAACTCTTCTTTGGCTAGGGTATCGGGTTTGAGAATGTTTAAGTGCAGGTTGCCATCGCCAATATGACCGAACCAAATAATTTCAAAGTCGGGGTATTCGCGGGCAACAATTGCGTCTATGTCGCGCAAGAAGGGCGGTACTTTGGAGACTACCACCGAAATATCGTTTTTGTAGGGAGTCCATTGTGCGATGGTTTCTGAGATGTCTTCGCGCAAACGCCATAGATTGGCGGCTTGAGTTTCGCTTTGGCTAATCACGCCGTCTACTACCCAGCCTTGCTCTAGGCAGTGCTCAAACTCGGTCATGGCAAGGTTTAAGTCGTCTTCGGTAACGGCTTCAAACTCGATCAGCGCATAAAAGTCGGCACTGCCTTCAAATGGCTCTGGTACTTCTTGGTGGGCCAATACTTTACGCATGGCTTTGTCTGAGAAAAACTCAAAGGCAGTTAGCTCCATAGCGTTTTGGAACTGGCTTAATACTTTCATTAAATCGTCTAACTCTGGAATCGCCAGCACCAGCACGGTTAGGTTTTTAGGCTTGCGAGTGAGGCGCATAGTGGCTTCGGTGATTAAGCCTAAGGTGCCTTCGCCGCCAATAAAGAGCTGGCGCATATCGTAGCCAGTGTTGTTTTTAAGCAGGTCTTTATTCAGGCGTAAAATGTCGCCTTTGCCTGTGACTACGGTAAGGCCTGCGACCCAATCGCGGGTCATGCCCCATTTAATTACCTTAATGCCGCCCGCGTTGGTGCTGATATTGCCACCCAGTTGGCTAGAGCCAGAAGAGGCAAAATCGACTGGGTAAAACAGCCCGTGGTCGTCGGCGTAGTTTTGCAGTTGCTCGGTAATCACCCCAGCGCCACATTTTACGGTGCGGTCTACGGCGTTAAAGTCGGAAAATTGGTTCATGTAGTCGAACGAAACAACCACTTCGCCATTGGTTGCCATCGCTCCAGCACTTAGCCCAGTGCGGCCACCAGAGGGCACAATGTTAAACCCAAGTTGGTTGGCTAAAAGCACAATATCGCGCACTTGCTCGGTGGTTTTTGGAAATACAATGGCGCTGGGTTTGGGTGGCCAAACTTTGGTCCAATCTTTGCCCCAGTTGGTAAGAGAATCGTCATCGGTGCGTACTTTGTCTGCTCCCACAATGGCAGCCAGTTGTTCGACTAATTGGTTTTGGTTGATAGCGTTCATGGTATTTCCGGATGAAAATTTTTCACATATGAGTGAGTATTCTTCGTGAAGATTTCTCATTATGAGGCTCACGAATTAAGGGCGGCTATGGTAGCATGACAGCCACTTATTTCGGAGGCATTTTGTCTTCTTAACCTTGTTATCGTCATTATGGGTATCCCAATGCCAAAAACTTCTTTAGATAAAAGCAAAATTAAATTTTTACTCTTAGAGGGCGTACACCAATCAGCACTCGACACTTTGCACGCTGCCGGTTACACCAACATCGATTACTTGAAAACCGCCTTAAACCCAGAAGAGTTAAAAGAACGCATCAAAGATGCGCACTTTATTGGTATTCGCTCACGCACCCAGCTTACTGCCGATATTTTTGAAGCCGCTGAAAAGCTGATTGCTGTGGGCTGCTTCTGCATTGGTACTAACCAAGTAGACCTAAAAGCCGCGACCAAACACGGTGTGGCCGTGTTTAACGCTCCTTATTCAAATACCCGTTCTGTAGCTGAATTGGCTATTGCTGAAATCATTATGATGATGCGCGGCATTCCAGAGAAAAACGCCGTGGCACACCGTGGTGGCTGGATTAAATCTGCCGACAACTCAAACGAAATCCGTGGCAAAAAACTGGGTATCGTTGGTTACGGTTCTATCGGTACTCAGTTGTCTGTTATTGCTGAAAACCTAGGTATGGAAGTGTACTTCTACGACGTCGTAGCCAAACTGCCATTGGGTAACGCTAAACAGGTTGATTCGCTACAAGAATTGCTGGGCAAAGTTGACGTGGTTACTTTGCATGTTCCAGAAACGCCTGATACCAAAATGATGATGACCGCCGAACGCTTCGCGCAAATGAAAGATGGCTCTTACTTCTTGAACTTGGCTCGTGGCACTGTGGTAGACATCGACGCTTTGGCAGACGCTTTACGCTCTAAGAAAATCTTGGGCGCTTCTGTAGACGTATTCCCAGTTGAACCTAAAGCCAACGGTGAAGAATTTGTATCACCACTGCGTGAGTTTGATAACGTTATTTTAACTCCACACATTGGTGGCTCTACCGCTGAAGCACAAGAAAACATCGGTAAAGAAGTGGGCGGCAAACTGGCTCAATACAGCGACACTGGTACAACCACTTCCTCTGTAAACTTCCCAGAAGTAGCCTTGCCTGCCAACCACGAAGTACACCGTATTCTGCACGTTCACCAAAACGTTCCTGGTGTTATCCATGCCATCAACACTGTGTTGGCAGAAAACAACATCAACGTTATTGGTCAATTCCTACAAACCGTTGAAGACATCGGCTATGTAGTGATTGACGTGCCTGCTGGCTCTTCTGCCTTGGCATTGGAAAAACTGAAAGAAGTGAAAGGCACTGTACGCGCTCGCGTTCTGTACTAAGCCTTCTTGCACAACAAAAAGCGGCCAATGGCCGCTTTTTTATTGGAAAAATTAGTTAATCAGAACTTGGCGTTTTGGGCATTTGGCGTTTGTGAGCGCTGGCGTCGTATAGCTCGACTAGGCGTTGGTAAGCGGCTGGGCTTACGGGCTTTTCGTGTAAAAATGCGTCTATTTCTGCGTAGCTTACGCCGTAAGAAGCTTCATCGGGTTTAAGCGGTGTTAGCTCTTCTAAATCGGCGGTTGGGGTTTTATAGACAAGCTCTGAAGGGGCGCCTAAGAATTTAGCCATGGCTTGCACTTGGCTTTTGACCAGGCCAGTAAGCGGTGCTAGGTCGCAAGCGCCATCGCCAAATTTTGTAAAAAATCCGGTTAATGCCTCGGCGGCGTGATCTGTGCCAATTACTAAGCCAGCGGTAGCGTTGGCTATGGTAAATTGCGCCACCATGCGCGTTCGCGCCTTCACATTGCCACGCACAAAGTCGGCTTTGGCGGCAGGCAGTTGCTGTAAATGTGGAATTTGCGCGCATAACCCTTGCACTGCAGCGGCGATATTGACAGTGCACTGTTCATCGGCGGCAATAAATTTAAGCGCGATCTGTGCGTCGGCTTCGTCTTTTTGGGTTTCGTAGGGCAAACGTACTGCAATAAAACGGTAGGCATCGTTGCCCGTCTCAGCGCGCAGTTGCTCTACCGCTAATTGCGCCAAACGCCCAGCCAAGGTGGAATCTACTCCACCGCTAATGCCCAATACTAGGGTGAACAGGCCGCTGTGTTGAAGCGTGTTGGTAATAAAATCAACTCTGCGCGTGACTTCTGCGGCAATATCGTCGCTGCTAGAAAAGGGTGCAACGACATGCAACGCTTGGGCAATTTCCGTTTGGCGGTTAATCATAAGCCATCTCGATAGGGTAAAGAGTTCGCAAAACTACTCGTAAGCAACAATCAGGTCAAGCGCACCACCAGCCATCGTATAGAAGCTGTGCTGGGCCACTCATAAAAACAGGTGCAGAGTCGTTCTCCCATTCTATTTTTAATTGCCCGCCAGTCAGTTGCACGGTAACAAGTCGGTTTAGCCGTCCTTGGCGAATACCTGTAACGACAGCGGCACAGGCTCCTGTGCCACAAGCTAAGGTTTCTCCGGTGCCACGTTCGTGCACGCGTAAGCAAATATGATCGCGCGAGACAATTTGCATAAAACCTACATTGACTCGCTTGGGGAAGCGCGGATGAACTTCTAAAAGAGGCCCAAGCCGCCCAACAGGTGCTTTATCAATATTGGAGACCTGTATCACCGCATGCGGATTTCCCATGTTTACAACGGCTAATCGAACCAACTCTCCGGCCACTTCAATTTTATAGTGTTCGCTATGATGACCGGATGCAATAAATGGAATGTCGGCTGGCTCGGTTTTGGGGACGCCCATATTCACTTGCACTTCACCAGATTGGAGGCGATGAAGTTCAATATCGCCAGAGTGAGTTGCCACCCGAATTGGATTTTTGGTGGAAAGCTTTTTTTTCTGCACGAAGATGGCAAAGCAGCGTGCGCCGTTGCCACACTGCTCAACCTCTGAGCCATCGGCATTAAAAATTCGATAGCCAAAGTCAACTTCTGCATAAGGTGCTTTCTCGATTACTAATAACTGATCAAAGCCAACACCAAAACGGCGATCAGCAAGCAGACGCACTTGTTCTGCCTTAAAGGTAAAAGGTGTTTGAGTGGCATCAATCACCATAAAGTCATTGCCTAGCCCTTGCATTTTGCTGAATGGGAAGGGAGCTAATGAAGGTAAATAAATTGACATAATGCAATTCCTAAAAAGAGTAGAAATAGCGAAATATATGCCAAATATAAAAACCAGATAAATCAATGGTTTCTTTATTTTATATATAAATATATGCACCAGAATGAAACAAAACACTCATATTTCGCACTATTGTGGTGCCTATTGGTTGGGTTTCTAAATATGCACTTTAATGGTGCTTTATTTTTAATAAATTCACATATTTAAAGCATTTTAAAAACACATAAAAATAATAAGTTATTGATATTGCTTGCTTTTCTTTAGTTGGCATATTGGCTGCAAAGAGAAATAGCCTTTCTTTGATTACATAAGGAAACATTATGAAAACGCTATTCCCCGTTTCTGCTTGCTTGCTTTGTTCAGTATTGTCATTTCCAACTCAAGCTGAATTAACCGCTGAGTTAGAACTTGCCAATCTGTATTTATTTCGCGGCATTAATATGAGCCAATCCGGCTCCCCTATGGTTGCAGGGGAGTTAAATTATCAACATCAAAGCGGCCTCTATGCGGGTGTTTGGAGTACCTCTGGGGACGATGCTGGTGTTGAGGTGGATTATTATCTTGGCTTTACTGGAAAAGTCAGCAATTTGGAATATGACATTTCCTATCTTAACTATTACTACCCATCACAAAAGGGCACGGCGGGCGCGATTGTTGATTTTAATGATTATGCCGAGTTGAGCTTATCTCTGAATTACTTAGGCGCTGGATTCAGCGTAACCACACCAACAAAAGAAGAGGCTGCGGGTGGCTACCAATATTACACCTTAGGGTATGGCAACGAGCAGTTTAGCGCCACGCTGGGCGTGAATGATCATGAAGATAAGCGCAATGATTACAGTCATCTTGATTTGGCTTATCACATTAATGACCAACTCAGTTTTGTGGTTAGCCAAGTCTTAACTAAAGGCTCAGGCTCTAATTTAAATAACGCCACTTTATGGCAAATCAGCTATCACCTTCCCATTAATTTTTAAGCTAGGAGTATTTAAATGAAATTAATTTCTGCGGTTATTAAACCATTCAAACTAGATGATGTGCGCGAGGCTGTTTCTGAAATTGGCGTGCATGGTATTACGGTGACTGAAGTAAAAGGCTTTGGTCGTCAAAAAGGACATACCGAATTGTATCGCGGTGCGGAATATGTGGTGGATTTTTTACCGAAATTAAAGGTGGAAATCGCCGTGGCTGATGAGAGGTTAGACGTTACCCTCGATGCCATTATTCGTGCCGCCTATACCGGTGCCATTGGTGATGGAAAGATTTTTGTAACCACACTTGAGCAAGTCGTCCGAATCCGCACCGGTGAAACCGGAGCGGATGCGCTTTAACTTCTACTCTAAGGCCTAAGGAGGCTAATGATGGAGAACAATATATTTGAGCTGCAATACGCCATAGACACCTTCTACTTTTTAGTAGGCGGTGCCTTTGTAATGTGGATGGCTGCTGGTTTTGCCATGCTGGAATCTGGCTTGGTGCGCTCTAAAAACACCACCGAAATTCTCACTAAAAATATCACCCTGTATGCGGTGGCTTGCACCCTGTATCTGATGGTGGGTTACCACATTATGTACGGCGGCGGTTTTTTCTTGGCAGGCATTAGTGATTTAGATACCAATGCGGTACTAGCAGATTTTGCCAGCCGTGAAGATGGCTTTCATGGCTCGGCAATTTACTCTCCTGCGGCCGATTTCTTCTTCCAGGCGGTGTTTGTAGCGACCTGTATGTCGATTGTGTCAGGCGCGATTGCTGAGCGTATGAAACTTTGGGTGTTCTTAGGCTTTGCCGTGGTGATGACGGCTGTTATTTATCCTATCAGCGGCAGTTGGGGCTGGGGTGGCAGTGCGGTGTTTGGCCTGTTTACCTTTGAAGATTTAGGTTTTAAAGACTTTGCGGGTTCGGGCATTGTGCACATGGTCGGCGCTTGTGCCGCGTTGGCGGGCGTACTGTTGCTAGGGCCACGGTTAGGCAAATACGATGAACAAGGCCGTGCGCGCGCGATTCCAGGTGCCAACATGCCTTTGGCCACCTTAGGTACCTTTATCCTGTGGTTTGGCTGGTTTGGTTTTAACGGCGCATCGGTACTGAAGCTGGGTGATATGGCCAGCGCCCATTCGGTTGCGGTGGTGTTTTTAAATACCAATGCCGCCGCTGCTGGTGGGTTGATTGGTGCATTAGCCATGAGCTACCTGAAATACCGCAAAGCGGACCTCACCATGGTTTTAAACGGTGCCTTAGCCGGATTGGTGGCTATTACTGCCAGCCCAGATACTCCTAGCCCATTATTGGCCACCTTAATTGGCTTGGTTGCTGGCTTCTTAGTAGTGCTCTCTATTATTGGCTTAGACAAACTGAAAATTGATGACCCAGTGGGTGCGATTTCTGTGCATGGTACATCGGGCATATTCGGCTTATTAGTCGTGCCGCTGAGCGCGCAAGGCACTAGCTTCTTGGGCCAATTTGCGGGTATGGCAACTCTCTTTGTGTGGGCCTTCTTGATTTCGTTGGCGCTGTGGTGGGTACTGAAAAAAATCTTCGGCCTGCGCATCAGTGGGCGTGACGAATACCAAGGCGCGGATATTAGCGAATGCGGTATCGAGGCTTACCCAGAGTTTACTAATCATTAATCGTGGCGTGCGGGCGATTACAAATCGCCCCTACGAATAAACGTTGATGTAACCGTTATGGAATAAACATCGATGTAGGGGCGGTTTGTAACCGCCCGCCCATTGGTAGAGGTAGGAGTTGTTATGAGCAAGGTAAAGTTAGTTGTTATCGGCAATGGCATGGTTGGTCATCATTTTCTGGAACAGGTTGCTGCCAGCGCTCAAGCAAAGGAGTTTCAGGTTACTGTGGTGGGAGAGGAACGCCATAGCGCCTATGACCGCGTTCATTTGTCTGAGTATTTTCAAGGCAAAGGTGTGGCTGAACTGACCTTAGGTACGGTTGAGCAATATCAAGATTGGGGTTTTGCGGTAAAACTGGGCTGCAAAGCCACCTGCATTAATCGTGATGCCAAGCAAGTACAGTTGGCCGACGGCAGCACATTGGACTATGACTGGCTGGTGCTGGCCACAGGTTCTTTTCCCTTTGTGCCACCGGTGGAAGGCTACGACCGTGCAGGTTGTTTTACTTACCGTACTTTTGATGATTTGGATGCAATTCGTTCTGCCGCTAAAAATGCTAACACCGGCGTAGTAGTGGGTGGTGGATTGTTAGGGCTTGAGGCCGCCAATGCTTTGCGCCAGCTAAATTTAGATACAGCCTTGGTGGAATTTGCTCCACATTTGATGCCGGCTCAGCTAGACCAAGAAGGTGGCGAGCTGCTGGGTAGCATGATTGCCTCCTTAGGTGTGCAGGTGCTGACCGGTCGAGCCACTGACCGCATCGAAGATGGCATTAATGCCAAACACTGCATGGTGTTTAAAGACGGTAAAAAACACGAAACCGATTTGATAGTGTTCTCAGCGGGTATCCGCCCGCGTGATGAGCTGGCCCGCGCGGCCGGTCTTGAACTGGGCGAGCGTGGCGGCGTGTCTATTGATAACTTTTGCCGCACCAGTGATCCACATATTTTGGCCATTGGTGAGGTAGCCGCTTGGCATAATTGCTGTTTTGGTTTGGTTGCTCCTGGTTATCAAATGGCCAAGGTGGCGCTATCCACCCTGGTTGCGGGTGAACTGGCCTTTACGGGGGCTGATATGAGCACCAAGCTCAAACTAATGGGCGTAGATGTTGGAGCTATTGGCGACACTCAGGGCACGCAAACAGCGGGGGCTAAGGTGTATCGCTATTTAGACCAAGTACACCGCTATTACCGCAAGCTAGTGGTAACGGCTGATGGTCAACGGCTGCTAGGTGCTATCTTGGTGGGCGATAACAGCTACCACGACCCTTTGCTGCAATATTACCGCAATCGCATTGATCTGCCCCGCGAGCCGCAAAGCTTGATTGTAAGATCCTCTGGTGATGCGCCCGTGTTGGGCTTGGATGCGCTGCCGGATACCGCCACGATTTGTTCGTGCCACAATGTCAGCAAAGGCGATGTAATTGCTTGCATGAGCTCAGGTAAAGCCTCGTTGAGTGAGGTCATAGACTCTACTCGCGCAAGCACAGGCTGCGGTGGTTGTGCGGCTCAGCTCAAAGATTTAGTGCAAAAACAGCAGGCCGCGATGGGCATGGAAGTTAGCCATGCGCTGTGCGGTCACTTCAGGCACAGCCGCCAAGAACTGGAGCACATTATCCGCGTTGAAGGCGTACACACTTTTAATGATCTGATTAAACAGCATGGTCAAGGCTTAGGCTGCGATATTTGTAAGCCGACTGTAGCCAATATACTGGCCTCGGTATGCAACGATTACGCCTTAAATGACGAGCTGGTGGGGCTGCAGGATACCAATGATGCCTTTCTCGCTAATATGCAAAAAGATGGCACGTTCTCGGTAGTGCCGCGTATTGCGGGCGGTGAAATTACCCCTGAAAAACTTATTATCATCGGTGAAGTGGCGCGTGATTTTGGCCTTTATACCAAGATTACTGGCGGCCAACGTATTGACCTGCTTGGTGCGCGGCTAAACCAACTGCCTGCGATTTGGCAGCGCTTGGTCGATGCGGGCTTTGAAACGGGCCAAGCCTATGGCAAATCGCTGCGTACGGTGAAAAGCTGTGTGGGCAGTAACTGGTGCCGTTATGGCGTGCAAGACAGCGTGGGCTTAGCCATCGACCTTGAGAACCGCTACAAGGGTATTCGCTCGCCGCACAAGATTAAATTTGCAGTGAGTGGCTGCACCCGCGAATGCGCCGAAGCGCAGTCCAAAGATTTTGGCATTATCGCCACAGAAAAAGGCTGGAACCTGTACTTTGCTGGTAATGGTGGTATGCGCCCTCGTCATGCCGATTTGTTCGCCCAAGATTTGGACAAAGACAGCCTAATACAAACCATCGACCGCTTAATGATTTTCTACATTCGCACTGCCGATAAGTTGCAACGCACCGCGCGCTGGCTGGAAAACCTTGATGGCGGGCTGGATTATCTACGCGATGTAATTATGCACGACCGCCTGGGTATTAACGCTGATTTGGATAAACAAATAGCACACTTGGTAGCCAGTTATCATTGCGAATGGAAATCCAGCTTGGAAAACCCTAAACGCCTAGCGCGTTTCAGGCAAACCATTAACAGCCCTAGTGATGACCCAACCTTGACCTATGTACAAGAGCGCGGCCAGCCTCGCCCCGCGACCTTATCCGAACGTGAACACATTCCCTTAGTGGCTGTTTAAAGGAGCACATCATGAGTGAATCTTGGATAACTGTAGGCAAAACCAGCGACCTAATTGCCGATGCTGGCGTGGGAGCGCAAGTGGGCAATGAGCAAGTGGCGTTATTTTTAATTCGCCAAACCAATACCATTTATGCCGTGAGTAATTTCTGCCCAGTGAGCCGCGCCAATATTATCGCGCGCGGCATTGTCGGCGACCTGAACGGCGAACCAGTCGTTGCCAGCCCGTTATATAAAGAGCATTTCTCGTTATTAACCGGCAAATGCTTGGAACAACCGGAACTGAGCTTGAAGGTATGGACGGTGCGTTTTAATGGCGATGAATTGCAGGTGAAGAAAAATGCAGCTTAAGGGAACGCTCTTGAAGCGGGATTTTGGAGCCTTGTAGGGGCGGTTTGTAACCGCCCGTAATAACGAACGGGCGAATGCTATTCGCCCCTACAGGCTCTCGGTATTAACTCCGTACATTCAATTAACCAAACACAGAGGTGCTTATGTCTTATTTACTCCCTAGCGAATTTGCGAAAAAAATGGTGGATTCAGGCGAAGCCAAACTGCATATGTCGCGTCGCGATGTGCTGATTCGCGCGATGATGGCAGGGGCTATTTTGGCGCTGTCGGCAGCTTTTGCCGTGACGGTGGCCATGCAAACTGGGTCGCATTTACTGGGCTCAGTGCTGTTTCCCGTGGGCTTTATCATGCTCTATTTAATGGGCTTTGATCTATTGACGGGGGTGCTGATGCTCACCCCGCTGGCTTGGCTGGATCGCCGTCCGGGCGTGACGACTAAGGTGATTTTAAAACATTGGGGCTGGGTGTTCTTGGGCAACTTTGCTGGGGCGCTGCTGGTGGCCTTTATGCTGTCTTTTGTCTTTACCATGGGCTTTGCCAAAGACCCAGGTGACATTGCCCACAAGCTCGCCTCCATCGGTGAAGCGCGTACTCTGGGGTATGCGGAGTATGGGCTAACTGGCTGGATTACTATTTTTGTGCGCGGCATGTTGTGTAACTGGATGGTGTCTATGGGCGTGGTCGGTGCCATGCTATCTACCACGGTGGGCGGCAAAGCGCTGGCCATGTGGATGCCGGTGATGCTGTTCTTCTTTATGGGCTTTGAACATTCTGTGGTGAATATGTTTTTATTCCCTTCGGCCATGCTGATGGGTGGCGATTTCTCCGTTATGGATTATTTGCTGTGGAATGAAATTCCCACTGTGTTGGGCAACCTGTTCGGCGGTCTGCTGTTTACTGGCCTCACTCTGTACACCACTCACGTTCGCACCGCGCCACAACGCGCACTGTAAGGAGTCATTATGCACGCCCATGTCTTTCAGCATGTTCCCTTTGAAGGGCTGGGCAGTATTGAGCACTGGCTTAATGCCGCTTCAGCACAAATTTCCTATACCCGTTTTTACGAACGCGGCATTTTGCCTAATCCAGAATCACCGGATTTGCTCATTATTATGGGCGGACCGATGAGTGTGAACGATGAGCAAGAGCACCCTTGGCTGGTGCAAGAAAAAGCCTTTATCCGCGACTTTGTGCAGCGCGGTAAACCCGTGCTGGGAATTTGCTTAGGTGCGCAGCTAATTGCCAATGCCTTTGGTGGCCAAGTATTCCCCAACACACATAAAGAAATTGGCTGGTTTGATGTGCGCGCCGTGCCGCATTTGCCAAGTCATGTGTTTAAGTTTCCGCTCGCCAGTAAAGTTTTTCACTGGCATGGCGAAACCTTTAGCCTGCCCGAAGGCGCGGTGCATCTGGCCAGCAGCCATGCTTGTGCCAACCAAGCCTTTCAGCTTAACCGTGCCATTGGCTTACAATTTCACTTGGAAACCACGCCAGACTCGGCGCTGCACATGGTCAACCACTGCTCCCATGAACTGGTGGCCGCGCCTTATATTCAAAACGAAACCACTATCCTGTCGGCCACACGCAGCGATTATCAAAATATCAACGACTTAATGGCCAAAGTTTTAGGGTATTTACTGCCCAATCTGGCTGAACGGGTGGCATAAACCACCCTCCCGCTGGCTTTAATGCCTTTAAAAAATCAGGTATTTCTGTGTAATATTTTGCACTAAATCTACATTTATTCTTATTTCAGTGCTATATATTGCATTAAATTAAACTCATCAATAAAAATAATGTAATATATTGCACAATGAAAACTTTAGAGTTAGAGATCTATCTTCGGGGAGCTTGGCATACCGCTGCTAAGTTAACCTTCTCTGAGCCAGAAAAAGGCCGCTATGGGGCAATGCAGCTTGAATATATGGCCGCCTTGGTTGCCGAGTTTCAAGATGCTCCTGCAGCTTTAGCTGCGCTGACCATTCCATTAGATTTTTTTAGCTATCGCTTTGAGCGTTGGCCAGTGTTTTTATTGGAAATGATGCCGATGGGAGCCGCACGCCGTTATTGGTGTGGGCGTTACCAGTGGCAGCATATGGACAGTGCCGAGCATGATTTATTTTTGTTAGAAAATCATAGCCAAGCCCCTATTGGTAATTTGCGTATTGCTCCCGCCACTCCAAAGCCTCCTGTTGTTTCAGGCTTTAGTCAACAAGATGTGGCAAGCCGAGCAACTGGCTTTCTGGATTACGCTAATTCGGTGGGGGCTGCCATTGGTGGGGCAACAGGGGCGGGTGGAGAGGCACCCAAATACCTCTTGCAAGAAGATCAGCGTGGAAATTTTTATCCAGAAGGCTGCCTGCCTGATGAAAAAGTGCAGCACCATTGGCTGGTCAAATACCCCCGACAAAGCTCGGCACAACAAACTTCTTTAGTGATAGATCAGATTATTTTGGAAGCCGAAGCGGCTTATTACTCTATCGCTGCCGAGCTGGGCTTTTCTACGCTGAACCATAATTTGAAATATATCGCGGTCGATGAACACAGCGGCATATATAAGCCAAGCCTGTGGCTACGCCGCTTTGACCGTTTGCACCTAAATGACACAGCGACCGCTGCTCGCTTGGGAGTTGAATCCTTTTATTCACTGGCCAGTATTTATGAGCCAGGGGCGACGGTTTATCACAGCCTTTATTTGGCGCACCTAAAAGACCTTTGGCAGCAATGGCAACAGACCGATTTTGCCAGTGTTGTTGAAGAGTATTTAGCGCGCGACCTGCTCAATATTCTGCTGGGGAACACTGACAATCATGGGCGCAATATGGCACTCATAAAAACGGATACTGGTGTTGCATTGGCCCCTATTTACGACTTGGCACCCATGGCGCTCGACCCTGCAGGCATTATTCGCACGACCCGCTGGAGCCAAGCTAATGAGCTTGGCGGTCAATTTAACTGGCAAGGTATTTGTGAAGAAGCCGCGCAAGCCACGGGAGTGCCTGCTACACAGCTGTGGCAAAGCTTACAAAAGCGCGCCATTAAAATGCAGGCTATTCCTGAGCTGGCATTAAAATACCAGGTGCCTGAAGCCGTGCTGCACCACCAAACCGCTAATTTAAGTCTACAGGCCGTGCCAGATAGGCTAAAACACTGGAGCTTAATATGAGGGGACGAGTGTGAGTGTTATGCCAGAGAACCTAAGCCGTCACCAGTTAAAAGAATTAAGCCGTATCGAAATATACGAGCGGGTTGAGCAAGCGGTGCAAGCAGGCGAGATTTCGATTGGGCAAGCTATTCAGGTATTGCGCCAAAATGTTGCACTGCTTACCCAAGCGCAATACGCCAATCTTTGCGGTGTTTCGCAGCGGACTTTAGCTGCCGTAGAAAGTAACCGAGCTAATCCGTCGATAGATACGCTTAATCAGTTATTAAAGTTATTTGGTTTAAAACTGGGGCTAAGTCGGCTGCATTGAAAATATCGCCTCCTTAAACAAGGTGTTTAGATGGTCTTTACAAAAACGCACGCTTTCTAATTTAAACCTGCTCGAATTTTCAGCGGCGAGATAAAAATAACGAATTAAAACAATGGGTTGGAATTTTTTGGAAATTATTAATAGGCACGCAAACGCGACAAAACAGGCATGTGTTGGTCTTGTTTCTCTGATTGCCAGCTTGTGATAGCTTGGGCAAAATCAACCACTTAAATAAACCACCTAATAGAAGTGCTGGCGATTAAAGCGAGTGTGCCCATACTGTTAGCTATTCCAACATAACTTAATCGGAGTTAATTATGACTTGTCAGTCACAACACAGATATAACCCTGAGTTTGAATCACTACCTCATGATCAAAGTAAATTTAATGGTCGCCACAAATGTGCAGGCTGTGCATACGACACAGGATATTCTTTAGGTCTACGGAAAGAACCATCTATCAATATTGATTTTGATTCTTTACCTGATAGCCAGGCTGGTGCAGTACGACATAGAAGTGTTCAAGCTGCATTTGCAAAAGGTTATCTTGATGGTGTTTTAGCATCGTATTAATTAAACAAAGTTAACAAGGCGCTCAAACGGAAAAATTACAGTTGGCTCACGCTTCGCGCATTTTAGCCTAACTGTATTTTCCGCTTAGCTTACGTTTGGGTGTGCAGCAAAAGCATTTACGGTAGGCTGAAGCAGTTATGATACACTGCACGACATCATGTCATGCCGCCAAATAATGGTATTTATACAATGGCCTTACAATTTCAAAACTACATAAACCTAGATGCCAAACAACGTTTTGATACGTTTATTGGCGA
>JBASZG010000105.1:0-2513 GCA_049277875.1 Venatoribacter sp.
CATAAAACTCTGCCCATCGAAGGGGTGCAGTTTCACCCTGAATCCATTCTTACCGAGCATGGCCATGACCTACTCGCCAACTTTTTAAAAATGAAGGTAACTCCATGACCGATTTAAGCATTAAAGAGGCGCTGGCACGCATCGTTGAGCGCCAAGATTTAACCACCGAAGAAACCGTTTCAGTGATGCGTCAAATTATGACTGGGCAATGCGACGATGCTCAAATTGGTGCGTTTTTAGCGGCCATGCGCATGAAAAGCGAAAGTATTGACGAAATTGTTGGTGCCGTTACGGTGATGCGCGAGCTGGCCACAGGCATAAAAGTGGATAGCCCTTACGCCGTAGACATAGTTGGTACAGGCGGCGACGGCGCTAACCTGTTTAATATCTCGACCGCTTCGGCCTTTGTGGTGGCGGCCGCAGGTGGTGTAGTGGCTAAACACGGCAACCGTGGCGTATCGTCAAAATCGGGCAGTGCCGATTTAATTGAAGCGTTGGGCATTAACCTTGCCATGACCCCGGCGCAGGTAGAGCGCGCCATTAATCAAATTGGTGTGGGCTTTATGTTTGCCCCCACCCACCACAGCGCTATGAAGCACGCAATCGGCCCACGCAAATCCTTAGGTATGCGCACTATTTTCAATATCTTAGGGCCAATGACCAACCCTGCCGGCGTGCCTAACCAAGTGATAGGAGTGTTTAACAAAGCTCTAGTACGCCCGATTGCCGAAGTGATGCAACGCATGGGCAGCCGCCATGTGTTGGTGGTGGCCTCGAAAGATGGCTTAGATGAAATTAGCTTGGCCACCGAAACCTACGCCTGCGAGCTTAAAAATGGCAAGCTGCAAGAATACATTATTCGCCCAGAAGAACTGGGAATTAAAAGCCAAGTGCTGTCTGGCTTAGAAGTATCTAGCCCGCAGGAAAGCATGGCGTTAATTATGGATGCGTTAGGCAAGCGTGAAACCGATGCCGGCAAAAAAGCCGCTGATATTTTGGCCTTAAACGCCGGTGCCGCTATTTATGTCGCTGGAATTGCCACCAGCTTTAAAGACGGCGTAACCATGGCCGAAGACGCAATCTATCTAGGCGCCGCCCTAGAGAAAATTAAAGAGTTAGTCAGTTTTTCTGAATGTTTAGACAGCGAGGCGCAGATGCAATGAATACGCCCACCATCTTAAAAAAAATCATAGTTACCAAAGAGCAAGAAGTGGCTAATCGCAGCAAAGCCTTGCCTTTGGCCGAGTTAAAAGCCCAAGCCTTAGACCAAGACCCAAGCCAACTGCGCGGTTTTTATCGCGCTATGAAAGCCAAGGTAGAACAAGGCTTGCCTGCGGTTATTGCTGAAATTAAAAAAGCGTCGCCCTCTAAAGGCGTGCTGCGCGAGCACTTTGTGCCCGAAGAGATAGCCACCAGCTACGAACAAGCCGGTGCCGCCTGCTTGTCGGTGCTCACCGACCGCGATTACTTTCAAGGCCACGAAGATTACCTAAAAGCCGCACGCGCTGCCTGCTCCTTGCCGGTGATTCGTAAAGACTTTTTGGTTGACCCTTACCAAATCTACGAAGCGCGCACTCTAAACGCCGACTGCGTGCTGCTTATTGCTGCGGCACTAAGCAAAATGCAGCTGCAAGATTTAGAAGGTATTGCCCACGAATGCGGCATGGACGTGTTAGTCGAAGTGCATAACGGCGAAGAACTAGATCTAACCCTAAGCCTAAAAACCCCACTTTTGGGCATTAACAACCGCGACCTGCATACCTTTAACCTAACTCTCGACACTACCTTAGGTTTATTACCTAACGTGCCAAAAGATAAGTTACTGGTCACTGAAAGCGGTATTTTAGCGCGTGAAAACGTAGAGCTAATGCGTCGTCACAATGTGCACGCCTTTTTAGTAGGCGAAGCCTTTATGCGCGCACAAAACCCTGGTGAGGAATTGGCAAAGCTGTTCTTTTAGAGCAGCTCGGCCAAGCTATCAACCACAAAGTCGGGGCTAAAATCGGCCACGCTTCGACCGTGGTTATAGCCGTAGGTAACCGCCACACAGCGAATACCTGCGGCTTTGGCTGCGCCAATATCGTGGCGAGAGTCGCCAATCATAACGGTGTTTTCAGGTGCAATTTGCTGAGTGGTACAAGCATGCAGCAAGGGCATAGGCGATGGTTTTTTCTCGGCCAAATCGTCGCCGCAAATAACCTGCACAAACTGGCTTTCCCACCCTAACCCTACCAACAAAGGCTCGGTAAACTTGCGCGCTTTATTGGTAATTAACACCTTGGGCGTAGAGGTTTGATCTAACCAAGCTTGAACGCCCGGAAACACGCCCGTGGCACGGCTTAATACTTCCAAATAGGCTTTGTCGAAGAATACTCGCGCAGCGGTTAAGTTATCTTGGCTAATGGCCAGCGCTTTGTCTTCATCGCCATAAGCAAGAGCGCGGCGCACTAATAAGTCGATGCCATTGCCTACCCAGTTTTCTACCTCATTCACACTCACCTGAGCATGGCCTA
>JBASZG010000106.1:0-1513 GCA_049277875.1 Venatoribacter sp.
GCAGCCAGCCACCTTTAAAAAAGCCTCCTCTGGTAAAGCCCCTGCTCGAAAAACAGCTCGCACCACCAGCAGCAGCCCAAAGCAAAGAAAACGCTGATAACAGTCTTGCCACCCCCTTCCTTTGCCATTATCGACTGCCATGGCCCAGACCCAGACTTTTTCCACGACTCGTACCGTGCATTTTCTGTGCGCTCTCGTTTAGACCAAGCTCACGGCCATCACAACAACCATATTATTTGGGAAGGCCCACTGGTCATTATTGGCGATGTCGATTGCACCCGCCAATTCTGGCGGTGGCTGGGCAGCGTCTGGGTTTAATTTATTTGCCCATTAAACCCTAAAGAAAGACACGGCAAGGCGTTACAATGCCGTGTCTTTTCTTACTGAATAATAATAATTATGAAAAAAATCACTGCTGTTCTTGCGCTGCTAGCGCTCTTTGCCTACCTGTTATTTTGGCCTGTGCCAATCAGCCCCATGGCATGGCAGGCGCCCAGCATTCCTAAACTGGAAGGCCAATACGCCACCAACGATTTATTAAGCCAGCTTTCTCGTTTGGCCGTTGATTACGGCGTTGGCCCAGAAACCATTGCCGTGGATAAACAGGGCTTTTTATACACTGGCTACGAAGATGGCCGCATTGTGCGTTTTGATGAGCAGGGCCAAAACCCTAAAGATATTGCCAACACCAAAGGCCGCCCTTTGGGTATGGAGTTCGCCCCCAGTGGTGAACTAATCATTGCCGATGCTATTCAAGGCTTGTTGAGCTTAGAGGTAGAAACTGGGCAGCTTTCGCTCTTAACCAACAGCGCCGAAGGCGTGCCTTTTAAGTTTACCGATGATGTGGATGTGGCCTTAAACGGCGTTATTTATTTTTCAGACGCATCCAGTAAGTTTGGCCCCGCCATGCACGCCTACGACGATGTGCTAGAGCACGGCGGTCATGGGCGCTTACTAAAATACGACCCAAGCACCAAAGAAACTACAGTGTTGCTGCGCGGCCTAGAGTTTGCAAACGGCGTAGCTTTGTCGCAAGACGAATCCTTTGTGCTAGTAACTGAAACGGGGAATTACGATGTGATTCGCTACTGGCTAAGCGGAGAAAAAGCCGGCACGCACGAGCTGTTTTATGAAAACCTGCCGGGCATCCCTGATGGCATATCCAGCAACCGCGAAGGCGTGTTTTGGGTGGCGCTATTTGCACCACGCAATTCGTTCTTAGACTGGGCAGCACCCTATCCACTGCTGCGTGAAATGGTGTTTCGTTTACCCGCCTTTATGCGCCCCAACACAGTGCGCCATGCATTTGTTTTGGGGCTTAACGAAAGCGGCAAACTGGTTGCCAACCTGCAAGATGCCAGTAACCAAGCTTTTGCACCGGTTACTAGCGTAAAACAGCATAACAACAAATTGTTTTTGGGTAGCTTAACCGAAAAGCAATTTGCGGTTTATTCACTTACAGGTTCTGGTACAAACCAATAACTTTGCCGTTTTTATCCAAGCTTAAGACGTC
>JBASZG010000107.1:0-2366 GCA_049277875.1 Venatoribacter sp.
ACGCCTAGGTCAAAGCCAGATTTCACGCCGTCTCTGTCCATGCTGGTAAGTAAAATTTCGCCAGCGCCAAAGTCGGCCATTTTTACGGCCCATTCCACGGCGTCTATGCCTGTGGGCTTGCGACCACCGTGGGTAAAAATTTCCCAGCGATTATCCGCTACTTGCTTGGCATCAATAGCCACCACTATGCACTGCACACCGAATTTATCGGCAGCGGCTTTAACAAAGTCGGGGTTAAATACGGCGGCAGAGTTAATAGAAACTTTATCTGCACCAGCATTTAGCATACGGCGAATATCGGCGATTTCACGAATACCACCGCCCACAGTCAGCGGAATAAAGACGTTTTCAGCGATGGCTTCCACCATGTGAACTGTGGTGTCACGGCCTTCGTGGCTGGCGGTAATATCTAAAAAGGTGATTTCGTCTGCGCCTTGGTCGTTATAGCGTTTGGCAATTTCAACCGGGTCACCGGCATCACGAATACCAACGAAGTTCACGCCCTTGACTACGCGGCCTTTGTCTACATCGAGGCAGGGAATAATGCGTTTGGCCAGTGGCATATTAGGCTCCTACGATTTCATCGGCGAGTGTTTGGGCGCTGTGCACATCCAGCGTGCCTTCATAAATAGCGCGGCCAGTAATCGCCCCTAAAATGCCTTGGCTGGCTACTTGGGCAAGCTGGCGAATGTCTTCAATGTTGGTCACACCGCCAGAGGCAATCACAGGAATGCCGCCTTCTTTTGCCAGTTTTAACGTGGCTTCCACATTCACGCCTTGCATCATGCCGTCGCGGGCTATGTCGGTATAAACAATCGAGCTAACGCCGTCATTTTTAAACTGCTTGGCTAAATCGACTGCTTGAATGCTGGATACTTCAGCCCAACCGTCGGTGGCGACAAAGCCGTCTTGGGCATCTAGGCCAACAATAACTTTGCCAGGAAAGGCTTGGCAGGCTTCTTTAACAAAAGCCGGCTCTTTCACGGCCTTGGTGCCAATAATGACAAAACTGACCCCAGCTTTAACGTAATGCTCGATGGTTTCTAGGCTGCGAATGCCGCCGCCAATTTGAATGGGCAAGCCAGGGAAGGCTTTGGCAATGGCGGTTACCGCTTCGCCGTTGACGGGTGTGCCAGCAAAGGCGCCGTTTAAATCCACCAAGTGCAGGCGACGGCAGCCAGCGTCTACCCAGCGCTTAGCCATAGACACAGGGTCATCACCAAATACGGTGGAATCTTCCATTCGACCTTGGCGCAAGCGCACACATTGGCCGTCTTTTAAATCAATCGCAGGGATAACGAGCATGCTGTTTCCTTTATCAATACGCATAATTTTTAAATACTTTTGTCGATAGTCGAGAGCTAAGCTCGGTTTACGCCACCGCGCCTAGCGCCCAGCCCCAAGCGCTCAGCGCCCAGCATCACCATCCCACTCAAGGAAGTTTTGCAACAGACGCAATCCCGCTTGGTGGCTTTTTTCTGGGTGAAATTGCACCGCAAAAATATTGTCTTGGCCGATGGCGGCGTCAAAGCTCAGGCCATACTGGCCTTGGCCATAAACTTGGGCGCGATTTTTTGCTTGCACATAATAAGAGTGCACAAAGTAAAAGCGGCTGTGGTTGTCGATGCCAGCCCAAAGTGGGTGAGCAATTTGCGCAACGTTGTTCCAGCCCATGTGTGGCACTTTAAGAGCTTCGCCGTTTTCGGTTAGGTCGTGGCCGAAGAATTTTACCTGGCCTTGAAATAGGCCTAGGCAATCGACACCGCCGTTTTCTTCACTGTGTTCAAGCATGGCTTGTTGGCCAACGCACACGCCTAGTAATGGCTTGTTGTTAGCTGCTTCTCGCACAACTTCATCAATACCTAAGCGCTTAATTTCCCCCATGCAGTCACGCATGGCACCCACGCCAGGCAATACCACATGGTCGGCGTTAAGAATTTCAGCGGGGTCGGCGCTGATGATAATGTCAGTGCCATTAGCAACGGCTTGCAGCGCTCCGCGCACGGAGTGCAGATTGCCCATGCCATAGTCAATAATCACGCATTTTTTACTGCCCGCCATGATTTACAGCACACCCTTAGTTGAGGGCATGATGCCTGCCATGCGTGGGTCTTCACTGAGCGCCATACGCAGTGCACGGCCAAAGGCTTTAAAAATGGTTTCGGCTTGGTGGTGGGCGTTGAAGCCTTTGAGGTTATCAATGTGCAGAGTAACGCAAGCATGATTCACAAAGCCTTGAAAAAACTCCCAGAACAGTTGAGTGTCTAGTTTGCCAAGGCTGGCGCGGGTAAATTCCACATTCATAAATAAGCCTGGACGACCAGAAAAATCCACCACCACGCGCGATAGGGCTTCATCCAGTGGCA
>JBASZG010000108.1:0-3005 GCA_049277875.1 Venatoribacter sp.
GCCATAAATGCGCCTGGTGGCAGTATCGCAAAGAGAAAGTTAGGGTATTCGCGCACTACGTCTATTTTCCAGTTGGCGGCCATGCTGCCAAACAGCAAATCCATGTTGGCAAAGAGCACGCCTTGACCTAGCACTTCGCGCATCGCGCCAAGCAATACCAACACCAAGCCAAAGCCCAGCCCCATCATTAAACCGTCAAATATGGCTGGAATAACCGAATTTTTAGCGGCAAAGGCATCAGCACGCCCAAGCACTATGCAGTTGGTTACGATAAGCGGAATAAAAATACCCAGCACCTCGTATAGTTCGTAGGTGTAGGCTTGCATCACCAACTCGGTCACGGTTACGAACGAAGCAATGATTAATACAAAAGCAGGCAGGCGTACCGCCGCAGGCACATAGCTGCGCAGCAGTGAAACGGCGGTGTTCGAGCCAATGAGCACCAGTAAGGTGGCAAGCCCTAACCCCATAGCGTTGACCACCGATCCAGATACGGCCAATAGTGGGCACAAGCCAAGCAGTTGCACTAGGGCGGGGTTGTTGGTCCATAAGCCATCTTTGGCAAGCTTTTTGTAAGAAACAGCCATTTTATTCTCCTTGTGAGCTTGCGTTATTAAACAGCAGTTCGTGGTGTTGTTGGCTAAACAGCAAGGCTTTATGCACGGCTTTTACTACGGCACGAGGGGTAATGGTTGCACCGGTAAATTGATCGAAGCTGCCGTTGTCTTTTTTCACAGCCCAATTTTCAGTGCTGGTGTTTATAAGAGAGTGACCTTGAAAGGTAGTAACCCAGTCACTTTTTTTAATATCAATTTTGTCGCCAAGACCGGGGGTTTCACGGTGCTCGGTAATGCGCACGCCAGCCAAGCTGCCGTCTTCATTAATGCCTACCAACAGGGCTATTTCTTGGGTGTAACCATCTGGGGCTATGGCTGGAATAAGCACTGTGTGGATATGGCCGTTGCTGCGTGCAACCTGTGCAAAGGGCGCTTTTACTGCACCAAGTAGGCTGGTATCAAGCCCGCTTAAGTCTATCTTGTCGTTTAAAATATCGTTGTCATAGCTGCCAGTCGGCACTATTTGATTTAAGGCTTTGGCCTGAGCCAAACGAATGTTGTGATCTATTTGCGCGCTCGTGCTGTGCTGAGTAATGGCAACAACGCCAGCGGTAAAAAAAGCAAATAAGCTAAGGCCAATGGCGTTTTTAGTAATGGATGACAGAAGTGGATTCATCGTTGTTCCTTAGCGGGTTTTCTCTGGCATACCGCGTTTGGCTTTAGCATGACCATAGCTGCGCGGTTGTGTCCAAGCGTCGATAAAGGGCGCGGCAAAGTTCATTAGCAGTACCGCAAAAGCCACGGCGTCGGGGTAGGTGCCCCAAGTGCGAATGATATAAACAAACACACCAATGCCTGCGCCATAAATAAGTTTGCCTTTATCACTGGTGGCGGCGGTAACTGGGTCGGTGGCAATAAAAAATGCGCCCAGCATAGTTGCACCACTGAATAAGTGCAGCGATAGCGGCGTGTATAGGTCTTCGTCAAAGCCCAACATAAGCGAACATAGGCTAAGGGCAACGAGCATGGCCACAGGAATGTGCCAACTGATAATACGCTGCCAAATTAGATACAAACCACCGGCTAGAAAGGCGAGATTTACCCATTCAAAGCCTGCATTAAGCCAACCGTTAAAGGCTGCATCGGTGCGAATAACATCGCCGGTGGCGTTGCCAAGAGCGTGTTTATAAACATCGAGTGGGGTAGCCCCTGAAAATCCATCGGCAATAGGAGTGCTGGCGAAGATAACTTGCAGTGTATCTAAGAACGACAGGCTGGCTTGCCCCGTTGCTTGAATAGAAGCCGCCCAAGTGGTGCTCATTTGTACCGGGAAAGATACCAACACTAAGGCATAGCCAACCATAGCGGGGTTAAAGGGATTTTGGCCAAGGCCGCCGTAAAGTTGCTTGGCAAAAACAATGGCAAATAAACAGGCCACCAAAGTAACCCAAAAGGGCGCGAAGGGTGGCAGTGCAAGGCCAAGTAATACGGCGGTAAGCAGGGCTGAGTTATCTTTTAAATAAAACTGCACTGGGCGTTTGCGCAGTTTAATAACTAAGGCTTCTAGCCCAAGGCAAGTAACCATGGCAAGAGCGGTGTTGATTAGGTTGCCCCAGCCAAAGAAGTAGGTCAGTACCAATAAGCCCGGCAGGGTAGCCAAAATGACTTTCAGCATGAAGTTTTGCGTGCTGTTGTGATTGTGAGTGTGCGGAGAGGTTAAGGTAATCAAGGCCATGGTCAGGCTTCCTGTGCTGCTTTTAATTCGCTTTCAAGGGCAGCGAGTTTTTCGAGTTGTTTGTCGAGTGCGCTTTGCAAGGTGGCAACTGTGTCTAGGTTTTCTTGCTTGGCCATATCAAGGCGTTCTTGCATTTTTTTAATTCGATCAGCCTGAGCCAACACTTTGCGTTCAAGATTTTCAATCTGTTCGTTGGCTACGTTAGGGGTGGGCGTTTCTACTGTCTTGGCGGCTTCTTCTGTTTCTTGTTGGGCCTTAGCCAAAGCCGCTGCTTCGGCGCGGGCTTTACGCATGGCTTCTTTTTCAGCTTCCAAGCGAGCATGGCGCTCATTGCGTTGTTCAAAGCGTTGGCGTGCAATTTCCGATTTTGCATGGGCGGCGCGTTCGGCGCGAATGCTGCCTTTGGCGTGGCGATAGTATTGCACTAGCGGAATATGGCTTGGGCATACATAAGAGCACGCACCGCACTCTATGCAGTCGAACAGGTTGTGCTGTTCGGCCTTGTCGTACTCCTCACCTTTGGCAAACCAATAAAGTTGCTGGGGCAGCAATTCTTGTGGGCACACATTGCTGCACTGACCACAGCGAATACAGGCCATAGCCAAATCGTTGAAGGGCAGTTCTGGCTCAGAGGGAGCCAGTAAGCAATTCATGCTTTTAATAATGGGTACGTCTAGCTCTGGCAAGGCGAAGCCCATTAATGGCCCGCCATT
>JBASZG010000109.1:0-1530 GCA_049277875.1 Venatoribacter sp.
GGTTAATAGGGAAACACGATAGAATCCGAACAGCACCTCCTGCCCTTTTTCAAGAAGCTGATAGGCGGCATATAAAGCAGCTTCCGTTTTACCCAATCCCATTGGTGCTTCTAACACATAAACGCCCGGTTTAGATGCCTGTTCAATCAGCAGACTTTGCGTTTCACGCGGCGAAAAGCCAAAAACCTGCTCAAAACTTAAGCCATTTTGAATGGTTGGTTTTATAAAACCCGCTTCATCCAATGCTTGTTGGATTTTGGGCTGCCAATCTTCATTTGGATTATCAAAGTGCTGACCTGAACCAACCCAGTCTGCTACCGAAGTTAAACCAGCGATTAAGCGAGCTATCGCATAGTTATTAATTTCCGGCCATTTTTCTTGCAAAGCCTCTTCCAGCGCCTCAACCAGCTTTTTACGTTCAGATTGCCAAGCAGCGCCACCAAACTGTTCTGCTAAAGCAGTTTTTCCACCAAGATCTGGTGCAAAGCCGTGGTGCCCGCCTAAAATCTCGGCAATATATTCAGGAGCATTTAATGCCTTGGCCGTGGCTTGGCTTACTCCCGCATGGCCACCCCAATTTTTCTCTAGCTCAAAATTAATATCGGGTAATAAAGGTAACTTACATGCGTCATGTAGTTTGTTATAAAAATGCGTGCTGACTTTGCCGATATCATGAGTTGCCGTGGTAAAAGCTGATCCTTTAGGGAATAAATGCTGAACTGGAGAACGCTTAATTAACTCCTTGGCTACCTCGCCTACAATTTGACAGTGGTTAAATACACTGCGCCCAAGCTGTTTATTACCCGCTTTATCCTCGTAAGTTTTCGCAGGGCACTGGGTATAAGAAATAGCCTCAGTAACTTTTTGTTTTTTTGGCTTTAACACTAATTTATTCCTTGTCTTAATTTCAAAACATTAAGCAGCATCCATTTAAAACAAACAACAACTGTTCAAAAAACCAGTTCTTTTTTTGGCTATATCCAAGCACTCATTACCTAGGCAAGCAGTCTTTTACTATCTGGTTGCTTTCTGGGCTTAGGATAATTTGTTGAGCTTCGGGGGCTTCGCGGTAGCGGTCGATGCGTAGGTGTTGCACCCAATACAGTACTAGGGCTTTTCGTACTTGGTAGTGTTTTTGATATTTGCCTTGGCTGTTTTTACTCATGCCATAGTCGAGGGCAATTAGGGCTTTTTGGGCTTCGTTAAAGCGTGGGTCGGGTTCAATAGAAAAGTTTATCCATGCGTTCCATTGCTCATCTTGTTCGGCGCTCATTTGGGCTTGGCCTTCTAGGTTGAATACTTGGCGAATGCGGCTTAGTACAAAGTCGCGGTAGCCTTCGCTTTTTTCGCACCAGGCGCGAACGTGCCAACGCTGTCCGTTATTTATTAGGCTGTGGGGGCTTATTATGCGTTCTTCGCCGTCTGGGTTTTTAATGCTGGCGTAACGAATATCTAAGCGTTGTTGGTGGGTTATGGCGTGAATAATTGGGCGGGTGTGTTCTGGGGCGGGGGCCGTATAGCTGCTGCCTA
>JBASZG010000110.1:0-6080 GCA_049277875.1 Venatoribacter sp.
ACAGATTTAGGTTTAGGCATGGTGCAGGAAGTGAGCTTTCGCTCGGTCACTTTATACTTCCCTGCGGTTGACGATGTTCGCAGTTATTCCACCCAAAACGCTCCACTTACTCGCATTGTTTTTAAAGTGGGCGATACCCTGCCCTTGGCCGACGGCAGCACTATTAAAGTGGCTGAAGTAAACGAGCTTGAAGGTATCGTTTTTTACTTCGACGGCGAACGCCAAGTATCGGAAATTCAACTAAGCGGCCATATTCAGCTTAATCAGCCCTCCGACCGTTTGTTCTCTGGCCAAATCGACAACAACAACCTGTTTGAGCTGCGCCAATTTGCCCTAAAACAACTCAGCAACCTACGCAGCCGCCCTTACTATGGCTTGCTTGGCGCGCGCACCAGCTTGCTGCCACATCAGCTACATATTGCCTTGCAAGTAACCCAAGACGCTTTACCACGCGTGCTTTTAGCCGATGAAGTGGGCTTAGGTAAAACCATTGAAGCAGGCATGATTCTGCACCGCTTATTACTGCTGCAACGCATGAGCCGCGCGCTGATTATCGTGCCCGATGCATTGGTTCACCAATGGCTAGTGGAAATGATTCGCCGCTTTAACCTGCGTATTTCCATTATCGATCAAGATATGGTGGCCGAAGACGACGATATCTTTGCCAGTGGCCAGTTGTTCTTATGCCCACTTTCGTTGGCAACCTTGCCGCAAGTAAGCACCCAAATACTGGCCACCGACTTCGATATGCTCGTGGTAGACGAAGCCCACCACCTGCACTGGAGCGAAGACGGTGAAGACATAGACAGTGCCTACGAGCTGGTAGAAGAACTGTCGTTAAAAACCCCAGGGTTAATGCTGCTTACCGCCACTCCTGAACAGCTTGGTATTCAAGGCCACTACGCGCGCTTGCGCTTGCTTGACCCAGAACGTTACCCAAGTTTGCAGCAGTTTTTAGACGAACAAGAAGCCTACCACCCCATTGCCGAGTTGGCAGGGCTACTGGCAAGCGATAACGAAATAGACGACGAGCAAGCGCAAAAAATCGCGCAACTGCTGCCAGAAGAAGACGTAGAAGATTTAAACTCTAGCGAAAACCGCAACAAGCTATTAGGCGCATTAATAGACCGCCACGGCCCTGGCCGCGCGCTCTATCGCAACACTCGCCAAGGCGTAGCGGGTTTTCCTGAACGCCAAGCGCACATCAGCGTGTTGGCTGCGCCAAGCAACGACGACGATTTACCTGTGCTTAACCTCTTTCCTGAAAGCGGCAAGCTCAACTGGTGCGACAGCGATGCGCGCTGCAACTGGTTAGTAGAAGTATTAAAACAAACCGGCAAAGAAAAGCTGGTGCTGATTTGCCACCACGCGCAAACCGTTTTAGACCTAGAACAATGGCTGTGGGATAACCACAGCGTGCAAGTGGCGGTATTCCACGAGGATATGGATTTAATCGAGCGCGACCGCGCCGCTGCTTACTTTGCCGACCAAGAACAGGGCGCACGCATTTTGCTTTGCTCTGAAATTGGCTCGGAAGGCCGTAACTTCCAGTTTGCTCACCATTTGGTGCTGTTCGACCTGCCCTTTAACTGTGACCTCATAGAACAACGTATTGGCCGCCTTGACCGCATCGGCCAAAAACACAACATTCAAATCCATATTCCTGTATTTGAAAATCACGCTACTGGCCGCTTTGCACAAGTATTAGAACAAGGGTTAGACCTATTCAGCCGCCCTAACCCCGCCGCTCAAACCCTGCTAGAAAAGCACCAAGAAAGTATCGAAGCGGCACTACTAACTGGAGCAGAGCTAACCCCACTTATCGAGCAACTGGCGCAAGAACGCACCGAGCTTATGGCGCAGTTGGAAGCAGGCCGCGACCGCTTGCTAGAACTACACTCTTGCCACCCTACTCGTGCTAAAGCCTTGGCTAAGAGAATGACCATTACTCATATCGAAGACGAAGCCGAACTTAACGATTTTATTGAGCTGTTTGCTGACGCCTTTGGCCTAGAAGTGATCGACCTTGGTAACGATTGCATTACCATTGCCCCTGGCGATCATATGCTGGTGCCCGATATGCCTTACTTGCCCGAAGACGGTTTTATGGCCACCACTAACCGCGACGTAGCCCTTAGCCGCGACGACGTGCAGTTTTTAAGTTGGGAACACCCCTTTATCGATCAAGCCCTAGAGCTAATTACCAGCGGCCCAGCAGGAAACGCGGCGGTGGGTTATATCGAAGATCACGGTTTTAAAACAGGCGATTGCTTTATTGAGCTGCAATTTGTAGCGCGCTGCCCTGCGCCCAAAGCCCTAACCGTAGAACGCTTTTTACCGCCCAACGCCATGCATTTAATGATGACGCCAAAAGGCGATTTAAAAGTAAACGACGGCGAACTGCCCTCCTTTGTGCTGCCACTTAAAAAAGGCACCGCTCGCGGCTTGGTGGAACAAAAACAAGCCGAAGTAGAACCAA
The DNA here is from genome assembly GCA_049277875.1 of Venatoribacter sp. GTDB lineage: Bacteria > Pseudomonadota > Gammaproteobacteria > Pseudomonadales > Oceanobacteraceae > Venatoribacter. Next base: position 2,480 of record JBASZG010000110.1, read on the forward strand.
TTATCGCCAAACTAGAAAAGTTAGGCAGCGGCCAGCTTAATAAAATGATTGAACGCGCCATGAAAAAAGCGGTTGAGGCATACGACAGTCGCCTCACCCGCTTACAGGCACTTAGCCAACAAAACCCCAATATATCCAAGCACTTAGTAGCCAACGTTAAAGTCGAACAACAAGCGGTTTTAAACGCTATTGGCCAATCTCAACTGGTGCTAGACAGCGTGCGCTTAGTGTTCTGCGGCTAAGCCAGTTACCAAATATCATCCCCTCGCATTACTACGTCTGCGCCACCGTCTATATAGACGGTTTGGCCAGTAACGTGGTTATTTTCAACCGACGTTAGCCAGATTAATAAATTAGCCACATCCTCCGCCTGAGCGTGGTAATTAAGCGGCATGGGCATACTGGCATCGACTGCTTTGCGGGCTTCTTCTGTAGCAATTAAATCGTGGGTCATGTCGGTAACCACCACACCTGGGCCAACGGCATTAATGGGAATATGCTGCCCTGCATAACGCTCGGTCACGGCCACTTGGCGTACCCAACGCGAAATCGCCCGCTTTGAAGATGGGTCGTTTAAATAGCCTAGCCCGGCACCCTGCTCCTCTAGTTTTTTGCCAATACCGAGCGATTTTTCTTCGTCGTTCTCTAATAGTGCTTCAACCAATTCAGGCGAATTAGGCATCAAAGAAGCCGCCGAAGAAACCACCGCAATACGTGGATGCTCTGACTTGGCCAAAGTGCTTAACAGCCCTTCAATAAACTCGGTAACGCCAAAATAGTTTACCGAAATTGTTTTGGCGATAGGGGCCGCAATGCCAGCGCTGGCAATGATGGCGTCTATCTTGCTGGTAACGGCCAACACCTCGGCCACGGCTTTTTTGCGCCCAGAGACAGTGGATAAATCGGCCTGCACATCGGCGTTTTTTAAATCGACCCCCACCACCTTATGGCCTTGTTGCTTTAAAAGATTCGCGGTAGCCAAACCAATTCCACCACCAGCGCCCGTAATGACATAGATTCTGCTCATTGCCTTCTCCTTGTTGAAAATAAGAACAGAATAACGACTAACCCATTTGGCGTAGAGACTTAAATCAATTATTCAGGCAAGCAAAGGTAAAAGTTGCTAAAGTTCCGCCACAAACAATAACAACAGGAACCCACATGATTCGCTTACTCTTTTCTGCACTGCTTGCTTTCACCTTACTGACAGGCTGCACCGCACCGCAACAAGACGCCCTGCTCGAAAAGTTTGTAGACTATGGCCGCCAAAAAGCCGGGCTAGAGTTAAAACACATTCAGCTTGCCGACAGTAACATGGCCTATTTAGAACGCCAAGGCAGCGGCCCCAGTGTCATGCTGGTGCACGGCTTTTCAGCCAACAAAGACACTTGGTTAGCTTTGGTGCCAGAGCTGCCCAAAGACTGGCACATCATTATTCCCGACTTAACTGGCCACGGTGAAACTACCGCCAGCCCAGAAGCCAACTACCTGCTGACCAGCCAAGCACAGCGTTTGCACGAGCTAAGCACCCTGCTTCAGCTTGGTAAAACCCATTTAGTGGGTAACTCGATGGGCGGCGCTATCAGCATGATTTATGCTGCTACCTACCCCAAAGACACTGCTTCATTAGTGCTTATGGATGCCGCAGGCATGAACGCACCAGAGCCAAGTGAATATATGCAAGCCTTAGCGCGTGGCGAGAACCCTCTGATAGCCACCGACGAAGCCAGTTTTAACTATCGCTGGGAGTTTGTAATGAGCAAACGCCCGCCCTTGGTCTGGCCGTTAAAACCAGCCATGATTCGTAAAACCCTAGAGCGCGTAGACATCAACCGAAAAATATTCGACGACATGCTCGCCACTCAAGCCTTGCTGGGCGATGACTTTGAACAACACCTAGCCCAAGCCACCATGCCAGTGATGATTATGTGGGGTGAAGAAGACCGAGTGCTGGATAAATCGGCCATTGGCGAGTTTAAAAAACACCTGCCACAAGCCTCGGTGGTGGTGTATGAAGGCATAGGCCACTTACCTATGGTAGAGGCCCCAAAACAAACCGCGAAAGACTTAACCGCCTTTATTAAATAGGCTAATGGGTGCTGGCCTTAGACAAAAGGTTCAGCACCAAAATCCCAGCCACTATCAAACCCAAACCCACCAAGCCCCAAGCATCCATTTTCTGCCCATACAACAGCCAAGCCACGGCGGTAATAAGCACAATCCCCATGCCCGACCACACTGCATAAGCCACCCCAACTGGGATATCCTTTAACACCAGCGACAGAAAGTAAAACGCCAAACCATAACTAACAATCACAATGCCAGACGGCCATAGTTTGCTAAAGCCCTCGCTTGCTTTCAGCGCGGAAGTTGCAACCACCTCGGCGATAATCGCAACAGATAAAAATATCCATGCTTTCATAAATAATTAGCCCAAATTTGCGGGCACCCTCACCCAGCCTTCCATAATTACTCGCGCGCTGCGGCTCATAATGGCTTTAGTTGCAGTCCATTCACCATTAACTTGTTTAGCTTCTGCGCCCACTTTTAAGGTGCCTGAAGCATGACCAAAGGTAACGCTGGTGCGTTCGCCGCCACCGGCCGCAAGGTTGACCAAAGTGCCAGGTACAGCAGCGGCGGTAGCAATAGCCACCGAGGCAGTGCCCATCATCGCGTGGTGTAGCTTGCCCATAGAAAGCGCGCGCACGCATAAATCAATATCGCTGGTTTTGAGCTCTTTGCCTGCTGAGGTGGTATAACCCGTTGCTGGGGCCACAAAGGCGATTTTGGGCGTGTGCTGGCGGGCTGTGGCCTCAGAAATATCTTTGATTAAGCCCATTTTCACCGCACCATGAGCGCGTACATTTTCAAACCAAGCCAGTTTTTCGGCATCGCCATTGATGTCTTTTTGCAGCTCCGTGGCGGTGTAGCCAATATCGGCGGCGTTTAAGAAGATGGTTGGAATGCCCGCATTAATAAAAGTCGCTTTAAAGGAGCCGACGCCTGGCACATCTAAATCGTCCACCACATTACCGGTTGGGAACATAGAGCCTTCACCATCGGCAGGGTCTAAAAACTCAATTACCACTTCCGCCGCAGGAAAAGCAATGCCATCAAGCACAAAATCGCCTAGTTCTTGCACTTCGCCATTTTGCATGGGCACATGAGCGATAATGGTTTTTTGAATATTTTTCTGCCAGATACGCACGGTGCAAATGCCGTTATCAGGCACTTTGTTTTTATCCACCAAGCCATTGGTGATAGCAAAAGCCCCTACTGCACCAGTTAAATTGCCACAGTTGCCCGACCAATCAATAAAAGCACGGTCAATCGCCACTTGGCCAAACAGGTAATCCACATCATGATCAGGCTGCGTGCTGGTAGCCAGAATCACTGTTTTGGAATTGCTCGACATACCACCGCCCATGCCGTCCATTTGCTGGCCGTAGGGGTCGGGGCTACCAATCACACGCAACAGCAAATTATCACGCGCCTGCCCTGCCACCTGTGCAGCCTTGGGTAAATCGCTTAGTTTAAAGAACACGCCTTTAGAGGTGCCACCGCGCATATAAGTGGCTGGGATTTTGATTTGTTTCATGTT
>JBASZG010000111.1:0-1849 GCA_049277875.1 Venatoribacter sp.
AATGGCGCTGCCCAACCTAATTGGAATTTTGCTGTTATCAGGGCTGGTTTACCGAGAAACCAAGCACTATTTGCAGCACGATCCGCAGCTAAAAGCCGATAAAAAGCAAATTGAAGACTTTATGCAAAATCAAGCTGGCTGGGAGGAATGGAAAGCAGGCAACGAAATTGGCTCGACCAAAAAGCGCTAACAGCGCTTTTTTAGTCTTATTTCTCGGCCTGATTGTAATATTTCAGGCCAAGTCATCCCTTTACCGGAACTATTTTCAATTCCTTACACTTATTAATGGCTTTTATTTTCTTCTTGCCTAAAGTTACTGAAATTACAACCTCTTAAATGGGGATACTCCATAGTGAGTAATAACAATTTAAAGTAGCAAGAAGGAGCAGTACCGTGATTAATCTGCACACCCTCCAAGCCAATCCCTCACTTCGCAGTGCATTATTGCTGTTTCTCTTTTCTGTCCTCTTCATGCCTTTTAGCTTACACGCGGAAGATAGCGCTTCTGAGGCCGCCTCTGTGCCAACAGATGAGCGCGTGCAAGCCGTTGATAGCATTAAACAAAGCGTGTTAAGCAAGCAAGAAAGCGAAGAGCAAAAAGCGCTTGCGGCACAGCAAAAAGCCGCTGCCGAGATTGAAAAAGAGCTGCGCCTAGTTAGCCCGCTTTTGGCCAACCGCCACGAAGAAGACTTACGCACCCACATTATGCTGATGTTCCAGTCGCCACACGCGGTTGGCTCAGACCCACGCACTCCAGCAGGTAAAGCCCGTGCCAATGGCATCGAAGGCGAATTTTGCTTTGCCTGTCATGGCAACAACTTTGAGCATTTCTTTAAAATTGGGGTAGACACCACCGCCAATCAAGTAAACAGCACCTGCTTGGGCTGTCATGCTGGCGGCGACCGTATGCACTGGTCGGGCGGCCCCCACGAAATGGGCAACATGGCCTGTATCGACTGCCACCGTATGCACAATAAAAATGAACGCTTGCTACGCACCACCACCCAGCTTGAGCTTTGTTCTAGCTGCCACCAAGAACGCCGCGCCGACTTTAACCGCCCTTATCACCACCCAGTAAAAGAAGGCCAAGTCACCTGTACCGACTGCCACAACCCACACGGTACGATTTCGCCACGCCTACAACGCGGCAGCGACTTTAATGAAACCTGCTATCAGTGCCACGCCGAAAAACGCGGCCCCTTTATGTGGGAGCACGAACCTGTGCGCGAAGCCTGCATTAACTGCCACAACCCACATGGCTCGGTTAACCCTGCCATGCTGCAAGCGCGCCCAGCGCAACTGTGCCAAAGCTGCCACCTAACCGACAACTCGCACCCTGCTGACCTGCAAGGCTTCAAGCCCAACGAAATCATGCAAGCAGGCAAAGGCTGCGTGAACTGCCACTCACAAATTCACGGATCTAACCACCCTGGTGGTAGCTTCTTCCGTCAATAACCAGAGCTGACCAAGGAGAATCATCATGAACAAGATGACCAACGCAACCAGCCAGCTACTGGCTCTTGGTATTCTCACCGGCGCAAGCACTGCGGTAATGGCCTCTACTCCGCCTTCTACCGCTATTACGCCGGGGCCAGAAAAAGCCGAAATAGAGCTGCAAATACTCTATCAAAGCGAAGACAGCGTGCGCCCTAACCGATATTTAGGCCCAGTGCACGACGGTGAAGAAGTCAGCATTAACGCCGAGGTAGTGCAAAAAGACAGCCAGAAAGACAATCGTTACAGCCACTTTGTTGTAAAAGGCGCAGGCACACACCACCCCTATTACCGCGCCAGAGTGGGCGAGCAAGGCAACTTCAGCCTAATGGTGGAATACCGCGAACGCCCTAAA
>JBASZG010000112.1:0-3401 GCA_049277875.1 Venatoribacter sp.
TATCGCCGCAAGTAAAACAGCAGCAAGCCAACGACTTCTTTTTTGAAACCAGTGTTAGCCCTAAAGACAAGCTGATAGTGCAGCAGCAAATTCAATACACCGAAAAACTTTACTACGCCCAAAACCACCAAGACGCACAGCTTAACGAAGTAAAGGTGACAGACGCACGGGTGCAACAACTGGGCGAAACCAAAAACTACACCACTGTCATCAATGGCCGCCGCTTTGGGGTGTACGAGCGTACTTTTGCTATCTATCCAGAAGTCAGTGGTGAGCTGGTTATACCCGGCCAGCGTTTTAACGCCACAGTAGCCAACCCCTACGACCGCTGGAGCCGAGGCCGCCCAATCAGCGTGGTAAGCAAACCTATTTATCTACAAATTGCCCCCATTCCTGCTGACTATCCGCAAGGCTCGCCTTGGTTGGTTACGCCTGAACTGAGCCTAGAAGAAAGCTACAGCAACCCAAGCAATCAGTGGAAAGTTGGCGAAGCCGTCACCCGCATTATTACCATTAAGGCCAAAGGCATTAACGCCAGCCAACTACCACAACTGGCTTTGCCACAGGTGGACGGCCTGCGCACCTACGCCGATAAAAACCACAGCGAAGACCAGCACAGCAGCAGCGGCCAAATAGGTATTTCCGAACAAGCCATTGCTCTAGTGCCAAGCGCCGCAGGCGAGTTCACTTTGCCCGCTATAAAAGTACCTTGGTGGAACGTGCAAACTCAGCAAATTGAATACGCCAGCTTGCCTGCCAAGCACGTGCAAGTGCAGGGCGCGGCTTCAGCCTCGGCTTTATCTTCAGCGGCAAATGCGAATGAGCTAACCGATAGCACTAGCCAAAACTTAGTGGTAGCTGAATCCAGTGCTCAATTTACTTGGTTAAATGGGCTGATGGCCTTGTTACTTTTGGCGTCGGTTGGCCTTAATTTATGGTTGCTGACACGCCAGCCCAAAGCCAAAGATTCAAGCAAAGAACAAGAAAAAGCCCTTAGCCAAAAAGCCTTGTGGCAACAGTTCAGCCAAGCCTGCGCGCAAAATAACCCTCAGCTTATTCGCCAAACGCTTATTCAATGGGCAAACGCAGGTGGTCTTGCATGGCTTAATACGCCCATTCACAACCTGCACCAGCTAGTCCAGCAAAGCAGCAACCAAGCCTTGAACAATGCGTTGCAAGAGCTAGACCAACGCCTCTATAGCCAGCATCACAACAGTGCTTATAATGGCCAGCTTTTAAAGCGGCTAGTGGCGCAGGCGCAACAATCACCTCAAGAGCGCACTCCTAGCCTGTATCCTTTGTAGGAGCACTCTTTGCAAAAACACAACGACTTTTGGCTAGGCGTACTGCATATCATTCCGCTGTGCCTAGCCGTGCTGCCTTGGGGGCTGTTGGCAGGCTCTATGGCGGTAAGCACTGGGCTAACTCCAGCGCAAGGTGTGGCTATGTCGGCCTTTATTTTTGCTGGCGCGGCGCAACTGGTAACCATCAGTATGCTGGCCGCAGGCAGCGGCCTATTGGCCATTACCGTTACTATTTTTATTATTACCGCGCAGCACTTTTTATACGCTCTAGTGCTTAGAGAGCGAGTAAGCCACCTGCCATTTAAACAACGCCTGCCTATTGGTTTTCTGCTTACCGACGAGCTATTTGCCTTAGCGGTGGGCAAAAACAAATACAGCTTTGCTTATTTAATGGGGGCAGGGCTTATCTTTTATTTATCTTGGTTGCTCTTTACCTTGGCTGGTGTAGTGCTGGCGGCCAATATCCCCAACCTAGAAAGCTATCACCTAGATTTTTCTATTATTGCCACCTTTGTCGCCATAGTTGTGCCTATGATTAAAAAGCTCAGCACGCTGGTGGGCGTGTTGTTGTCTTTGCTGCTGTCGCTGGGCTTTACCTTGCTACAGCTTGAAGGTGCGGTGGTGCTGGCTGGGCTGCTTGGCATGGCTGGCGCGTTGGCTACCGCTAAAGCGTGCAAGGAGCCGCACTAATGGTTTGGCTTACAATTTTTATGTTGGCTTTGGTGCTGCTGTTTAACCGCTATCTACTGCTAGAGCCGCGCGTACCCATTCGCATTCCTAACTGGATAAAACAAGCCCTAGGCTATTCTGCGCCTTGTTTGCTTACCGCTATTTGTGGGCCTATTTTGCTGCAAGGCGAGGGCGTGGCCGAGCTGCTTTACAGCCCTTATCTATACGCCACCTTATTAAGCGTGCTGTGCGCTTACTTTCTTAAAAGTATGTTGCTGTCGGTGCTGGCCAGTTTGGTTGGGTTTTATGGGCTGCTGTATTTCATATTCTAAGCCTAGGGCGAGAGTTCATTTTTTCTACAGAGCGTGCATAATGCGCTCGGAAAAAAAGACGAGTTGCGGTATGAAATCTTGGTTTAAAAATAGGATTCCCACGCGCGAGCAGTTACAACAAAACAAATCGCTGCGTTTTTTGGGTGAACATCTATACCAGTCCAACCTTTGGCATTTTAACCGCCACAGCGCCCCACGCGCTCTGGCCATTGGCTTGTTTTGGGCCATGATTCCCATGCCCATGCAAATGCTGGCGGCGGCCTTGGTTGCCGCGCCATTGCGGGCTTATCTGCCTTTATCTATAGGCTCGGTTTGGCTAACCAACCCAGTTACCATGCCACCCATTTTTTATGGCAACTATTTATTAGGTGCTTGGCTGCTCAATACTCCAGCCGTAAGCATGCCCGATGAATGGAGCCTTGAATGGCTGGCCGACATGTCCCTAACCCACTGGCAACCGCTTTATTTTGGCTCACTGGTCGCAGCTATCGGCTGCGCCATTATTGGTTACTTCGGCATGAACTTGTATTACCGTCGCAGCGTTTTGCACAAATGGAATAATCGCAAAGGCGCACTTGCCAACAGCGGGCTTTCAAAACAAGCAACCAAATAACAGACTTTCTTATTAAATCCGTGCTTCTTTGTCAAAGCGCTTGGCTAGAATTGTGACCTGTTTTACGGCTGACGTTATAAAAGCACTTGCAAAAACAGCACGATTTATTAAGATGGCCGCCTTCTTTTAGGACTATAGCTCAGTTGGTTAGAGCGCTACCTTGACATGGTAGAGGTCCCCAGTTCGAATCTGGGTAGTCCTACCAATTCCATGTGTAATGCAACCCTATAACTGCCTAATCTAAACGCTCAAAAACATCTACATTGTGCGGCTCTGCAGTTGCGTTCTCCAGCCCCTTCCAACCGATCCTTGCTCCACCGCTCTGTGCGTCAGTAGTCTTCGAGATGCCAATCCCGACACCTGATTCTGCAGGTGCATGCGAAGCGTTATCCAAACGCGCGGGAACTGTCAAACTATTGCACACATGTACTTTTTTAGGTACAGTCAGGCTTATGAATCTATCACCCATATTAACCGTTAACT
>JBASZG010000113.1:0-3586 GCA_049277875.1 Venatoribacter sp.
TGCGTAACTACAACTATTTAATCGCCTGCGAACAAACCAAGCAGGCGATTGCGCTCGACCCTTGGAATGCCCAAGAGCTATTTCAAAGCGCACAAGAGCATGGGCTTAGCATTAAAAAAATCGTCAACACCCATGAGCATTTTGACCATGTGCAAGGCAACCTAGAACTACAGCAGCTAACCGGGGCTGAGATAATTGCCCACCAAGGTGCGAACACTCCCGGCCAAACGGTCGAGCTAAAAGGCGGGGAAAAGCTTGTGTTAGGTGAGCTGAATTTGCGTGTTTTGCATACGCCTGGACATACGGCGGCGCATCTTTGCTTATTGGCTGAGGGCGACGTTCCTATGCTGTTTTCGGGCGATACGCTTTTTAATGCCAGCGCCGGAAATTGTACAAAAGGTGGCAGTGTGGACGACTTGTTTAATAGCTTTATCAATGAATTAGCGCCGTTACCTGATGAAACACTTTTATATCCGGGGCACGATTATATGCATAATAATCTGGCCTTTGCGTTAAGCCGCGACCCGGATAACCAAGCCGCTTTGTACTGGCAAGAGCAGATTATGGAAGTGGACCCAGAAGACATGCCAGTGATGACCCTAGGCCAAGAACGCCAGTACAACCCATTCTTGCGTTTAAACAACTTGGCTATTTATCAGCGGCTTAAGCTGCAATTTCCAACGCTGGCAAAGCACCCTTACAACGTTTTTAAGGCGCTGCGCAGCTTACGAGATATTTGGTAAACCCAAGGCGCTTTTTACTCGTGCCTGCAACACTGGCACGACCTCTTCGTTGAACCAAAGGTTTTTCTTTAACCAAATTTGGTTTCGAGGCGAAGGGTGGGGCAAGGGCAAAACGGTGTCAGGGAACTCACGCCAATGCATAACGCGCTCGGTGAGTGTTTTGTAGTTGTCTTGCAAATAATAGTTTTGCGCGTACTGGCCAATAAGCAGCGCCAGTTGGATATTGGGCATTTCAGCCAAAAGCTTGTCGTGCCATGCTGGGGCACACTCAGGGCGTGGAGGTAAGTCGCCGCTTTTGCCGCGCCCCGGATAGCAAAAACCCATTGGCATAATGGCAAACAGCTCTGGGTTATAAAATTGCTCGTCGCTTACCCCAAGCCATTGCCTTAAACGCACACCGCTTGGGTCGTTCCAAGGTGTGCCTGTTTCATGGGCTTTTACTCCAGGCGCTTGACCAATAATGTTTATTTTTGCCCGTGCGCTGGCCTGAATAATAGGCTTTGGGCCTAGCGGCAGGTGCGCTTCGCAAATACGACAAGCGCGTATTTGTTTTAAAAGTGGAATCATATTACTCATAAAACTAACTTAACTAGGCTTAAACAAAGGCCTAGGTAGGGTATGCCTAAAGCACGCAGATGAACAGTGTAAGTGCGGTGTTAATTCTGTATAATGCGGGCCTTTTCTTGCCAGCGTCTGGCATTCATTAACACAAAGTAGGACAACAACGATGCGCACACATTACTGTGGTGATATCAACGAAACTTTGATTGACCAAACTGTAACCTTCAGTGGCTGGGTGCACCGTCGCCGCGACCACGGTGGTGTAATTTTCTTAGACGTACGCGACCGTGAAGGTTTAGTACAGGTCGTATTCGACCCAGATACCGCCGAGGCTTTTAATACCGCAGACAGCGTGCGCAGTGAATTTGTAGTGAATATTACTGGCCGTGTGCGCGCACGCCCAGAAGGCACCACCAACAGCAATTTAAAAACCGGCCAAATTGAAGTGCTGGGCAAAGAAATTGAAATTTTAAACAAAGCGGCCACACCACCGTTCCCACTCGATGGCTACACCGATGTGGGCGAAGACATTCGCTTAAAATACCGTTTTATGGACTTGCGTCGCCCCGAAATGCAACAAAAACTGCGTTTCCGCTCTAAAGTAACCTCGCAAGTGCGCCGCTACTTGGAAGAAAATGGTTTTTGGGATTTTGAAACTCCTTTGCTAACTCGTGCTACCCCAGAAGGCGCGCGCGACTATTTAGTGCCTAGCCGTACCCACGAAGGCAGCTTCTTTGCACTGCCACAATCCCCCCAGTTGTTCAAACAACTGCTGATGGTGTCTGGCTTCGACCGTTACTACCAAATTGCTAAATGCTTCCGCGATGAAGACTTACGCGCCGACCGCCAACCTGAGTTTACTCAAATCGACTTAGAGGCCTCTTTCGTTAACGAAGAAGACATCATGGGCATTGCCCAAGGCATGATTAAAGGTATTTTCCAACAAGAACTGGGCGTTGACCTAGGCAGCTTCCCACGCATGACCTTTGCCGAAGCCATGAGCAAATACGGCTCAGACAAACCTGATATGCGTATCCCAATGGAAATTGTCGATGTGGCCGAGTTCTTACAAGACATCGAATTTAAAGTGTTTGCCGGCCCAGCCAAAGACCCTAAAGGCCGCGTAGCCGCGCTTAAAGTGCCAGGTGGCGCAGAACTTAGCCGCAAACAAATCGACGAATACACCAGCTTTGTCGCCATTTATGGCGCGAAAGGCTTGGCTTGGATTAAAGTCAACGAAATCGAAAAAGGCGTAGAAGGCTTGCAGTCGCCCATTATCAAGTTCATTGGTGAAGACAACACCATGAAAATAATGGAAAAACTAGAAGCTAAAAACGGCGACATAGTGTTCTTTGGTGCCGACAAGCGCAAAGTCGTGTGCGACGCCCTTGGCGCACTACGTTGCAAAGTCGCCGAAGATCTAAAAATGTACACCAGCGATTGGGCGGCCTTGTGGGTGGTTGACTTCCCCATGTTTGAAGAAAACGACGACGGCAGCGTATCGGCTATGCACCACCCATTTACTTCGCCTAAATGCAGCCCAGCCGAGCTGGAAGCTGACCCCTTAGCCGCCACCGCTCGCGCGTACGACATGGTGCTTAACGGTACGGAATTAGGTGGTGGTTCTATTCGTATTCACAACCAAGAAATGCAACAAGCAGTGTTCCGTGTGCTTGGTATTAGCGCCGACGAACAACAAGAGAAGTTTGGCTTCTTGCTCGACGCACTTAAATTTGGTGCACCACCCCACGGCGGTTTAGCCTTTGGTTTAGACCGTTTAATCATGCTGATGACCGGTGCCAAAACCATTCGTGAAGTGATTGCCTTCCCGAAAACTCAAACCGCTGCTTGCGTAATGACCCAAGCACCCGGCGAGGTATCCAGCCAGCAGTTGCGCGATTTACATATTCGCCTACGCGAGAAAAAAGCGCCCACCGCGCAATAACTCGTACCGCTGCCAAAACCGCCTACGGGCGGTTTTTTTATGGCCACTTAAAAGCCTGCGCCTAAAGGTGCGGCGCAGCCTTTTTGCAAAAGTGTTAATATAGGCACCGTTTTGTCGGCATTTTTAAGTAAAAGGTAAGGAATGTTTGATTATATAGAGCCGGTGTTTCGTCCTCCGAGTGAGGGGCGGTCGTTTATTCTGCAAGTAACCAATGGGTGTTCTTGGAATGGCTGCACCTTTTGCGATATGTATACGCAGGAGCAGAAGAAGTTTCGCCCGCGTGAGGAAGACTATCTTATTGCCGAGTTAGAAAAAGCCCGCGCTATTGGCCCACGCT
>JBASZG010000114.1:0-1926 GCA_049277875.1 Venatoribacter sp.
ACGCCAAACTCATCGTTGACACTCGCGGACGGCTGCCGCAGCAAGAAAATGTAGTGAGTGCATGATATTTACCCATGTTTTCCCTTTTAACCTAGTTATTGAGGACGGCAATTATAAAAAGATATAAGTAAATAACATTGCACTGACTGTAAGTTGTAATTACAATCGGTGCATGAATGTCTATAAACGTGAAATAAAAAACTCCTTATTAGTTGCTGCCAAGCAGCTCCCCATCGTGTTGTTAACTGGCCCAAGACAGTCAGGAAAAACAACCTTAACGCGGGCGTGCTTTCCTAATAAGCCCTATGTGAATCTAGAAGCTCTAGATCACAGAGAATTTGCCAATGAAGACCCGCGTGGCTTTTTAGCACAATTTTCAGAAGGCGCTGTGCTCGATGAGGTACAGCAAGTACCCAGCCTTTTTAGCTATCTGCAAGTTGTTGTCGATGAAGATCCACAGCCAGGGCGTTTTATCTTAACGGGCTCTGAAAACCTAAGTTTAAGCCAATCTGTAGCGCAGTCGCTGGCGGGTAGAGTGGCCATACGTAACCTACTACCACTCTCTTATGCAGAGCTATCACAGTTCCCCAATGCCCCTACTACCCTGTGGGAAACCGTTTTGGCTGGTGGCTACCCACGTCCCTTTCAAGCAGGCATGAACTCTGGTGAGTGGCTGCAAGACTACATTGCCACCTATATTGAGCGAGACGTAAGACGCTTAGCTAATTTAGGTGACTTATCAGCTTTTCAAAACTTTATGCGCTTAGCCGCTGGCCGCACTGGCCAAGAGATCAACCTAAGCGGTATAGGCAGCGATGCAGGTGTTTCGCACAACACCATTCGTCATTGGCTATCTTTGTTAGAAGCAGGTTTTCTAATTTGGCAAATACCCCCCTGGTTCACTAATTACACATCTCGCTGGGTAAAAGCGCCAAAGCTTCATTTTGTAGATAGCGGGCTAGTGTGTGCATTATTAGGCATCCGCACAGTAGAACAATTAGAATTTCACCCCCTGCGTGGTGCTATTTTTGAAACCTGGGCAATGAGCGAAATAATGAAATATCGCTTACGCTCGAACCTGCCAATGCACTCGGTTTACCATCTGCGCCAAACACGCGGTGTAGAAGTAGATATAGTCATTGAGGAAGCCAATGCCATCACTGGTATTGAGGTAAAGTCAGGCCAAACCATAGCGAAAACATTTTTTAGCAACCTAAATAAACTCAACCAACAAATTAAAGAAAATAACTCCCCGATAGCATTAAAAAACCAGCGCATTGTTTATGGCGGAGAAACCAGCCAGCTGCGTCACGGTGTTCAGGTAATACCTTGGAACAAACTGATGGATTACGAATGGTAAGACCACTTCATGCACAAAGAACCGTAAAAACTATACATATCGTTGTTGTTATGTATAAAAACTATGGTTATTTATACATGAGCACTTTTTAAACAAGGACTAACCATGTTAGTAGAAAGCCAAACCCTCGAATTTAAACAACTCTGGAAAGACGACTACCTCAAAACCATCTGCGCTTTTGCCAATGGAAAAGGTGGCCAGCTTTTTATTGGCGTAAATGATGAAGGAGAAATAACTGGCATCAACAACTGCAAGCAACTGCTCGAAACGCTACCGAACAAAATCAACAACAAACTGGGCTTACTTGTAGATGTTATTCCGCACACAAAAGACCACAAAGAATACATAGAAATCAACGTGCTAGGCACACTGAATATCATTGACTACTGTACACAAGCTGGCCTGCCCAAGCCTGAATTTGCCTATAGCTGGGGCGCGGTAAGAACCACTTTTTACAAAAAAGCAGTAGCGGCCGACCAAGTCACCCCACAAGTCACAGGACAAGTCACAGAGGAAATGATTAAGCTTGTTAAAAGCATAAATGGTGAAGCCACGCGAATGGAATT
>JBASZG010000115.1:0-10962 GCA_049277875.1 Venatoribacter sp.
ATTTATTTTACCGCCAGCCAAGACACCATTAGCTATGTGCTAGAACACAGTGAAAGCAAGGCTATATTTATGGGCAAACTCGACGATATGGCTGGGCAACTGCAAGCCGTGCCAGAGCACGTACAACGCTTTAGCTTTCCTTATGAAACCGCTCCCAACAGCCTAAGCTGGATCGAACTACTGAACCACGAACCTCTCAGCGGCACTCCCAACCGCGATATTAACGAGGTGATGAGCATTGTTTACACCTCCGGTAGCACAGGCAAACCTAAAGGCATTGTTGATACCTTTGGGGCTTTTGCTGCGGCCTGCCAAACCTTTCAAAAAACGCTTCCTGCCACACAAAATGAACGCGTTATTAGCTATCTGCCTTTGGCTCATATTACCGAGCGTGTGGTGGTAGAAGGCGGCAGTTTTTATGTGGGCTTTAGCGTGTCTTTCGTGGAGTCGTTGGATACCTTTACCGACAACGTAAAAATGACTCAGCCAACCATGTTTTTGTCGGTGCCTCGCTTATGGTCGCGCTTTCAAATGGGCATTTTGGCGCAAGTGCCGCAAAAGAAACTCGACTTGCTGCTCAGCATCCCCATAGTGAACAAGCTGGTTGCTCGTAAAATTCGCAAAGGCTTAGGGCTGGATAAGGCCATTATCTTTGGCTCTGGCTCCGCCCCACTCTCTCCTGCCGTGATTAAGTGGTTTAGCCGCATTGGTATTGATATTTGTGAAGGCTGGGGAATGTCTGAAAACAATGGCGCAGGAACCGTTAGCTATCCTTTCCGTGCCGATAAGATTGGCAGCATTGGACGAGCGCAAGTGCCTGCCGATTTACGTATTTCTGAGGAAGGCGAGATTCAGGTGCGAGGAAAAAACCTGATGCGCGAATACTACAAAGACCCAGAACAAACCCGCGAAGTGTATACAGACGACGGCTGGCTAAAAACCGGAGACAAAGGCAGTATCGACAGCGAAGGTTATGTGCGTATTACAGGGCGCATTAAAGAGATTTTTAAAACCGCCAAAGGAAAGTACATTGCGCCCGTGCCAATCGAGGCTCTGCTGATGGAAAACTCCTATATAGAGCAAGTGTGTGTAACTGGGGTAAACCTTAAGCAACCTATCGCCTTAATTGTGTTAGCACCTGAAACCGCCAGTGTTAATCGCAGCGAGCTAACCGCCAGCCTTGAAAAAACCTTAGATAAGGTCAATGCCGAGCTTGAAAGCCATGAGCTGCTAGACGCACTGTTAGTAGTAAGCGAAAGCTGGACGGCTGAAAACGGCTTGCTTACCCCCACCCTTAAAATTAAGCGCAGTGAGGTTGAGAAAAAATACAGCGATATTATAGAGACAAGCTATCAAAGCAGAGTGAACTATCTGTAACCTAGCTTTTATTCGCCCACTAAAGTTTCACTTCGATATACGCCCTGCCCATGACTAAGCAATTTAGTCAGCTTGGGCAGCAAGCCATCGAGTTTGGTTTTTAATGTCCAAGGCGGGTTAATGACTATCATTCCTGCCGAAGTCATGCCACGTTTTTCGGTATCGGCCGATAATCCCATTTCAAATAGTTGAATGTTCTTCATGCCGCTTTCTTGTAGGTGCTGCTCGATTAATTCAACTCGTGCACGCTCTACCACTGGATACCAAAGCGCGTATGTGCCTGTGGCAAATCGCTTGTGCGCTTTGACTAGCACTTCTACTACTGTGTCGTAGTCGGTTTTGATTTCATAAGGAGGGTCGATTAGCACCAAAGCGCGCCGCTCTACCGGGGGTAATGCCGCTAACAAGCCTTTAAAGCCATCTTGTTGCTGCACTTTAATGCGCTTGTCACCACGCATATTTTGCTCTAGCAAAGCGAAGTCGGTGGGGTGTAAATCGAATAATAAAGCACGGTCTTGCTCTCGCAATAAATACTGGGCGATGGCAGGCGAGCCTGGGTATAGCTTGGCTTTTTTGTCTTGCTTGGCAATGGCATTCACCACCTGCAAATACGCCGCCAGTTCTGGCCAAGTGTTACCGTTTAAAGCCGCTATACCCTGCTGAAACTCGGCGGTTTTACCCGCCATATCCGAGTTTAATGAGTACAGCCCCGCCCCTGCATGGGTATCTATATAAACAAAGGGTTTTTCCTTTTGTTTTAAATAATTCAGGATTTCTACCTGCACTAAATGCTTTAGCACATCGGCAAAATTGCCCGCATGAAAGGCGTGGCGGTAACTCAGCATAAACTAGGCTTTCAGCTCTTTAATAGTACCTTTTGGCAAAGCAGCGGTAACGGCGGTTTTTTGCACAGGCAGTTTTACCCCATCGGCCACTTCCATAACGATAAAATCGTCGGTTACTTTGGTCACTTTGCCCACAATACCACCAGCGGTAACGACTTCATCGCCAGCGGCCAAGGCAGTTACTAGATTGCGGTGTTCTTTTTGGCGTTTGCTTTGAGGGCGCCATAGCAAGAAGTAAAAGATAACTAAAAAGCCACCCAAGAAAATAAGCTGGCCAGTCATGCCCATAGGGTCGCCTGCGGGGGCATCGGCTAGGGCAAAATTAGAAGCCATTAAAGCAAAAGCAGATAAAAGGTATTTCATAGCGTCTCCAAAAGTAGAGTTAAATTGAAAGGGTTAATCGTCTAAAGCGGGCGTGCTTGCACCGCGTTTGGCGTAAAACTCATCGACAAAGTCGTCAAATGTACCTGCATCTAAGGCTGCCCGCAAACCTGCCATCAGAGTTTGGTAATAGTGCAGATTATGAATGCTGTTAAGCGTGCCACCTAGCATTTCTTTGCACTTGTCTAAGTGGTGCAAATACGCGCGGCTAAAGTTTTTGCAGGTATAGCAGTCGCACTCGCTATCCACTGGGCCAGTGTCGGTTTTATTGGCCGCATTGCGAAGCTTTACCACCCCTGTTGAGGTAAACAAATGGCCGTTGCGCGCATTACGAGTGGGCATTACGCAGTCAAACATATCAATACCACGGCGCACCCCTTCGACTAAATCTTCTGGCGTGCCTACCCCCATTAAATAGCGAGGTTTGTCGTCGGGCATTTTAGGCGCCACGTGCGCCAATACGCGCATCATGTCTTCTTTTGGCTCACCCACGCTTAGCCCGCCAATGGCGTAACCATCAAAGCCAATGCTGGTTAGCCCTTGCAAAGACTCATCACGCAAGGCTTCGTACATGCCGCCTTGGATAATGCCAAACAGTGCCGAAGGGTTATCACTGTGCGCTTCTTTAGAACGCTGCGCCCAGCGCAAAGACAAGCGCATTGAATCAGCGGCTTGCTTTTCTGTGGCGGGAAATGGCGTGCATTCGTCAAAAATCATCACGATATCGGAACCTAAATCGCGCTGCACCTGCATCGAGCTTTCGGGCGACATAAAGATTTTTTCGCCATTGACTGGCGAGCGAAAATGCACCCCTTCCTCAGTAATTTTACGCATCGCCCCCAAGCTAAACACTTGGAAGCCACCTGAATCAGTAAGAATAGGCTTATCCCAATGAATAAAATCGTGCAAATCGCCATGCTGCTTAATAATATCCGTACCTGGGCGCAGCATAAGGTGAAAGGTGTTCCCCAAAATAATTTCAGCACCCAAGTCTTTAATATGCTCTGGCGTTAAGCCCTTCACCGAGCCATAAGTACCCACAGGCATAAAAGCCGGCGTTTGAATGCTGCCACGCGGGAAGGTAATTTGCCCACGGCGCGCACGACCGCTCTGGGTCTTTAATTCAAAGGTCATTTTACATTGTCGAGTCATTTGTCATTCTCTCGCTTGGGGCTAGGCGCTCGGCGCTCAGCATTAGGTGCTCGGCCTAAAATAAAAACATCGCATCGCCATAGCTAAAGAAGCGGTATTTTTCTGCCACCGCTTCGTTATAGGCCGCTAAAGTATTTTCTCTACCTGCAAAAGCTGACACCAGCATAATGAGGGTGGATTCGGGCAGGTGAAAGTTGGTAATCATGCCGTCTACACTTTTAAACTGATAACCAGGATAGATAAAAATTTCGCTGTCACCATAAAATGGGGCAATTTCACCGTTTTGGCTGGCGCTTTCAAGGCTGCGTACCGAGGTAGTGCCAACAGCATAAACCTTATTGCCTGAAGCGCGGGTTGCTTTCACCGCGCAGGCTACTTCAGCGCTTACTTCAATATATTCAGCGTGCATGTGGTGCTCTTCAATTTTCTCAACCTTCACCGGCATAAAAGTGCCAGCCCCGACATGCAGGGTAACAAAAGCGAAGTTCACGCCTTTTTGTTTTAGCTCGTTTAGCAAAGCCTCGTCGAAGTGTAGCCCGGCTGTAGGAGCGGCCACCGCGCCTGGAGTTTTGGCGTACACGGTTTGGTAACGCTCTTTATCCGATTCTAAATCGGGGCGTTCCATATAGGGCGGCAGAGGAATGTGGCCAACCTGATTTAAAATATCCAGCAGTGGCCTTGAGTCTAAAAACTTAAGGTGAAACAGCGCACCTTCACGGCCTAACACCTCGACAGGCACACCTTCTAGCTTAATAGTGCTGCCAGGCTTAGGAGAGCGCGAACTGCGTAAGTGCGCCAAGGCTTCGTGCTCGCCCACTACCCGCTCGATTAAAGCCTCTAGCTTACCGCCGCTGTCTTTCTCGCCGTACATGCGTGCAGGAATAACCTTAGTGTTATTAAACACCAGCAAATCCCCTGCTTTGAGGTAATTTAAGATGTCGCGAAAATGGCCGTGACTGCGTTCGCCCGTTGTGGCGTTTAAAGCTAATAAGCGTGACGCTGTGCGTTGTTCTAGTGGAAAGCGAGCAATTTGCTCGTTAGGAAGATCAAAATAAAAATCAGAGGTTTTCATTAAACTGCTTTACCGACAGTGTTTAAAATTGAGCGCGCAGAGTACCCAAAAAAACAGCATAAGTTAAGGAATTTCATAGAAAAATTATTGACAGCTTTTATGGAACGAGTATTATGCGCGCCACTGCTTGCCAAGAAGTGCCAGTGTGGCGGAATTGGTAGACGCAGGGGATTCAAAATCCCCCGCCTTCGGGTGTGTCGGTTCGAGTCCGACCACTGGTACCACTTTAAGCAATCAGTTCTTGTTTTATCTCTTGCAGTGCCCAGGTGGCGGAATTGGTAGACGCGCTAGTTTCAGGTACTAGTGGCCTTGGCTGTGGAAGTTCGAGTCTTCTTCTGGGCACCATGTTTTCAATATGATTTATTGATATACAACCTATTTCTCTATTTCTGAGAAAGTAATATCCCCAATAATACCCCCGGCTTCTTTAGCATCCTTGCTAAAACGCGGTTTCCTTCTGATTACTGGTTAGTTTACGCCCAGCACAACTTCGGCCTTTTCACCTTTTTGTGGTCGGCAAACCGACATGCGATTACTAACTTCTTCATGGTTGGCAACAAACCAGTCTTTAATTATTGTGCCACGAGCGTTGGCTAATTTTGCCCATTTATCTTCTCCTAGCTCGGCCAGCTCGTCTGTGCTAACAAAGGGGCAAGCACGCACTTCAATATCTTTTTTCTTTTCCATCAGCTCGGCCACTTTTTGCAAATTAGCCATCTGCTCTTCACTCAATTCACTGACGCCTTGCTCATAAAAAAGCGAGTCTAAGCGAATGGCAAAAAGGTAATCGCCAGCAAACCCGGCCACGGTAATCATGGTGCCGTAGGGTTGCAGTGCTTGTTTTAAGAAAAACACTGTGCTCGCTTTGAGTGCCTTTTGCGTGAGTTGTTTGGTGATGTCATTTAAGCCAATATCGGGGGCACTTAAGTCGCCTGTAAGTGGAATGTTCAGTTTTAAATTGCCGTTTTTGTCGCGCAGCAAGCCCACTGCGGTATCAAGCGGCATAGAAATCATTGCACTTACTTTTTTAATGGTTTCTTCATCTTTGGGTGAAAATTTAGAGTTACGCAGTAGCAGGTTCACTTCACCACCTAACTGCGCCTTTTGAAAAGTCATTACGGCATCGACGTCAAGCGTGCCACGATCTACCTGGTAGCCCAACGCCTTAATGATGTAGCCATTAAAGGGAACCAAATCGAGCTGGCGCACGGTTACTTTCAGATTGCCTTCTGGATAAAACTCACCACCACGCTCAAACAGCCCTAATTCCCCAATTAATTTAATGTTGCTGTATTTTCCTAGGGTTAATTCAATTTGAATGGGAGATTTTTTATTCAGTTCTATGCCGTTTTCTTTAAGCTTAAACCCTAGCTGCCCTAAATCTAATTGTTTAATTTCCACAAACGAGTTAAGCGCAGGGGTAATGGAATTGTCTTCAATATTGATTCGACTTTGGGCATTTTCTGCCACCAACTGCTGAAGCCCAACTAAGGCGGCAGCCAATAGCAGCGGTTTCACATCTTCATTAATTTCTGCTGTGGGTGGAGTTTGGTCGCTGGTTTGCGCCAAAGGCATACCCACTAGCTGGCCAGATTTATCCAATTTGGCATCAAGCGAAAGTCCCCAATACCCCTGCTTACCCACGTTGACCTTTAGCTCAGGCTGGGAAAGGTCGGCAAGTAGGTCTTGCAACTCATAATGCTGCAATTTAGCCAGTGGTTGCTCTGAGTTGCCGATGCGCAGGTCGTTTAATTGCAACTGTTGTAGTTGCGATACTTTTTCACGTTGCTGAGCGTTATCTACAGTAAGGATACCTAACCCCAGATCCAGCCCTTGTTGGTTTACCAATGAAATCCGGCTTAGTTGCAGTTGCTTAAGGCTTTGACCGTCTTTATTAAGCAGCTCTTGTGCTTGTAATTGTTCAAGCTGCAATAGCTGGTCGCCTTGGATGACCTGCACATTATTTATTTCAACTTTTGCAATGCTTTGCGCGCCGTTATTAACAATATTTTTTAACAAAATACGGCTCACACTGGCAGATAAATCTTGGTTATTTAATGCCGTTGTTTCCGTTAATAACACCTCACCAATACTTTGTTTGCTGGCATTGGCGAATATGTTTTTTACATCCAACTGCTTAAACTGCAGATCAAACTGCTGAGCAGTAATATCCAGATTTTGAATTAATGCATTACCTTGAAAAGTAGGTTCTGTTAATAAGTTTTGGAGCTTACCGTTAACCATAACGGTTAAAGAATTTTTAAGTTCAATTTCGGCAGGGCCGGACAGATTGAGTTTTTTAAGATTAAGTGTGGCCGTTACTTTTGGCTCACTCTGAGCCGACAACGCAAAATCGCTAAACACGATTTCTTTAATATCTAAAGCGCCGGTTGTTTTTAAACCGCTTAACTCTGCCAGCCATTTATATTCATGATTTTTAACCGTTATTTTATCAACAGAAACCGTCCAAGGTAGGCTTTCAGGATAGGAACTAACCGGTTGAGCGGCTGATTCTTCGGCGTTTAATGGCAATACAATACCCGCAACAAACAGCTCTTTTTGCTCGCCTTCTAAGCTGGCTTTAACCGCCAAATCAACGCCATCTAACTCGATATTTTGCACCGCCACTCGCTTTTCAAATAAAGCGTATGGATCGAACAATAAAGACAGCCTATCAATCTTAGATTCTCCAAATCCTTTTTGCGGGTGATGCAAGACTACTCCTTCTAAAATAAGTTCGGTTTTAAATGGAGAAAAATGCCAATCATGCGCAGTTAATTGGTAGCCTTCGCCCTGCTTGGCATACCAATCGGCGGCAAAATACAACCCAATTCCCGGAGCGCAAAATAATGCGGCCAACAGCAAAAAAATCAGCAGTAAAAAAAGACAAAAAATCGAAAGTAAAAATTTTTTTAGCATAATAAATTTCAAAAATTTCGTACTTATTAGAATGAGTGTGGCTATTGAAAAATAAGCTATGACTTAGTTCGCAAAGCCATTTGGGTTAAGGCTTTGCCAATGCCAAGCATCGCGCATCATTTGTTCAAGGCCACGCTGAGCTTGCCAGCCAAGCTGTGCAGCGGCTTTGCTAGGTAAAGCGTAACAAGTCGCAATATCACCAGCACGGCGAGCAACCACTTCAAAAGGCACTTTAACTCCGTTTGCCGCTTCAAAGGCTTTCACCATATCCAGCACTGAATAACCTGTGCCTGTGCCTAGATTCCAGGTGTGCACGCCCTCGTTGCTGGCTAAAAAGCGCAGCGCCGCCACATGCCCTAAAGCTAAGTCAACCACATGAATGTAATCGCGCACACCTGTGCCATCGTGAGTATCGTAATCACCGCCAAACACCGACAATTTTTCACGCTTGCCAATCGCCACTTGGGTAATAAAAGGCATGAGATTATTAGGAATGCCGTTCGGATCTTCTCCTATTAAACCACTTTCATGCGCCCCAACCGGGTTAAAATAGCGCAGCAACGCCACACGCCAACGGCTATCAGACACCGCCAAATCGCGAGCAATGTCTTCCACCATCAATTTAGAACGACCATAAGGATTGGTTGGGCGCGCCAATGGGCAAGATTCACTGATTGGAATTTCAGCAGGCTCACCATAAACGGTAGCACTCGAACTAAACACAAACTGAAATACTTCTGCCTCGCGCATGGCATTGAGTAAAACTTCAGAACCGTGAACATTGTTGCTGTAATACTTAAGCGGCTGTTGCACACTTTCGCCCACGGCTTTAAGCCCAGCAAAATGAACGACCGCCTCTATTTTATGGCTGGCAAACAGATCTTTTAATAAGGCCGCATCACGAATATCGCCCTGCACAAAAGGCACGGTTTTGCCCGTGATGCGCTCTACGCGCTTTAACGATTCAAGGCTGGAATTACACAAATTATCCAACACCAACACTTCAAAATTGGCATTAAGTAACTCAACCAAAGTGTGCGAACCAATAAACCCTGCGCCACCTGTAACCAAAATCATAACAACAACCCATGTCAAAATCACAAAGGCATCATTGTATACAGGGCCATAAGATAAATGAATGATTAATAACGGCTATGGCACAAGTGTAGGCTGATAACGCTTCACTTGGTAATTAGGATGCAGCGGGTCGTCTTGCCACTGCTCTGGGTTGGAACCAATCAAATTTAAAATTCGAGAATAATCATAGGGGTTACGCACCACATGATTAGTAAAAGAACGCTTCCAAAAAGAATACCCAACCTCTTTAACCGCCTCTGTCTTAAAGCGTTTTACCAACTCAGAAACCGTCGGCTCGCCGCCCAAAGAGGTGACTAAAAGATGAGCATGATTAGGCATAACAATATAAGCATCTACATGTAAGTTTAAAAACACAGCCGACACATCATTAATTTTTTGCGCAACGACTTGCCCTAGTTCTGTAAGCTCAACCTTGGTTGCGCCCTGAGCAATTTGACCAAAGATGCACTCGCCATTGCGAGTAGAAACCGTAACGTAATATGAATTTGGCGCGTGATAATCAAACTTTAACTCACGCACTTGCTTGGCAATAAACGATCTTCTGTCCATGAAAACTTTCCCTAAGAAATATTACTGAAACGCCAAGATTTTCCAATTTTCGGTTCAACGCACAATCAGCGTAAAGAGCGAATTAACAAGCATAAGCTTAATAAAAAAGCATGAAAGCAAACCTCGTTGTAGAGTGACATCAGCACGGTTTTGGTGGGGGGCGGTTACCATAACAGCGGGGAAATACCGCACCGGCGGCCTGTGGCCGCCATGATAGCGCCACGAATGTCGTCAGCCGGTTGTAGGTGTGGCCTACAGTTCTCTTCCTGCAGTATTTTTTCTACGTTTCCACGCGGCAGAGATAAGTGCAAGGAAGGCGCCAATCATTACACCCAAACCAACGCCTATTGCTAAGACTAAAAGCTTTTTGGGTTTGATGGGAGCAAGGGGAACCGTTGCTTTTTGATCAAGTTGAGCAAATTGCACTTTATTCCAGTCTATTTTTATGCGTTCTATACGTTCAATTTTAGCCAGTAGTTCGGGTAAATTTTCAACATAGACGTCTTCGTTGTTCTGGCTGCGCTGTTTAAGTTGTTCTATTTCAGCGTCCAGTGCTTTTTTACCCATCATGTATAAAGGTGGTTCGCTGCCAATAGAAAAGCGCTCATTCGTGTAGATGGGGTTTTGTTGTTTGATGCTTGTGGCAATGGCTGAAGCTTCTTGCAGCTCCAGCAAGCGGCGCATTTTTTCAGACTGATAGTTAGCGCGCATTTCTTCAACTTGGCTTTTCCAGTCATTTAACTGTGCTTGAAAACGAAAGTCGAAAGCATGATGTTCGTCTTCACGCTGGCTTTGCAAGACAAACAAAACAAAACGATTAAGCAATTCAGCGGATAATTCTTTATCCATTAATTCAAACTTTAAACGCAAAAACACGTCTGTTTGTTTATTGGTAGGATCAACACGGCTAAAACGCTCATAAAATTTAGTTTGATTTTGTTCTTCAGAAATATCAGGGTCAAACAGAAGTTCTAAAATTTTAGGATTATTTTCTTGCAATAATTTTTGATAGAAATCGCGCATACTACTGGCAGAGAGCACTCGCGCGCGGGCATCAGCAAAGGCCTTGTCAACAGTGATGTATTCACGCGCGGGCTCTTTTTCGTCTTTGCTGACTAAATCCAGCACTTCTTTTAAGCGTGTTTGGTTAAGCTGTAAAAGGTGGGTTTCGGTTGTGGGTTTTAGCACTAACTCTGCTTGATAAACAGGTTTGGCAAGCAGCGCATAAGTAAAAGCAACAAGAGTAAAAATAACACTTGTTCCTATTAGCCATTTCCATTGGCTTTTAATGTCATCAATCAAATCAAAAAGATCAATTTCATCGTTGTATTTCTGTTGCTCTGGATTAGACATAATTTGTTGGCTTTGGGCTATTTCGATTAGTGAATCAATGAAGTCTATTTAAACTTTTTGTGGCTAAGTTCAGTCTTTAAAATGCAATTCACGCAACCATTCTTTAAATGCAGCGCCTTCTTTTGGATGGCGCATAGAGTATTCAACGAAGGCTTTCATGTAGCCAAGCTTACCGCCACAATCATGAGATTTACCGGTCATGTAGAATGCGTTAAC
>JBASZG010000116.1:0-10871 GCA_049277875.1 Venatoribacter sp.
GAAATACCCATAACAGGAGGAGCAAACAATGAATGTAATTATTTATGGCAAACCTAACTGCCCAAACTGCGAAAAAACTAAAATGCTGTGCCAAATCCAATCCATCGAATACAGCCATTTGCAACTTGGCGTTGATTACGAGGTAGAGCAGCTTAATGAGCTGGTGGGCAGTGAAGTGCGTTCTTTGCCGCAGATTTTTATTCAAGACGAACGCAAAACCCGCTACATAGGCGATTACAACGCGCTGCGCTCGGCCTTGACTGAATTGGCGACTGCTTAGCATTTCAACGCCACTCTAGGCTTGCAGGCTGTTTTCTCTAACACACCGAAAAGCTAAGAAAGGCGTGTTAGAAAAAACAGCCGGCTATGGTACTCTTTGCGCTTCATTTTCAGGCGCAAGCCACCCAGGACAAGCATAAGAAACACCATGAGCTACCACATTTATGGCATTGGCAACGCCTTAGTTGACCAAGAATACCAAGTACAAGACGAGTTTTTCCGCCAAGCCGGTATTCAAAAAGGCGTTATGACGCTGATTAACGAAGAACAGATGCACCAACTGCGTGCCAATTTACAAGCCAAATACCAACCACAGAAACAAGCCTGCGGTGGCAGCGCCGCCAATACCATTATTGGCGCAAGTTACTTTGGTGCCAAAACCTTCTACACCTGCAACGTCGCCGCCGATGCCGACGGCGATTTTTACGCCCAAGACCTAAAAGCCGCAGGCGTTGACAGCAACATCAACGGCCACCGCGACCAAGGCGAAACCGGCAAATGCACCGTCATGATTAGCCCAGATGCCGAGCGCACCATGAACACCTTCTTGGGCATCACCAGCGACTTACACGAAAAACACATTAATGAACAAGCCCTAGCCGCTTCGCAATACGTTTATATTGAAGGCTACTTAGTAACCTCTGATACCTCACGCCAAGCCGCGATTAAAGTACGCGAATTAGCTCGCAAACACGGTGTTAAAGTCGCTATTACCTGCTCCGACCCAGCTATGGCGCAGTATTTCCGCGACGGTATTTTAGAAATGATTGGCGACGGAGTAGACATGCTGTTCTGCAACGAAGAAGAAGCCCAGTTACTCGCAGGCGTGTATAACACCGACGAGGCCATCGAGTTTCTTAAAAACAAAACCAAAACCTTCGCCATTACCCTAGGCGCGAAAGGCGCGATAGCCTTCGACGGCCAAACCCTGCATTCAATTGCCCCTCACGCGGTAACGCCCATAGACACCAACGGCGCAGGCGATTTATTTGCCGGCGCGTTTATGTACGCCATTACCCACGGCCACGACTACCCAAGCGCTGGTCGTTTAGCCTCGGCGGCTTCGGCACAACTGATTACCCAGTTTGGCCCTCGCCTCAATCCCGAACAACACGAGCCATTAAAACAGGCTCATTTGTCTTAAGTGGTGAACACCTACTATGACCGACATTACCTTTGCTGAAGACGGCACCGAGCGTCAATCGCTCAAGCAGTACACCGAGAGCGCCTATTTAAACTACTCCATGTACGTTATTTTGGACCGCGCTCTGCCCCACGTTGGCGACGGTTTAAAACCCGTACAACGTCGCATTGTGTACGCCATGAGCGAGCTTGGCCTGAAATACACCGCCAAGTACAAAAAATCGGCGCGTACCGTTGGCGACGTGTTGGGTAAATACCACCCGCATGGCGACAGCGCCTGCTACGAAGCTATGGTGCTGATGGCACAGCCGTTTTCCTACCGCTATCCGCTGGTAGACGGCCAAGGTAACTGGGGCGCGCCCGACGACCCCAAATCGTTCGCCGCCATGCGTTACACCGAATCGCGTCTTGCGCCCTACGCCGAAACTCTGCTCAGTGAACTCGGCCAAGGCACAGTGGAATGGCAGCCTAACTTCGACGGCACGCTCGACGAGCCAGTTACCCTGCCTGCGCGTTTGCCCAACATTCTGCTGAACGGTACGACAGGCATTGCCGTGGGTATGGCAACCGATATTCCACCGCACAACATTCGTGAAGTCGCCAGCGCTTGCGTTGAACTGCTCGACAATCCTAACGCCGATTTAGACAGCCTGTGCGAACACGTTTTAGCCCCCGACTACCCCACCGCCGCCGAAATTATTACCCCGCGTGAAGATTTACGAAAAATCTACCGCACCGGTCATGGCAGCATCAAAATGCGCGCGGTGTACGAAATTGAAGACGGCGAAATCGTAATTACCGCCCTGCCGCACCAATGCTCTGGCGCCAAGGTATTAGAGCAAATTGCAGCGCAAATGCAGGCCAAAAAACTCCCGTTAGTAACCGATCTGCGCGACGAGTCCGACCACGAAAACCCCTGTCGCCTAGTGATTGTGCCGAAATCAAACCGCATTGATTACCAAGGCTTAATGGGGCATTTGTTTTCGACCACCGACCTAGAAAAAAACTATCGCGTAAATATGAACGTGATTGGCCTAGACGGTCGTCCTCAGGTGAAAGACCTAAAAACCATGCTCAGTGAATGGCTGGAATATCGCACCGAAACCGTGCGCCGCCGTTTGCAATTTAGGCTAGACAAAGTGCTGGCGCGTTTGCACATTTTAGACGGCTTGCTGATAGCCTTCTTAAACATCGACGAAGTGATTGAAATTATTCGTCGCGAAGACGAGCCAAAACCTGTGCTTATGTCGCGTTTTGGCATCAGCGATATTCAAGCCGAAGCCATTTTAGAGCTGAAATTACGCCACCTTGCCAAGCTGGAAGAAATGAAAATCCGTGGTGAGCAAGACGAGTTAGAAAAAGAACGCGACAGCCTGGAAAAAACCCTTGGCTCAGAGCGCCGCCTAAAAACCCTGATCAAAAAAGAAATTATGGCCGACGCCGAAACCTACGGCGACGACCGTCGCTCGCCCGTGGTTGCTCGCGCCGAAGCCAAAGCCTTTAGTGAAAACGAACTGGCCCCAACCGAGCCTATTACCGTCGTACTTTCACAAAAAGGTTGGGTGCGCGCCGCCAAAGGCCACGATATCGACGCCGAAAACCTAAGCTACAAATCGGGCGACGGCTATTTAATGTCGGTGCCGGGCAAGTCGAACCAGCAGGCCGTATTCCTAGACAGCACCGGTCGTTCTTACAGTCTTGCCGCCCACACCCTGCCCTCGGCGCGTGGCCAAGGCGAACCACTAAGCAGCCGCCTAAGCCCACCCGCCAACAGCGACTTTATCGCCACCCTAATTGGCGAAGACAGCGACCGCTACCTACTGTGCAGCGACGCAGGCTACGGTTTTATTGGCACCTTCGAGGACATGCAAAGCAAAAACAAAGCTGGCAAAGCCTTAATCAGCCTGCCCAGCAACGCTCAAGTGCTTACCCCTGCGCGCGTGCTAAACCCAGAAAAAGCCTGGATTGCTGCCATCAGCAACGAAGGCCGCTTATTAGTATTCCCCGCCGCCGACCTGCCACAAATGAGCAAAGGCAAGGGCAATAAGATGATTTCCATTCCCTCCGACCGCGCCGCAAAACGCGAGGAAATCATGGTATCGGCCGCTGCCTTCAGCCAAGAAGAGCAACTATTAGTGCACAGCGGCAAACGCCACTTGCGCTTAAAGTTTGCCGATTTAGAGCATTACCTTGGTGAACGTGGCCGTCGCGGCAACAAACTACCACGTGGTTTCCAAAACGTTGATCGCCTAGAAGTTCAGGCGTAAAGTGCGGCACTCGTTGCCGCTTTGTTTCACTGTTATTCAGATTTGCCGGTATAGCTCAGTTGGTAGAGCAGCGCATTCGTAATGCGAAGGTCGTAGGTTCAACTCCTATTACCGGCACCATGATTAAGCCATAAGCAAGAGAATAAATGGCCCGCCCAGCAGGGATCGAACCTGCGACCTACAGCTTCGGAAACTGTCACTCTATCCAACTGAGCTATGGGCGGAAAAAGAAAGGACGCGCATTGTAACCGCTTTTTATGCGCTCTCCCACCATTTTGGTGCGCCAAGTAAAGCTTGTGCCACCCCTAGGTTTGCGCCCACTGGCGCAGCAGGTTGTGATAAACACCGGTTAGCTGCACTACCGCATCGCGGTCGGCAGCGGTGTCAGTGAGCTTAGTGATGGCCGTGTCTAACTCAAACAAAGTGCGCCGTTGGCCCTCATCCCGAATCATGCTTTGAATCCACATAAAAGAGGCTAGGCGTGCGCCTTTAGTGACGGGGGTCACGCAGTGCAAGCTGGAAGAAGGATACAAAACGGCATCCCCGGCGGGCAGTTTCACGCTGTGTTCGCCATAGGTATCGGCTACTACTAGCTCGCCACCTTCATAGTCTTCTGGTTCGTTTAAGAACAAAGTGCAAGACAAGTCTGAGCGCAAATGAGTGTGCTCATCCATGCGCATCACAGAACCATCAATATGCATCCCATAAGTGCCGCCACCCTGATAGCGATTAAAACGCGGCAAGATGATACGCAGCGGCAAAGCCGCTGCAAAAAACAGCGGATGCTGCTGCAAACGCTGGGTAATGCGTTGGCCTAACTCTTGGCGCAGCGCGCTGTGTTCATGCAACTGCTCGTTGCGTTTCACTTGCGCGCCTTGGCTGCCCACAGTTTGACGACCATCGACCCAATCCGCTGCTTGCATCAAGGTTTGACGCATGGCAGCGGTTTCGTCTTTGCTAAAAACCTGAGGGATGTGTAAAAGCATGATTAAAACTTCAAACTCGCATTTAACAAGGCTGAACGTGGCTGGCCTGGGGTGTAACGGTAACCGCTTTTGTTAATCGCGGCGACGTAGTTTTCATCCAGAAGGTTATACAGGTTTAGCTGCAAGGCAAAGTTTTTATTCACTTCATAGCCAGCCATAGCGTCCACCACCCAGTAGCTTTCGGTATAAAGCGGAGTTCCCACCGCGCCGTCGGTGCCACGTTTTAGCTCACCGTTATAACGAGCGCCACCAGCTAAAGTAAAGCCTGCAGGCAGACGGTAAGTTAACCAACTGGTGAAGGATGAGCTGGGGTTATAAGGCAAGGCCATGCTGCCATCCTTGGCTTTAGCCACCCCATCGGTTACTTTGGCCGATAGTTTGCTGTAGCCAGCGCTTAAATTTAGGTTGTCGGTGATTTGGCCAACCGCACTGATTTCAAACCCTTGAATTTGCTTCTCACCATTTTGGTAATACTGGTTGTCGGTTGGGTCTTGCTCCACTTGGTTGTCTACCATGGTGCGATAAATGGCGGCAGAAACCAGTAATTGCTCGTTAAATAGCTGCCATTTGCTGCCCAGTTCCAAGGTTTTGGCTTGCTGTGGATCGTATTTTTCAGGGTTATCGACGCTGTTCGCCGATGCACTCATTTTCAAACTGCTACCACCAGGAGGCTGGGTGGCCACTGAGTAGTCGATATACAGATTACCTTGCTCGGTAAGCTGGTACAGTGCGCCAATTTGGTAAGTCACCAAGTTGCCTTTGTCTTGGCCATCAACGGTTTTTACAAAAGTACCTAGAGGCGCGCCATTACAAGCCACGGCACCTCGCCCAGTACCATCATTACAGGCCGCTACCGCTTGGTAGTCACTTTCATAATGATCAACACGCAAGCCAGTAGCCAGTTGTAGCTTGTTGGTTAGCTCAATATGGTCATAGGCATAAAGCGAGAAAGTGTCCACCGTGCCTTTGCTGTCGGCACCGGTTTTTTCCATCTGATAACTTTCGTTGTAATTAGGATGATAGATATTGATTGCTGGTGCCGCAGAGCCTTTAACGCCAGTGTTTTTGACTTCTTCGCGGGTTAATTCCAGCCCATAAGACAAATTATGTTTAGCAAAGCCCGTTTGCAAACTCTGCACTAAGCCTAATTGGTTGGTCAAAATGCGGTTTTCTTGATCAAGCGCGTTTACGTTACGGTTCATTTGCCAATTGCCAAGATCATTCAAATCCCAGGTGGCCGCGCTATTGGCCATAAACGCACTGAGCAAATACTCTTGCTTGGTTTGTCCCCAGCGAGTGGTGTTGTGCAAGGTAAGGCCATTAGCAAAATCGTGCTCTACAAAAGCCGTTAGCATGTCTAGATCGACGTTGTCGTAATCCGATTTAGTGCCATAAAAATTGCTGCTTTTGGGTTTGGGTGCGGCGTTGAATTCGGGCTTGGTTGCGTCTGGGCTAGTCCAACTTGGCAGGCCAATGGTGAGTGCTCCGCCGTCTGGCAGGTTGCGCTGCTGCACATGCAGATAATTAAATTTGATGCGAGTGTCGGTGCCCAAGCCAAAGGAAACCGCAGGGGCAATACCCCAACGTTTATTTTCAACTTTGTCACGCCCTGGTACGTCGCTGTCTTCCCACATAAGGTTTAAGCGTGCGGCGCTGGTCGCAGAGAGCTGACGATTAGCGTCTAAGCTGGCACGTTTTTGATTTTCGGTGCTGTAGCTTAGGTTGGCGTCGGCATGATTTTCCAACCAAGCTTGTTTGCTCACCATATTAATTGAGCCACTGGGCGCGGTGCGACCATAGTCGGCGCCACTTGGGCCTTTCAGCACTTCCACTTGTTCGGTGTTGAAGGTATCGCGCGAGATGGCACCTAGGTCGCGCACACCATCCACAAAAATTGAGCCAGAGCTGTCAAAACCGCGCATGTAAATGGTATCGCCAGTCGCGCTATTGCCGTTTTCACCCACATAGAAGGTGCCAACGCCAGGGCTATTGCGTAATGCTTCGGTTAACGTGGTGGCATGTTGGTCGGCCAGCAGGCTTTTATCCATGATTTGAATGGTTTTAGGCGTTTTGGAAACTGACTGGGTAAATTTGGTGCCACCAAGCTGATCTTTAAAAAACTCGGCTGCGACGGGTTCATTGGGATTGACCACCACCTTGCTGAGTTCGGCTTGATCGTTGTTTTCAGCGTATACATTACTGGCCATTAGCCCGCTCAATAACGCGGCACCAAGGCTAACCTTGCCAGACAACTTGCCTGAATGTGAAGAAAGTTTACGAGTTTGGATGTAAGACATAGTTAATAATCCGTCAAAAGCTGGGCTGCACACCAAAGAGGTAATGAACCGGCTAAGCATTAGTGGGTAGGGAAAACGCTGCGAACTTTAATGCCAATGAGAATGATTTGCAATAATTTATTAAAGAAAAGTAAGGAAAGGTAAGTCTCAAGCACAAAAAAGCCACGCCACCCTACCAAGCCATACGGCTGCGATAGGATGGCGTGGCCGATACGAGTTATTCGACGGTTAAAATTTTACAGGTGTTAGTGCCACCCACACGTTCAACAACATCGCCATGCGTTAGCAGCACTAGGTCACCGCGCTGCACTATACCGGTGTCGCGAATGCGCTCAATCGCCAGTTGGCAGGTTTCATACATATCTCGGCCAGCGTCGGCTTCAAAATACAAAGGCGTAACACCGCGATAGAGGTTGCACCAAGCTAGGGTTTTAGGGCTTTGCGCCATCGCAAAAATTGGAATGCCGGAACTAATGCGCGACAACAGCAACGGTGTTGTGCCCGAATGAGTTAAAGCAATAATGGCTTTCACCCCTTCTAAGTGGTTGGCCGCATACATGGTTGACATGGCCGTGGCTTCTTCTGCCGATTTAAACTGCACCCCCATGCGGTGGCGCGATACGTTCGTGCTTGGGTGTTGCTCGGCACCCATGCACACGTTACTCATGGCCATAACGGTTTGTTCTGGGAAGTTACCCGCCGCTGTTTCGGCAGACAGCATCACGGCGTCGGTGCCATCAACCACCGCATTAGCTACGTCCATCACTTCGGCACGAGTGGGCAGTGGGGCGTTAATCATCGACTCCATCATTTGCGTGGCCGTAATAACCGAGCGGTTTAAATCGCGCGCCATGCGAATCATTTTTTTCTGCACGGCCATAAGCTGCGCATCACCAATTTCAACCCCCAAGTCGCCACGAGCTACCATCACAGCATCCGAGGCTTCAATCAGTTCGGCCAAGGCCGCGTCGGTGGCAACGGCTTCGGCACGTTCTACTTTCGCAACCAGTTTAGCTTTTAAACCCGCTTGATCGGCCAAAGTACGGGCGTAGCGCATGTCATCGCCACAACGAGGAAAGGACACGGCTAAAAAGTCCACATCCATTTTGGCTGCGGTAATAATGTCTTCTTTGTCTTTATCGGTTAGTGCCGCTGCCGACAGGCCACCGCCCTGCTTGTTAATGCCTTTTTTATTAGAGAGATAGCCAGCTACGGTGACTTCGGTGAACACTTGAGTGTCTTGCACGCGTTTTACTTTAAGCTGAATGCGGCCATCGTCGAGCAATAAAATATCGCCAGGCTTCACGTCTTTGGGTAAATCTTCATAGTCGCAGCCCACGCACTCGTCGGTGCCTGCGTCTTTCGGCCAAGCGGTATCCAAAATAAAGCGCTGGCCCAAATTTAACAGCACTTTGGTGTCTTTAAAGGAAGAAACGCGAATTTTTGGCCCTTGCAAGTCGCCCAAGATAGCCACTTCCACCCCTAAGCGAGTGGCGATTTTGCGCACTTGTTTGGCGCGCTGAATGTGATCTTCGGCGCTACCGTGAGAGAAGTTCATACGCACCACATTTGCGCCGGCGCGTATGATTTTTTCAAGGTTGTTATCACGGTCTGTGGCAGGGCCTAAGGTAGCTACAATTTTGGTGCGTCTTAGCATGAAGGTATCTCGATTAATGAATCCGCCTAGTATGAATGGCTAATTTTAGCTTGCAAGAACAGCTTGGCATTATTTCTTTTTGAATTCTGATATATGATTGCAGCGTCTTCCCCTTTATGGAGCCATTAATGGAAGTTTTTGCCGACCCGTCGATATGGGCAGGTCTTATTACACTTATCGTGCTGGAAATTGTTCTAGGCATTGATAACCTTGTTTTTATTGCCATCTTGGCCGAAAAAGTTCACCCCGACCTGCGCGATAGAGCGCGTATCATGGGGCTAACCCTCGCACTACTCATGCGTATTGGCATGCTCTCTGGCATGTCTTGGTTAATCACACTAACCGAACCTATTGTCTCTATTTACAATTTCAGTTTCTCTTGGCGCGACATCATTTTATTAGTCGGCGGCGTTTTCCTCCTCTTTAAAGCCACAGTTGAACTGCACGAGCGCCTAGAGGGCCACACCGAGCGCGACGATAACAATGGCCAACATCTAGGCTTTTGGCTGGTTGTAACTCAAATCGTTGTGCTGGATGCCGTATTCTCGATGGACTCCGTCATTACTGCCGTAGGCATGGTTGATCATCTTTACGTCATGGTTGCAGCCGTTGTTATTGCCATGGGGGTAATGATTTACGCTTCAAAAGGCCTTACTACCTTTGTTAACGGCCACCCAACTGTGGTGGTGTTGTGCTTAAGCTTCCTGCTGATGATTGGCTTTAGCTTAATTGCCGAAGGCTTTAGCCTGCATATCCCCAAAGGCTACTTGTATGCCGCGATTGGCTTCTCGATTTTAATCGAGTTCTTTAACCAAACTGCGCTGCACAATCAAACCAAAAATGCCGAACGCATTCCTATGCGCCAACGCACCGCCGATGCCATTTTGCGCATTTTAGGCGAATCTAAAACAGCCAACGGTAAAGCCGAAGAAGAACCCATTAAAACCGTTACCACTACAGTCAAAGACGAAACCTTTGTGGAAGAAGAACGGCAAATGATTACGGGGGTTTTATCTTTAGCCGAACGCTCTATTCGCACCATCATGACCCCACGCGGAGATATTTCTTGGGTAGATTGCACCGACACCCCAGAAGAAATTCAGCAACAACTGCTGGCGGCTCCTCATGGAATTTTTCCGGTGTGCCGCGATGCCTTAGATGACGTAGTAGGGGTTGTGCAAGCCAAAGAAATATTAAAAGCCATCAACGAAGGCCGCGATATTGAACAACTGGCTGCCAAATACCCACCCGTCATGATTCCCGAAAAAGTAGACGTTTTACGCAGCTTAAGCGTACTGCGCAACGCGCGTGGCAGCTTGGTACTGGTGATGGACGAATACGGTGCTATTCAAGGGCTTCTTACCCCGCTTGACGTGCTAGAAGCCATTGCCGGCGAGTTCCCCGACGCCGATGAAGTGCCCGACGTAGTACAAAAAGGCGACGTTTGGCTGGCCAACGGCACCACCAACTTGCACCAGTTGGAACAAGCGCTAGGCAACGAAGTGGAGCTTACTGAAGACGAAGACATCGCTACGCTCTCTGGGCTATTGCTCGACAAATTTGAGCAAATACCAGAACAAGGCGAAGCCTTAGAGATTGGCGGCTTCCACTTTGAAATAATCGAAGTATCTGAGCACCGTATCGAAATGGTGCAAATTAGCCGCACAGAAAGAACCTAACGAAACAGGGGCGTTAAACGCCCCTATCTGCTGATGCTAGGAGCGAGCCTCCAATGCTTGCTTGGCACGAGCAGCAGCTTGGCGCACTTGCTCCGGCGCGGTGCCGCCAATGTGGTTACGCGCTGCCACCGAACCTTCGAGAGTAAGCACGTCAAACACTTCCGCCGTAATTTCTGCCGAGAACTGTTGCAGTTCTGCTAGGCTCATTTCACTTAAATCTTTACCTGTTTGCACGCCATAGGCCACTGATTTGCCCACAATTTCGTGTGCATCACGGAAGGGAATGCCTTTACGCACTAAATAGTCGGCCAAGTCGGTGGCGGTAGAGAAACCACGTTTAGCGGCTTCACGCATATCTTGTTTGCGAGCAATAATATTAGGCACCATATCAGCAAAGGCACGCAGGCTGTCGCGCACGGTATCCACCGCATCAAATAAGGGTTCTTTGTCTTCTTGGTTGTCTTTGTTGTAGGCCAAAGGCTGAGATTTCATTAAGGTTAATAAGCCCATCAAATGGCCGTACACGCGCCCAGTTTTACCACGCACCAGCTCTGGCACGTCGG
>JBASZG010000117.1:0-3430 GCA_049277875.1 Venatoribacter sp.
CAGGCCGAAGCGCAAAACGCCGTTAACTCTATGGACAATGCTCAGCAAACGGCCAGCCAAGGGATGGAACGCGTGCGCGAGGCCGCAGACGCCCTTTACACCATGACCAGCCATGTTGAACGCATGAATCAGCTAAGCCAAGAAACCCTTAGCCTAATGCAAGAACAGGTTGGTGTGGGCGATGAAGTTAGCCACAAAGTGAGTGCCATTCGTGAGCATTCAGAACAAAGTGCAGATACGGCAAATAACACCCTAAAAGTGGCCGAATCTTTGGTTACTATGGCTCAGCAATTAAGCCAATTGGTCAATCGCTTTAAGCTGTAGCCAGCTCCAAAAGCGTAATAAGCTGCAATGCCTGCTCTGAGGTTTGCCCGCAAACGTCAGAGTCGGCCTGAAACTGCGAGCATACAGTTGGGCGCTTGGGGTCGTTGAAGATAGCACAAAGGTTATCAAAGGTTAGATGAAGGCAGCGCTCACCTGCCTTTTTTCCTTCTGGCATGCCCGGAATGGGCGACGAAATAGACGGAGCGATGCAACAGGCTCCACAACCGGCTCGACATTCCATCAATAGTGGTACTTTCTAAGGTCTTGCATTTGCTGTTTTTGCAAGCCCTGCCACATGGCCGCGTTATAACGATTGGCGTAGCGACGCATGCGCAGCAGCTCTTCCATGCGCGATTGTTCTTCAATATTAGTAAACGACTGCCAACGTTTATTTAATAAACGCACACGATATTCGGTTTGCACTTTTGCTATTTGGCTCTTGCTTAAGCCGGGCAGTTCAATGCCCTCTTCGCCTAAATCAATGCCCATAAACTCCAGATTGTTTTCGATAATGGCTTGGCGTGCGTCTTCTGCTGGAAATTGCAGGCCAAAGCTTTCATCGGCCTGCACCGAAAAAGACAGCACAGTAAAAACCAATAGATACCAAAACTTCACGCTATACCTCCTAATAAAACTCAGTGTTTGCAGCATACCTCACCCTTGCCATCACTATAAGCTATGGTTACTCTTCGCTACAAAATTCATTAGGGTAAACGCATGCGCCAGCTATTTCTATTTATTGCTATTTTTCTGCTTGGTACGGCCACTGTAGTTGCTGAACCAAGTAATTTTCGAGTTGGCGCTGGCGCCATAAAGCTGGATTCACAGTGGGGCGGTGAGCTATTTGCAGAGTACCCACAAAACAACCATACGGCCTCACGTTTTAGCCTCTATTACGCTAACGATGATTACCGCATAAAAGGCGTTGAAGCTCAGCTATTTTGGGGTATTGGCTTGGCCGAACCCGGTTTTCGTTTGTATGCAGGCCCCAGTTGGCACTATGAAAAAACCACAAAAAGCGATCATGCTTGGGCCTTGCAGCTTGGCACTGGCTGGCAATATCGCGCCATCACGCTGGATTACTCGGTTTCCGCCCGCGACCGCCATGCCGATGTGCTAGTACAACGTATTTTGTTTAGCTACCGCTTCTAAATGTTTCAAGTTCTAAACCAAGGCCAAGATTGGCTGGCGCTGCATAAACCGGCTGGGATAAATATTCATAGTGAAGATAACGAAGCAGGCTTTGTGGTCTTGGCCAGCCAACAACTCGGCCAGCCGCTTTGGCCTGTTCACCGGCTGGA
This sequence comes from Venatoribacter sp., assembly GCA_049277875.1. Lineage (GTDB taxonomy): Bacteria > Pseudomonadota > Gammaproteobacteria > Pseudomonadales > Oceanobacteraceae > Venatoribacter. The sequence continues at coordinate 1,626 of JBASZG010000117.1, forward strand.
CAAAGTAACCTCGGGTATTTTGCTGTTGGCTACCAGTGCTGCAGGAGCCGCTCGTCTTGGCAATTTGTTTGCTGCACAAAAAATACACAAAGTGTATTTAGCTCAATCTGGTTTCAAGCCCAAGAAAAAGCAGGGCTGGATTAAAGGCGATATGGAAAAGGGCCGCAATGGCAGTTGGCTACTTAAGCGCAGCATGAATAACCCAGCCATCACTTATTTCACCAGCCACTATGACGAAAACCTAAAAAAACGTTTGTTTATTTTAGAGCCTCAAACAGGGAAAACGCATCAACTGCGAGTGGCCATGAAAAGCCTAGGTGCCCCCATAGATGGCGATATTCGTTATGGCGGCATCGACAGCGACCGCACTTACTTACACGCTTATCGTCTAGCCTGGGAAGACGAACCAGTTCAGGAAAAAGTTTGTATCACTTGCCCGCCTAGCTCTGGGCAATGGAGCACAGAGCTAGGCCAAGCGTTGGCGTTAAGTACGCAAGGCAGCCAGTTGACGGTCTAGCTCATCCAACTGATGGGTAACATGGTGGCTGCTGTTGTTGGCATGCTGGGCAAGGTCTGCCAGTGTTTGTGCAGCATCACCTATTACCGTGAGGTTGCGGGTAATTTCTTCACTCACCGAGCTTTGCTCTTCGGCAGCGGTCGCAACTTGGCGAATGTTATCGGCAATACTGGCAATGGCCTCCACGACTCGATGCAAAAATTCATGCGCCTGATGGGTGCTTGTCATGGCATCGTTGGCTTGACCAGAGCTGCGCTCAATAATACTCACGGCCTGAGTAACTTCACTTTGCAGGTCGCCAATCATGGTATTAATTTCTTCTGTTGAGCTTTGTGTGCGAGCGGCCAAGGTGCGAACTTCGTCTGCTACCACGGCAAAACCTCGACCCTGCTCTCCGGCTCTGGCCGCTTCAATGGCGGCGTTTAACGCCAACAAATTGGTTTGCTCGGCAATGGAACCAATAACCACCAAAATACGGTTAATATCTTCTGAACGCTCAGAAACCTTGGTAATGGATGCACTGGCAGCGTGCATGCTGGTTTCCAATTCGCCAACGGTATCAACGGCTTTGGCTAAGGTTTGTTGCGACTCCACCACAGTGCTGTGAATTTCATTTGAATGGGCGGCAACCTCAGAGGCAATGCGCGCCACTTCCGAGGCCGTAGCCGACATTTCTTGAGTAGCAGTGACTACATTTTCAATTTCACTTTGCTGCTGTTCAGTGGCAGAGCGAGTGCGATTGCTAACACTTAGGTTTTCATTTGCTTCTTTACGCACCTGCTGGCCAATGTCTTTTAACGACATAACCAGATCTCGCAGCTTGTGCATAAAGCGATTGAAATTGTTGCCTAAGGCAATAAGTTCGGCGTGTGTATCAAGCTGTAAGCGGCGCGACAAGTCGCCTTCGCTACTGGCCAACTGCGCTACCTGCTGATTTAACAAGCCAATAGGTTCCACAATAGAGCGAATCAGCACAATGATAAGCGCCAAAGAGACAGCCGCAAGCAACAGACTAATTAAGATTAAGCCTGACATTACGGCCGTGGTTTTTTCTTGAGCCAGCTTATTCATGGTATTGACCTGCGCCAGCGCCACCTTAGTTGGTAGCTCAATCAACAGTGACCAGTGCGTGTTGGCCGCAGGAATATTAACTTCATGCACCACATAAATATCATTTTTGCCAAACAGCACACCGGCGTTTTTATGAAGTGTGGCCAACTCGTCTGCGTGCTGGGGGATGGCTTCGGTAAGTGGGCGCACAATTTTATCTTGGTAGTGACTGCTTGCC
>JBASZG010000118.1:0-2916 GCA_049277875.1 Venatoribacter sp.
ATGCCACCATAGTTAAAGTGGTGGAAAATGCCATTAGTGTGCGTCAAGCCTTCTGGTCACCTTACAAACGTATTGCCAATATGATTTCTCAGCAAATTCAAAAATTTGCTTCCAGTAAAGACTCCGAATTAATGACCTCGGCCACTTCGAATATAGAAGGAGCCGGCGCGGCAGATGTCTCGAAACCTCCTTTCGATATCGCTAAATTTGCGGGTATTTTTGCCGCCATTGGCTTGGCGGTTGGTGCCATTGGCACCGCCTTGGCGGCCGTGTTTAGTGGCTTGTTGGCTTTGGAATGGTGGCAATGGCCTTTGGTGTTGGTGGGGATTACTTTCTTTATCTCTGGCCCATCTATGCTGCTGGCTTGGTTTAAATTACGCCGCCGTAGCCTTGGCCCTATTTTGGATGCCAACGGTTGGGCGGTGAACACTCAAGCCAAAATCAGCATTCCATTTGGTGCCTCGTTAACTCAGTTGGCAAACTTGCCTAAAGGCTCTAAACGCGCTTTGGCCGACCCATTTGAAGAGCAAAAATCGCTATGGCCTTGGTTACTTGGCGCAGCGGCTATTATTGGCGGCGCGGCTTGGTGGCAATGGGAATGGCTGCAATCGTTTCTAGCTTAATCGCAAAGGTAAATAACAAAGGGTGGCTTAGCCGCCCTCAGCTTGCTGACAAACCCCTAGCCTGATTTTTAGCGCCGCTTTTGTCTTGCGGCTATCTTTCGGTTTGTCGTTCGCAGACTCGCCGTGAATCCATCAACAAACCGAAACGCCGCGCCACAAACGGCTTTATCATCAATCTGTTTAACCCGCTTGAGCTTTGTTTACTACTCCCAAAATGGCCTTAAAGCCTGCACTTAAGCTGTCGTTGTCTTGGGCAACGGCGCTGTGGCGTTTGCCAGCAATGTTAGCCTGAATAAAGGCTATGGCATCGGCGTGGCTATCTTCTCCTAGGGTTTGTTCGTCAAACTGCACTATCTGCACTTCCAAGCCCGACACCTGCTGCATGGCATTAGCAAAGGCGCTGATTGCTCCGTTGCCTTGGCCTTCTAAGCTTTGCTGTTGGCCTTGTTGCTCGATGATTAGCTTAATTTTATGGTTGTCGTCGGTTTTATCTAGCTGATAGCTAACCAAGCTAAAAGGCGCGTTAATGTTTACAAACTCGCGGTTAAATACTTGCTCTATGTCTTCGGTGTTTAACTCACCCCCCTTGGCTTCGGTGGCCTTCTGCACTGGGCCTGCCAATTCTATTTGCATCCAGCGGGGCAAGGTAATGCCCATTTTTTGCTCTAACAAATAGCTGGCGCCGCCTTTGCCCGATTGGCTGTTAACGCGAATAACCGATTGGTAATTGCGGCCAATATCCTGTGGGTCGATGGGCAAATAGGCGACGTCCCAAAACTCCTCTTGCTCTTGCACGCTTAAGCATTTGCGAATGGCGTCTTGGTGACTGCCTGAAAACGCGGTGTAAACCAACTCGCCAAACCAAGGATGGCGTGGGTGAACTTTAATTTGCGTTACCGCTTCGCTGGTGGCGATGATTTCATCGGCAATGCTCAAATCTAATTTAGGGTCGATGCCGTGCGAGTACAGGTTCATGGCCACGGTAGTAATATCCAAGTTGCCAGTGCGCTCGCCGTTGCCCAACAAAGTGCCTTCTACGCGGTCGGCACCGGCCATCATCGCCAATTCGGCGGTGGCCACACCACAGCCACGGTCGTTGTGAGGGTGAATGCTGATAATTAGGCTGTCACGCTTATGTACGTTGTCGCAAAACCATTCAATTTGGTCGGCGTAAACATTGGGCGTAGATAATTGCACTGTATCGGGCAAGTTTAAAATAATCTTGCGTTCTGGCGTGGGCTGCCACACGTCAATAACGGCATTGCACACTTCTACCGCAAAATCGACTTCGGTCGAAGAAAAGCTTTCGGGCGAGTATTCAAACACCCATTGGGTTTGTGGGTATTTTTGCGCTTCTTCTTGCACTCGTTTGGCGCCATACACGGCAATATCAAGAATGCCTTGTTTGTCTAACTTAAATACTTTTTCACGTTGCACTCGTGAGGTGGAGTTATACACATGCACCACCGCACGTTTGGCGTTTTTTAAGGCGGCAAAGGTTTTAACAATTAAGTCTTCGCGCGCTTGGGTTAATACCTGAATGGTTACATCGTCGGGTATTTGGTTTTCTTCAATCAACCAGCGCACAAAGTCGTAATCGGGCTTAGAGGCTGAAGGAAAGCCTACCTCAATTTCTTTAAAGCCCATTTTTACCAACAACGCCCATAAGCGTTGCTTTTGCGATACCGTCATAGGGTCGATTAGGGCTTGGTTGCCGTCGCGTAAATCCACCGAGCACCAAATGGGCGCAGCGGTTAGCGTTTGATCTGGCCAGCGGCGATTGGGTTTTTGCACCACAGGGGCAGCTTGGTATTTGCGATAATCGAATGACATAGTTTGGCCTTAAAAAGTAGAGGGTAAGTATTGAGCGGTTGCCACCTTGGGTTAGTGGTGCGTTTGCACGGATTGCCCTTGTGAGGCTTGGGTGTGCTAAGGCTGGGTAAGCCAAAAACTGCCTAACCGCTTGATGGATATAGTAGGGAATTGGCCGCGCAAGGTGCTTGCGAATGTGCGGTTATTTTTTACTCGAATGTTATAAAAATTGCTTAAAAATAATAAAAATTAAAATAATCTGCTTTTTATAGGTTTTGTGTATTAAAATACCCCAAAAATAAACCAACATGAGCAATAAAACGCCATATAAGCCTATGGATAGAATCGATTTAAGAATTTTAAAGCAGCTACAGCAAGACAGCAGCCTAACCAACCAACAACTGGCCGATAAGGTTAGGCTGTCGCCTTCGGCTTGTTTAAGGCGGGTAAAAGCCCTAGAAGACGCAGGCATTATTGAAGG